>CAXTUG010000179.1:0-6853 GCA_964247375.1 uncultured Sphingomonadaceae bacterium
ACGGCGTCCACATCATCGACCTGTCGCAGACCGTGCCGCTGTTCGCGCGCGCGCTGGACTTCATCAGCTCGACCGTCGCGGCCGGCGGCAAGGTGCTGTTCGTCGGCACCAAGCGCCAGGCGCAGGAGCCGATCGCCGAGGCGGCGCGCCAGGCCGGCCAGCACTTCGTCAACCATCGCTGGCTGGGCGGCATGCTCACCAACTGGAAGACGATCTCGGGTTCGATCAAGCGTTACAAGAGCCTGGAGGAGCAGCTGTCGGGCGACACGCACGGCCTGACCAAGAAGGAAGTGCTGCAGCTGACGCGCGAGCGCGACAAGCTGGAGCAGAGCCTGGGCGGCATCCGCGACATGGGCGGCATTCCCGACGTGATGTTCGTCATCGATGCCAACAAGGAAGAGCTGGCGATCAAGGAAGCGAACACGCTGGGTATTCCGGTGGTGGCGATCCTCGACTCCAACGTCAGCCCGGACGGCATCGCCTTCCCGGTTCCGGCCAACGACGACGCGTCGCGCGCGATCCGGCTCTACTGCGAACTGGTCGCCGAGGCGGCGACCCGCGGCAACACCGAGGGACGCCGCAAGTCGGGCGAGGACCTGGGTGCGGCCGAAGCCCCGCCGGCCGAAGAAGCGCTGGCGTAATAATCCCGTGTCATCCCGGCGCAGGCCGGGATCCGGTCCCCTCGGGTGGATCTGGACCCCGGCCGACGCCGGGGCGACCTCCATTTGCTGAAAGGACATTAATATGGCGGAGATCACCGCTGCTGCCGTGAAGGACCTGCGCGAGCGCTCGGGTGCCGGCATGATGGATTGCAAGAAGGCGCTGAGCGAGACCAACGGCGACATGGAAGCCGCGATCGACTGGCTGCGCACCAAGGGTCTGGCGACCGCCGCCAAGAAGTCGGGCCGCACCGCGGCCGAAGGCCTGGTCGGCGTGGCCGTCTCGGGCAAGAAGGGGGCGGCCGTCGAGGTCAACTCCGAGACCGACTTCGTTGCCAAGAACGAGCAGTTCCAGGACTTCGTTCGCACCGTCGCTCAGCTTGCGCTGGAGACCGGCGACAGCACGGACGCGCTCGCCAATGCCGGCTATCCCGGCGGCGGTACCGTCGCCGAGAAGCTGACCTCCAACGTCGCCACGATCGGCGAGAACCAGCAGCTGCGCCGCGCCAAGACCGTGTCGGTGAACGAGGGGGCGGTCGTCTCCTACGTACATAACGCTGCGGGTCCGGGTATCGGCAAGATCGGCGTACTCGTGGCACTCGAAGGCTCGGCGCCGGCGGACAGGATCGAGGCGCTCGGCAAGCAGCTGGCGATGCACATCGCGGCCGCGAGCCCGCTGGCGCTCAACGAGGAAGGCCTCGACGAGGCGCTCGTCGAGCGCGAGCGCGCGATCGCGATGGAGAAGGCGGCCGAGTCCGGCAAGCCGCAGAACATCATCGAGAAGATGGTGGAAGGTGCGATCGCGAAGTTCCGCAAGGACAATGCGCTCACCTCGCAGCTGTTCGTGATGGACAACAAGACCAAGATCGCCGACGTGATCGCCCAGGCCGCCAAGGATGCGGGCGGGTCGATCGCGCTGACCGACTATGTCCGCTTCCAGCTTGGCGAGGGCATCGAGAAGCAGGCCAGCGACTTCGCGGCCGAGGTCGCGGCTGCCGCCGGCATCTGAGCACTGGTCGGTCCCGCGGGATCGGGAAATGTGAACGCGCCTGCCGGTGAGGGTTCACACGTGCGGCGCGCATCTCTAAGGTGCGCGCCGCCTCCTATTAGTACGGACCCAACGAGCGCATGTCGCAGCCCTTCAAACGCATCCTGCTCAAACTGTCGGGCGAGGTGCTGATGGGCCAGGAAGGTCTCGCCATCGACCCGGCGATGACGGCGCGCGTCGCGGGCGAGATCGCCGCTGCGCGCGATGCCGGGTTCGAGCTGTGCGTCGTCGTCGGCGGCGGCAACATCTTCCGCGGCCTCTCGGCGGCGGCCAAGGGCATCGAGCGCGCCACCGCCGACTATATGGGCATGCTCGCCACGGTCATGAACGCGCTGGCGGTCCAGAATGCGCTGGAGCAGATCGGCGTCGATACGCGCGTTCAGTCCGCCATCCCGATGGCGTCGGTGTGCGAACCCTTCATCCGCCGCCGCGCCGAACGGCATCTCGACAAGGGAAGGGTGGTGATCTTCGCTGCCGGCGTCGGCAGCCCCTTCTTCACCACCGACACCGGTGCGGCGCTGCGGGCGGCGGAGATGAAGTGCGACGCCTTGTTCAAGGGTACGTCGGTCGACGGCGTCTACGATGCCGACCCGAAGCAGGTGCTCGGTGCAAAGCGTTATGAAACAGTGACTTTCGATCGTGTGCTCTCGGACAATCTGAGGGTCATGGACGCGAGCGCGGTCGCGCTGTGCCGCGACAATTCCATTCCGATCGTGGTGTTCAACATCCGCGAACAGGGCAATCTGGCTCTCGTGCTCGCGGGCCAGGGGACGGCGACGATCGTCCGCAATTCAGGAGAATGACGCATGGCCGCCTATGACAAGGCCGATCTGGACCGCCGCATGCAGGGTGCCGTCGAGGCGCTGAAGCACGATCTTCAGGGCCTGCGCACCGGCCGCGCCTCGACCAGCCTGCTCGATCCGGTGAACGTCGAGGTATATGGCAGCCACATGCCGCTCAACCAGGTGGCGACGGTGTCCGCGCCCGAACCGCGCATGCTGTCGGTGCAGGTGTGGGACAAGTCGAACGTCGGACCGGCCGACAAGGCCATCCGTTCGGCGGGCCTGGGGCTGAACCCGATCGTGGACGGTCAGAATCTGCGCATACCCATTCCCGACCTGACCGAGGAGCGCCGCAAGGAACTGGCCAAGCTGGCCAGCCAGTATGCTGAGAAGGCCCGGGTTGCGGTCCGCAACGTGCGCCGTGACGGCATGGACGCGCTCAAGACCGACGAGAAGAAGGGCGAAATCGGCGAGGACGATCGCAAGCGCCGCGAAGGCGACGTGCAGAAGCTGACCGATGCGACGATCGCCGACATCGACGGCGCGACGGCCGCCAAGGAGAAGGAAATCCTCGGCAAGTGAGCTCGGCTTCGGCCTCGTCTCTCCCCGTCGGCGGTGACGCGGCATCGACGCCACGGCACATCGCGATCATCATGGACGGGAATGGCCGATGGGCCAAGCGGCGCCTGCTGCCGCGGGTCGCCGGTCATCGCGCCGGGATGGAAGCGGTCCGGCGCACGATCACGGCCGCGGGCGAGCTCGGGCTGGACGCGCTGACGCTCTACGCCTTCTCGTCCGAGAATTGGCGCCGCCCGGCGGCGGAGATCGCCGCTCTCATGGGTCTGCTCCGCTTCTACCTGCGGGGCGAGATTGCGGCGCTCGACCGCAACGATGTGCGGCTGGAGCTGATTGGCGACTGGCGGGCGCTGGATGCGGACATCGTCGCCGACCTGGATGCGGCGCGCGCCCGTCTGGCGGGCAATAACGGGCTGACCGTGGTAATGGCGCTCAACTATGGTGCGCAGGACGAACTGGTGCGGGCGATGCGGTCGATCGCCGCCGAAGTGCGGGCCGGCAGCGTCGATCCGGAAACGGTAAGCGTGCAGACGATCGAGGATCGGCTGGATACGTGCGACCTGCCGCCGCTGGACCTCGTGATCCGGACGTCGGGTGAGCAGCGGCTGTCGAATTTCCTGCTGTGGCAGGCGGCCTATGCGGAGCTGCTGTTCGTCGACACGCTGTGGCCGGACTTCGATCGGGCAGCACTGGAGCAGGCGATCGCCGCCTTCGGGCAGCGGGAGCGGCGCTATGGCGGACGCTGACCGCCGCTCCGACCTCGGCCAGCGCAGTGTCATCGGGGCGGCGCTGGCGGCAGTGGCGTTGCTCGCCTTGTGGCTGGGCGGCGTCGCGCTGTGGGCGCTGCTGACCTTGGTGGCCGCGATCGCGCTGTTCGAGTGGGGCGGACTGGTAAAGGCGCACCGCGCGCGACTGGGCATCGGCCTGATCGTGCTGCTGGTGGGCATGAGCTACGCCCTGCCGGTGATGTGGGGCACGGATCGGGCGACCTTGGCGCTGCTGCTGATCGCGGCCATGCTGCTCGCCCTGTTTCCCAAGGCGGCGCCGACGGCGTTGGGAGTCGGCTATATCGGCACGGCGGCCATCTCGATCCTGTTCCTGCGCGCCCAGCCGCTGGGCTTTGCGCTGGCGCTGTGGACGTTGAGCATCGTCGTTGCGACCGACATCGGCGCCTACTTCGCCGGCCGGGCGATCGGCGGCCCCAGGCTGGCGCCGTCGATCAGCCCCAACAAGACCTGGGCGGGGCTGGTCGGCGGTGTCGTCGCGGCGACCGTGTTCGGCGCGATCATCGCCACGACCGCCCACCTGCCTTATCGCGCGCTGTGGCTCGCGCCGGTGCTGGCGATCGCGGCACAGTTGGGCGACCTGCTGGAGAGCGGGATGAAGCGTCGCGCCGACGTCAAGGATTCCGGGCGAATCCTGCCGGGTCATGGCGGCGTTCTCGACCGTGTCGATGGCATGCTGCCGGTCGCGATCGTGACGGCGGCACTGGTAGCGAACGGCAGCCTGTGAGCACGCGTACCGTCACGATCCTGGGCGCGACCGGCTCGATCGGTCAATCGACGCTCGACCTAATCGAGCGCGAGGGCGATCGTTTCGCGGTCCTGGCGCTCACGGCGCACAGCGACGTCGACGGACTGGCGCAGGCGGCACGGCGGACGCGTGCGCGCCGTGCCGTGATCGGCGATCCGACCCGCTATGCCGCGCTGAAGGCCGCGTTGGACGGCAGCGATACGGAGGCGGCGGCAGGCTGCGACGCCATCGTCGAGGCGGCGGGGGCCGGCGCCGACTGGACCATGGCCGCCATCGTCGGCACCGCGGGTCTGCAGCCGACTATGTGCGCACTGCGGCAGGGCAAGACGGTTGCGCTGGCCAACAAGGAGTCGCTGGTCCTGGCCGGTGCGCTCATGACGCGGGCCGCGAAGGAGGCGGACGCGACCCTGCTGCCGGTCGATTCCGAACATAACGCCGTGTTCCAATGCTTTCCGCACGACGATCCCTCGCGGGTGCGGCGGATCATCCTGACGGCGAGCGGCGGTCCGTTCCGCGGTCTCAGCCGCGAGGAGATGGCGCACGTGACGCCCGCGCAGGCGGTGCGTCATCCCAACTGGTCGATGGGCGCCAAGATCTCGGTCGACTCCGCGACGCTCATGAACAAGGGACTCGAGCTGATCGAGGCGCACCACCTGTTCCCGGTCGGGCAGGAGCGCCTGTCGGTGCTGATCCACCCGCAATCGGTCGTCCACTCGATGGTCGATTATGTCGACGGATCGGTGCTGGCGCAGCTCGGCCCGGCGGACATGCGCACGCCGATCGCGCATACGCTCGCCTGGCCACGGCGTATGGCGACGCCGTGCACGCCGCTCGACCTCGCCCAGGTCGGTCGGCTGGACTTCGAAGCGCCCGACCTTGAGCGATTCCCCGCGCTGCGGCTGGCGATGCAGGCCTTGGCCGAGGAGGGATCCCGTCCGGCCGTGCTCAACGCCGCCAACGAGATTGCGGTGGCCGCGTTCCTGAACGGTCGGATCGGCTTCCTCGACATTGCTTTAATCGTTGAGAAAGTCTTGAGCCACTACCACCCGCACGCACCCGAGACGATCGACGAGGCCCTGATGATCGATGCCGAAGCGCGCCAGATGGCGTCGCTAGCTCTGGAAAGGCGGGCGGCATGAACCTGTCCGTCCTCGTCAGCGTGCTCGCGTTCGTGGCCGTGATCGGTCCGCTCATATTCGTGCACGAGCTCGGCCACTATCTCGCCGGACGGCTGTTCGGGGTGCAGGCGGAGATGTTCTCGATCGGCATGGGGCGGGAGCTGTTCGGATGGACCGACCGGCGCGGCACGCGCTGGAAGGTGTCGGCACTGCCGATCGGCGGCTACGTCAAGTTCAGGGGCGACATGGGGCCGGCCAGCACGCCCGATCCCGCGTGGCAGGCACTGCCGCCCGAGGAGAAGGCCAAGACCTTGCAGGCCAAGCCGGTCTGGCAGCGTTTCCTGATCGTCGCGGCGGGGCCGATCACCAATTTCGCCGCCGCCATCCTGATCTTCATTCTCTACTTCGCCGTTACCGGCGTGCCGCAGACGCCCGCCGTGGTGGGGCAGATCGCGCCGGACACGCCCGCCGCGGCCGCGGGGTTGCGGCCGGGAGACCGGATCGTGCGGGTCGCGGGCCGATCGGTCGATCGGTTCGAGGACATGGCGGAAATGATCGCGCTGCGGCCTCGCATCCGTGTCGACCTGCTGATCGACCGGGGTGGCCGCCAGCTGCACGTGCCCGTCACGCCCAAGGCGGAGGAGGTCATCGATCCTGCCGGAAACAAGATCGAAATCGGTCTGCTGGGTGTCGTGGCGACCGCGGCGGTCAACCATCATCCCGGCATCGCCGGCGTCATCACGGAAGCTTTTCGCGAGACGGCGGGAACGGTGCGGACGATCACCGACGTCGTCGGCCAGATATTGGGTGGCGGGGGGGGGGGCCACCAAAAACCCGGCCCCCCCCCCCAGAACCCCAAAATAAAGGGGGGGGTCCGCCAAGGAACTCGGCGGCCCGCTCAAGATCGCCCAATTTTCCGGGATCGTGGCGAATGTCGGTTGGCTTCCTTTCATCCGCTTCATGGCGCTCATCTCGATTAATCTAGGCTTCATCAACCTTCTGCCAATCCCGATCCTGGATGGCGGCCACCTCTTCTTCTACCTTATCGAAGGTGTCCGCCGCCGCCCATTGCCTGCGCAGGCACAGGAATGGGCGTTCCGGTCGGGTCTTGCTTTGCTGCTGGGGTTCATGCTGTTC
>CAXTUG010000180.1:0-6804 GCA_964247375.1 uncultured Sphingomonadaceae bacterium
GTGGCGGCCGTCGAGCGGCTGGCGAACCTCGCGGGGTTGCTTGTGCGTAGCGATGTGCAAGCGGTGGATGCCGACGCATTTGCCAGACTGGATGTGGCGGGCAAGGCAGTGCTGGTCCACACCGGCTGGGACCGGCACTGGGGCACCGACGCCTATTTCGACGATCACCCGTTCCTGACCGCGGATGCGGCGCGCCTCCTCGCCCACTTCGCCCGCGGCGGCGGGTGCGAACAACTGGGCCTCGTCCACGACGACCAACACCGGATACCAGTGCTCGCGCGCGGCATCGAACAGCCGGTTCAGGAACATGCCCGCGCAGCGCAGCTGGGCATCCACCTCGAGGCCTTCCAGGTTGAGCACTACCGATATGCGATGTTCCCGCACGCGCGCCGCAATGCTGCCCGTCTCCGTCTCCGTATAGTCGGCTGCCTCGATCACCAGATGGCCGAACCGGTCCGCCAGGCTGACGAAATCGCCTTCCGGGTCGATCACCACCTGCTGCACCTGCCCGGCGCTCTGCTCGAGCAGTCGGCGCAGCAGGTGCGACTTGCCCGATCCCGAATTGCCCTGGACGAGCAGCCGGCTCGCCAGCAGCTCCTCCAGGTCCATGCAGGCGGCCGCGCCGCCGTTGCCGGCGCCGATATCGATTGGGGTCGTCATGCCTGCCCTCTGCCGGACCGAATCCGGATCGGGCAAGCGGCACGTGGCCGATCCGGCGCCGCTACCCGCCGCCGTCTTAGCGACGGTGGTAATGGCGGCGATAGCCGTGACGGTCGCGCGTGTGGCGATAATAATGGTGGCCGTGGTGCAGCGTGTTGTAGAGTCCACCGGCCGCCGCGCCGATCAGCGCGCCATTGCCCATCGACAGGCCGGGCACGACTGCGCCGGCAATCAGTCCGCCGGCCGCGCCGATCCCGGCGCCGCGCAGGATGTGGTGCGCGCTCTGTGCCGAAGCGGGCGCGGCGATCGCCAGCGACGCGGCGCCGGCAGCTATCAGCATCGTCTTCATCGGGTCCGTTCCTCTCATCTTCTGAGCCGTTGCTCGGCTCAATCTTCGCGTGACGCGGGTTCCATCCGCGTCCACGATCACGGCAGTAGCTGGCGCGCGATGGGCCGGTGCTGAACGACCGTTGCAGGCGGGGTTCAGCTTGTCGCTTCGCGCTCGCCTGCGCCGGCGGAGATGATAAGCAGGGCACAAATCGGGGACGGAGAGGATGATGCCCGGCTACAATCGTCGTGATCTCGGCAAGCTGCTCGGCTCGGCGACGGCGGTCGCGGCAGGCGGCGGAGCGACCGGGCTGGCACGCGCCGCGCCGCTGGACCTCAGCTTTCCGCAGGGTTTCCGCTGGGGTTGTGCCACCGCCTCGTATCAGATCGAGGGCGCCGTCAAGGAAGACGGCCGGGGGCCGAGCAACTGGGACGTCTTCTCGCATACGCCCGGCCGGGTCGCGAACAACGACACCGGCGATGTCGCCTGCGACAGCTATCATCGCTATGCCGACGACACCCAGCTGCTCAAGAAGCTGGGTGTGTCGACCTATCGCCTGTCGATCGCCTGGTCGCGCATCTTTCCCGATGGCCGCGGCCGGCCCAATCAGAAGGGCGTCGACCATTATAATCGGGTGATCGACGATCTGCTCGCCCACGGCATCGAGCCCTACGTTACCATGTTCCACTGGGATCTGCCGGCGGCGCTGCCGGGAGGCTGGCAGAACCGCGACACCGCCTATGCGCTGGGCGACTATGCCGGCTTCATGGCCGGCAAGCTGTCTGATCGCGTGAGGAACTTCATGACGGTCAACGAACTGCGCTGCTTCACCGATCTCGGTCACCAGACCGGCGTCCACGCACCCGGGCTGAAGCTGCCGCCGGCCGAGGTGAACCAAGTCCGCCATCACGGCGTGCTCGGCCATGGCCTGGCCGTGCAGGCGATCCGCGCCCACGCCCGATCCGGCGTGCAGGTCGGGCTGGCCGACAACACCGCCATGCGCGTGCCGGTCATTGAGACGGCCGACCATATCGCCGCCGCCAGGAAGGCAGTGCGGGAGGACAATGCCATGTTCCTCACCGCGATCATGGAAGGCCGCTATCTGGACTCCTACCTGGCGGGCGAGGGCGCCGCGGCACCCAAGGTGCAGCCCGGCGACATGAAGATCATCGCCAGCCCGCTCGATTTCGTGGCGCTCAACATCTACACGCCCGATTACGTCCGCGCCGATCCGGCGTCGGCAAAAAGCTATGTCGTGCTGCCGCACTATGCGCAGAGCCCGCGCATGGCCTCGCCCTGGCTCTTCGTCGGACCCGAGGTGCTCTACTGGGGCGTACGCCTGGTGAGCGAATTGTGGGGGCCGAAGACGCTCTATATTTCCGAGAACGGCTGTTCGGCCGACGATCCGATGGTCGCCGGCCGGGTCGATGACAGCGATCGGATCATGTATCTGCGGAACTACCTGACCGAACTGCACCGGGCGACCGCCGAAGGCTATCCGGTCAGAGGCTATTTCCTGTGGAGCCTGATGGACAATTTCGAGTGGGCCGACGGCTACTCGAAACGGTTCGGCATCCACTATGTCGACTTCGCAACCCAGCAGCGCACGCCCAAGCTCAGCGCGGCGTGGTACAAGGAACTGATCGCGCGCAACCGCGTGGTGTGACGGTCAGCCCGACGCGTCAGGCGTGCCGCTGAGCGGCACCGGCAAAGTCCGGCGCGCTGCCCAGCATGGCACGGCTCGCCGCGGCGACCATCTCGCCGAGCGTCTCGACGACCTGAAAGGCGGCGAACGGCGGACACAGCCATGCATATGGGCCCGGGAACCAGCTGCCGGACTGCTGACCGATGAACAGGAACGGCACATCCTGCCGACGCTCGGCCAGATCCGCGAACAGCGCCTTGCCGAGATCGACCGCGATGCAGGCGCTGACGGACAGCCAGTCGGCAGGGCTCAAGGCGGCGAACGCCTGCGATGCCGATCCCGGCGGCGACAATGTCGGAATGCCGAACGCCTCGAGCGATCGCTTGAGGTAAGCAGCATGGAAGCTGTCTGGTCCGGACAGGAGCAGCACCCGTCCCTGGCGCAAATCGATTGGTGCGTTCAAGCCCGTTCCCCCGTAATCGACCTGCCTCAAAGCCGTGTAACACACTGCTCAATACGGTGCGATCACTATCAGCATCTGACAAGTTCCTTCATTATAGCGCGCTGCAAGCACATTTCGTCGGCAATTCAATGCATTGTTTAATCTCGATCGCTATGTCGGCCTGCAGAGCGAGGGGTCTTGAATGGATCGCAGGCGTTTTCTTACGGCCGGGGCCGCATTGACGGCCGGTGCCCTGGTGAGTGGGCGAGGCATGGCCGAGGCGCTGCTGCGACCGGCCGCTGGGGCAAGCGGGTTGATCGCGCACGCCAATGCCGCGCTCGATTGCCACGCCGGCAAGGTGTTGCGTCGCGACATGGTCGCGGTTGCCGACTTCGGCCGCAGCAGCGCGATGCCGCGTTTTCACCTGGTCGACCTGCACGGCGGCAAGGTGGAGTCGTTTCTGGTAGCGCATGGCCGCGGCTCGGATCCGGCGCATACCGGCTGGCTGCAGCGCTTCTCCAACCTGCCGGGTTCGGAAGCGACCTCGTCCGGCGCGTTCCTGACCGGCGACATCTATAGCGGCGCGCACGGCCGCTCGCGGCGGCTGCAAGGCCTCGATCCCGACAATGATCAGGCTCTGGCCCGTGGCATCGTCGTGCACGGCGCCTGGTATGTCAGCCCGGAACTGGCTGCGCGCGGGGCGCTCGGTCGCAGTCAGGGCTGCTTCGCGCTGCGGGAGGATCAGGTGGCGCAGGTCATCGATCGGCTCGGCGCCGGGCGGCT
This sequence comes from uncultured Sphingomonadaceae bacterium, assembly GCA_964247375.1. Lineage (GTDB taxonomy): Bacteria > Pseudomonadota > Alphaproteobacteria > Sphingomonadales > Sphingomonadaceae > Sphingomonas_I. The sequence continues at coordinate 3,859 of CAXTUG010000180.1, forward strand.
GATCGTTGCGATCAAGGCCTGACCGCGGCGGTCCGGGTCACCGGACCTTCGTATAGATCGTGAAGTCGTTGAGCGCGATCGCGCCGCCCGGAATGTAGGTATAGCGGTCGCGCTGCTGGATGATGTCGTGCCGGCACAATTGGTCGCCGAACGGCTTCGAGATCTGGATATTGTCGTCATCCAGAAACTGCGCGCCATCGGGCCGGTTCACGTAGATCTTGCCGCCGAGCGCGCGGTACAGGATCGCAGTTCCGTCGATCACCTGCTGATTGTCGGCCTCGCGCAGCGCAATACAGTTTACCTGCTTGCCGGGCACGTAACCCTTCAGCGCCTTGGCGAGTTCGGCCTCGCCGGTTTGATCGGGACGGCGCGCATCCGCGCTCGCCGCCGCGAGGCAAGTGCAGGCGATCAGTAATGACGCTCCACGCATGGCATGGTCCTCGGAACGAACAGGACCCTGAACGCTCGTCGGCTGAGCCCGTTGCGTCCGTGCCGGTGTTCGATCAGCCGCCCATCCCGGTCAGCACGGCCCATTCCTCCGGACGCACCGGCGTCACCGACAGGCGGGACTGGCGCAGCATCTCGAGTCCCTGCAGCCGCGGCTCGGCCTTGATCGCCTCCAGCGCGACCGGCTGGAGCGGCCGTACCGGCTTGACTGCGACGCTCGCCCACTTGCCGTCCTCGCCGTCCGGCTGCCAGGCGCGCGTGATCTCCATGATCCCGACCGCAGCCTTCTGCGTATTGCTGTGATAGAAGAGCGCCAGATCGCCGGGCTGCATCTCCTTCAGGAAATTACGCGCAGTGTAGTTGCGCACGCCGTTCCACTCGGTCGCGCCGTCGCGCACCAGGTCGTCCCAACCATATGCGTCGGGCTCGGATCGCAGAAGCCAGTACCGCATCACTTCTCCGTCGGCGGCGTGATCGCCAGGTTCATGCGCGCCGCCGCGATCGTTCGGGCAGGGTCGTCCTGCCATGCGCTCACCGCGACATTGGCGATACGGCCGCCCACGCGCACGACCTCGCCGCAGGCGTAGACCGGGGCGGCTTTGCCGGGCCGCATGAAGTCCATCGTGACCGTGATCGGCTTGAACACCGATCGCGGATCCTCCCCCTCCTCCAGCGTGGCGTCGATGGCGGCGATGGCCGCAATCTCCAGCAGACCGGAAATCGCGCCGCCGTGCATCAGTCCCTGCAGGTTCATCAGGCCGGCCGAGTGCGGCATCACCAGCAGGGGCGCGCCGTCGCGCTCGCCGGCGATGCGGATCCCCAGGAAATCGGCATAGGGCAGGAGCGTCACCTCCGTCACGCGGGCTCGTCCGGCAGCAGCATGTAGGTTCCGGCAAGATGCGCAACGGGATCCGCGGCGTCCCCCTCGTGCGCGACGCCGCGGACGAACGCGATACGCCGGGTCAGCCGATAGCATTCGGCCCGGCCGGTGACGGCCATGCCGGGGTGCGAGGGCCGCAGATAATCCAGCCGCAGGTCGAGCGTCGCCTGCGGTGCGAACCGGCCGCGACGCGTCCACACCGCGAAGGCGGCAGCCGTATCCATGAGCGAGACGATCGGCCCCGAGGCGAGGATGCCGCTCTTCGCGTCGGAGACCAGGCGCCGATCATAGTCGATCGCGAACTCGCACCAGTCGACGCCGTGCGCCACGAAGCGCAGCCCGAGCGCGACGATATGGCCGCCCTTGGCGGAGGCCAGCAAGGCGGCGGGATCGAAGCTGTCGGCCATCGGTCCAGGCATAGGAAAGCCGCGGCGGCGCCACAAGCGCGCGGCACCATTGCACGTGCGAAATATTTCAGCTCAGCCGGTCGAGCGCCTCGTCGCCGAGCGCGCCGGGAATGATCATCACCGGACAGGACATGCGGCCGGCCGCGGCGCCGGCGAAGTGCGTGACGAGCGGTCCCGGTCCGCCCTCGACCGCGGCGCCGAGCACCAGTGCGGCGATGTCGGGCCGCTCGGCCAGGAGGTCATGGACGACCGTCACGGGATCACCGTGACGAACGATGATGTCGGGGCTGAGCCCCGTCTCCTTGCACAGCGTGCCGGCCGCCGCCGCCACCATGCCTTCGACCCGCAGGCGTTCCTCTTCCTCCATCGCCGCCTGCACGCCCGACCATTGGACGAACTCGGCCGCGGGCACGAGCGCCAGGATGGCGATGGCACCGCCGGTCTTGGCGGCGCGTCGCGCCGCGAAGCGCAGCGCGGTCCGTGCCTCGGCGCTCTCGTCGATCACGGCCAGGTAGGTGCGCGTCATGCGGCAGAGATCGCGCGTTCCGATCTTCCTGGCAAGCGAGCCTTGACCATCCGCACCCGCTGTCCGAAAGGAACCGCCGCTTGTCTCCCGCCCATGCGAGGCCGTCCGCTTATGCCGATTGAAATCAAGATGCCCGCTTTGTCTCCGACAATGGAGGAGGGCACGTTGGCCAAATGGCTCGTCAAGGAAGGCGACACGGTCAAGTCGGGCGATATCCTGGCGGAGATCGAGACCGACAAGGCGACGATGGAGTTCGAGACGATCGACGAGGGCACCGTTCAGGAGCTGCTGGTCGCCGAAGGGACGGACGGGGTGAAGGTCGGTGCGACCATCCTGGTCCTTGCGGGGGAAGGTGAAGATGCCTCCGCGACGCCTGCGCCGAAGGCGGACGCAGCACCCGCGGCCAAGCCGGTGAGCGAGCCGCGCAAGGAGCCGGAAGTCCAGGACAAGGAGCCGCCCGTGGCCGAGAAGGGCTATGGCGCGAGCCCCGCGACCGATCCGTCGCCCGACAAGACCAATCCCGGCACCGCGGATGCGGTCGCCGACGAGACCGGCGACCGGGTGAAGGCGAGCCCGCTGGCGCGCCGCCTGGCGGAGCAGCAGGGCATCGATCTCGCCGCGCTGACCGGCTCGGGTCCCGGCGGTCGTATCGTCAAGGCCGACCTGGGCGGTGCGCAGGCTGGCAG
>CAXTUG010000181.1:0-6771 GCA_964247375.1 uncultured Sphingomonadaceae bacterium
TGCTACCCTAACCCGCACTTCCCAAACCTCCCCCCGGCCCCGGGCGACCCCGGGGGTCCAGATCAACCGTTGCCGCTGGGCCTCGGCTTTCGCCGGGGAACGGGTCCTACCTCAAACTCTCATCGATGCCCTTGCAGGCGTCCAGCAGTTCCTTGACCGCGTCGACCGACACCTGGAGGTTGGCCTTGGCCTCATCGTCCAGCGCGACCTCGACGATCTCCTCGACGCCGCCGGCGCCGATCACCACCGGCACACCGACATAGAGGCCGTCCAGTCCGTACTTGCCCTCGACATAAGCCGCGCACGGCAGGATGCGCTTCTGGTCGCCCAGATAGGCCTCCGCCATCGCAATACCGCTGGTCGCCGGCGCGTAATAGGCCGAGCCGGTCTTGAGCAGGGCCACGATCTCGCCGCCGCCGCCGCGGGTACGCTTCACGATCGCGTCAATCCTGTCCTGGGTGGAGCGGCCCATCTTGACGAGGTCCGGCACCGGAATGCCGCTGACCGTCGAATATTGCACCACCGGCACCATCGTGTCGCCATGGCCGCCGAGCACGAACGTGTTCACGTCCTTGACCGAGACGTCGAACTCTTCCGCCAGGAAATGGCTGAAGCGGGCCGAGTCGAGCACGCCGGCCATGCCGACCACCTTGTTGTGCGGCAGGCCGGAGAATTCGCGCAGCGCCCACACCATCGCGTCGAGCGGGTTGGTGATGCAGATCACGAACGCGTCCGGTGCATTGGCCTTGATGCCCTCGCCCACCGCCTTCATCACCTTGAGGTTGATGCCGAGCAGGTCGTCGCGGCTCATGCCGGGCTTACGGGCGACGCCCGCGGTGACGATGATCACGTCCGCGCCGGCAATGTCGGCATAATCGTTGCTGCCGGTGATCTTCGCGTCGAAACCCTCGATCGGGCCGCACTGCGAGAGGTCGAGCGCCTTGCCCTGCGGCACGCCCTCGACCACGTCGAACAGGACGATGTCGCCCAATTCCTTCTTCGCGGCGAGATGCGCCAGCGTACCGCCGATATTGCCCGCGCCGATGAGCGCGATCTTCTTCCGAGCCATGCGACCCCTTCCAGGATGACCATCCAGAGCGAGAAAGGCGATCGCAAGACGGCGACCGCGACGCTGTGCGCGCCGCTTAGACCCATCATTTGAGGCGTTCAACCTATTTACCGCACTGCGGCAGGAGCTGCGGTTCAGCCCGCGCCGTGACCCGCCGCCAGGTAATCGGCCGACTGCATTTCCATCAGCCGGGACGCGGTCCGCTCGAACTCGAACGATCCGTCGCCGGCGGGGTAGAGGTACTGCGGCTCGGCATCCGCGGTGGCGAGCAGCTTCACGTTGTGCTCGTAGAGCGCGTCGATCAGCAGCTTGAACCGCGCGGCCTGATCGCGCTTGTCCGGCCCCATGCGCGGGATGCCGACGATGATCACGGTGTGGAAGGCACGGGCGATGGCGAGGTAGTCGGGGGTGCCGCGCGGCTCCCCGCACAGGCGCTTGAACGAGAAGACGGCGACGCCCTTCAACGCCTTGGGTACGTGCAGGGTGCGGCCGCCCGGCACCTTGATCTCGCACGACGGCACATGCAGCCGGTCGCTGGGCGGGTAATCGGTGAGGCGGAAGAAGGCGGCGGACACGGCCTCGGTCGCGGCGTCGCCCAGCGGCGTGTACCAGGTCGGCATGCCGGCCAACCGATCCAGCCGGTAATCGCTCGGTCCGTTCAGCGCCATGACGTCCAGCCGCTGCTCGATCAGCGCGATGAAGGGCAGGAACAGCGCGCGGTTGATGCCTTCCTTGTAGAGGTCCTGCGGCGGCCGGTTGGAGGTGGTCACCACCGTGGTGCCGTGGTCGATGATCGCGGTGAACAGCCGGCTCATGATCGCCGCATCGGCGGTGTTGTTGATCACCATCTCGTCGAAGGCGAGCAGCCGCGCCTCCGCCGCGATCGCGGCGGCGACCGGCAGGATCGGGTCGCCCTCCTCCTTGCGCCGCTCCTCGCGGATGCGGTCGTGCACCTCCAGCATGAATTCGTGGAAGTGGACGCGCCGCTTGGGTCGGACGTGGGCGGACTCGTAGAGCAGGTCCATCAGCATCGACTTGCCCCGGCCGACTCCGCCCCACAGGTAGACGCCGCGCACCGGATCGGGCTTGCGGCCGAGCATGCGCCACAGCACGCTGCCCTTGGTCGGCTGTTCCTCCAGCGCACGAGCGAGCCGGTCGAGCCGCTCGGCGACGCGCCGCTGGTCGGCATCGGGCTTGAGTTCGCCCGCCGCCAGCAGGCGTTCGTAACGGGCGAGAACGGTGGTCAATACGTATTCCGTTCCCTGGCGAAAGCCGGGGTCCAGAGGAACAGGAAAAACTGGGCCCCGGCTTTCGCCGGGGAACAGCCCATCAGAGCTGGCGCTCCACTTCCATCTTCTTGATCTCGGCGATGGCGCGGGCCGGGCTCAGGCCCTTGGGGCAGACGTTGGCGCAGTTCATGATCGTGTGGCAGCGGTAGAGGCGGAACGGGTCTTCCAGCTCATCCAGCCGCTCGCCGGTCATCTCGTCGCGGCTGTCGGCGAGCCAACGATAGGCCTGGAGCAGGATCGCCGGGCCCAGGAACTTGTCGCTGTTCCACCAGTAGCTGGGGCAGGAGGTCGAGCAGCAGGCGCACAGGATGCACTCGTACAGGCCGTCCAGCTTGCTGCGGTCCTCCGGCGACTGCAGCCGCTCCTTGGCGGCGGGCTCGGGCGTGACGGTCTGCAGCCACGGCTTGATCGAGGCATATTGCGCATAGAAATGGGTGAAGTCCGGCACGAGATCCTTGATCACGTCCATGTGCGGCAGCGGCGTGATCCGCACCTCGCCCTTCACGTCCTCGATCGCGGTGGTGCAGGCGAGACCGTTGCGCCCGTCGATGTTCATCGAGCAGGAGCCGCAGATCCCCTCGCGGCACGAGCGGCGGAAGGTCAGAGTCGAATCGACTTCGTTCTTGATCCTGAGCAGCGCGTCGAGGACCATCGGCCCGGTCTGATCGAGGTCGAGCTCGAACGTGTCGTAGCGCGGATTGTCGCCGGTCTCGGGATCGTAGCGGTAGACCTTGAAGCTGCGCACCCGCTTGGCGTCGGCCGGCGCCTTGTGTTTGCGGGCCTTGCCGGTGATCTTCGAATTCCTGGGAAGCGCGAATTCAGCCATCGATACCTACCTCTTGCCGGGCTGATACTGACAATTGTGCAGGTGCGAAAGCCCTTACCGAAGCAGGCTGCCGAGCGCGCCGCAATCCCGCCGGTTGCAGGCGGGCCGGACGCGCGATAGCTGCTGCGGATGAATGAAGCCGCGCCTGCCGTCCGTACGATCGGCAATAATCCCACGCTCCTGTGGGGCCTGACCTCCACCGAACGCAACCGCCGCATCGCGCACGCCGCCGGGCTGCCCGAAGATCCGCCCGGCGGCAGCGGCGCGACCCTGCTGATCGACGCCGATTACGCGTTCGATCCCCAGTGGCTGCGCTTCATGCGCGACCGGCCGGAGAGCGTTCTTACCAAAGACGGCGCGCCGATTATGGCGCACACGGCAGCGGCGTCGGCGGTCGCGGCGATGGAACGCGGCGACCTGCCCGACCTCGCCGTCGTCCGCGCCGAGGATCACGCCGTCTTCTACAACGAGCAGCTGCGCAAGCGGGAGCGGCCGTTCCTGGAGCGGCTGACCCCCGCCACCGTGCGCGGCATCGAGCGGCAGAGCTATTACGGCGCCTACAAGGGCGTCACCGACCTGCTGACCAAATATCTGTGGCCGGAGATCGCGCTGGTGCTGACGCGTGTCGCGGCGCGGCTGGGGATCAGTCCCAACATGGTGACCACCGTCGGCGCCGCCTTGTGCGTGTGGGCGACGATCCTGTTCTGGCACGGCCACTACTGGACCGGCATGGCGGCCGGCTTCGTGTTCATGGTGCTCGATACGGTCGACGGCAAGCTCGCCCGCTGCACGATCACGTCGAGCGCGTGGGGCAATATCTTCGACCACGGCATCGACCTCGTCCACCCGCTCTTCTGGTGGTGGGCCTGGGCCGCCGGACTCGGCGCATGGGGACTGGCGCTCAGCCACGACGACTTCCTCTTCGTCATGGGCGTCATGATCGCGGGCTACGTGGTCCAGCGCATCATCGAAGGCACCTTCATCCGCCGCTTCGGCATGCACATCCATGTGTGGCGGCGGTTCGACAGCCGCTTCCGGCTGATCACCGCACGGCGCAATCCGAACATGGTGATCCTGTTCTTCGCGACCTTGGCAAAGCGGCCGGACGTCGGCATCAACCTGGTCGCCTGGTGGACGGTGCTGTCCTGCGCGGTGCACGCCATCCGGCTGGGCCAGGCCGAACTGGCGCATGCCCGCGGCGCGACGATCGGCAGTTGGCTGGAGGAGACGGCATGAACGCGACCATCACCAGGTTCGGCTATCCGGCGACGCTGGTCGCCGGCTACGCGCACTGGGTGGTGCTGCTGCGACCGGCCCAGCCGACGCTGGGATCGCTGGTGCTCGCGGCCAAATCCGGCGTGACCGCCTTCCCGGAACTGCCGCCGGACGCGTTCGCCGAACTTGCGGTGGTCACGGCCGACCTGGAAGCGGCGGTCCGCGCGACGGTCGATCCCGTCAAGATCAACTATCTGATGCTGATGATGGTGGACCCGCACGTCCACTTCCACGTGATTCCACGCTATGAGGGAGAGCGCAGCGCGGAGGGCGTCAGCGTCGCCGATGCGGGCTGGCCCAGCGTGCCTGCACTCGGCGCGGCGCGGGCGCTGAGCGCAGCAGAGATCGGGAGCCTCGCGGCGTGGCTCAAGGCACGCTGGGCGTCAGCGCGCGGCTGAGGCCCAGCGCTCGGTCATGGCGGTCGCCGCGGCGAGGTCGGGCGGGAAGTCGACCTCCTGCCACTCCAGCCCCCTGATCGACACCGTGCCGACCTGACCGCCGGGCGCGAGCGCATCGATCGCCTTCAAGTACCAGTTCCTGGTGCCGGCGGCGGTGCGCATCATCGCGTCGATCTGGTCGCCGAACAGCTTGAGTCCGTCGCCGACGAAGGCGAGCATGCCGATCGACTCGGCGTCGGTCTGCTCCGGGGTGAGCGTCTTGCCGATCGCGACCAGCCGGTCGCCGTCCCGCTGCACCTTCATGTCGTCGGAGTCGTAGTCGTCCTTCTCGTCGATCGTGACGGTGATCGGCTGCCTCAGGCCGGCAAGCAGCCGCCCGACGATCTCGGCCGAGACGATGGTGTCGCCGTTGAGGATGAGGAAGTCCTCGGTCATCTCGCCCCGCATCATCCAGCAGGTGCCGAGATTGTCGGCGACGTGGTAGAAGGGATTGAAGACGGCGCGGGCACGCACGTCGGTGCGGCGGGCGAGCTGCGCCTCGACCTTCTCGGTGCGGAAGCCGGTGGCGACCACCACCTCGCCGATGCCGGCGGCTGCCAGCGCGTCGATCTGCCAGTCGAGCAAGGTCTTGCCCGCGAACGGGATCAGGCACTTGGGCTGATCGGCGGTGATCGGACCGAGGCGCGAGCCCTGGCCGGCCGCGAGGATGATGGCGCGTTTTATGATCATTGGCGGGCGGCTTAGCCGTGTTGAACCGCAGTGACCACCGTTCACTCTCGCCAGCGCACGACCATTGAAAAGACCCAAGAACAGGTCTATTCTCAGGTCATGAACAAATCGCAGCCCCTGCTCGCGCCAGCGGGCATCAGCATCAGCGATCTCAAGAAAAACCCATCGGCAGCGATCGCCGCAGCGGAGGGATTTCCGCTCGCCATCCTGAGCCGCAATAAGCCCGCAGCTTATCTCGTACCCGCCGATGCATGGGAAGAACTGATGGATCGCCTGGAAGATATCGAGCTTGCGGAGATCGTCCGGGCCCGCGCCGGCCAAGGCGAGATCGAGGTGCCTGTTGACGAGTTATAAGCTAACCTTTCTCGACGACGCCAAGAAGGAATGGGACAAGCTCGGATCATCAGTTCGCGATCAATTTGCAGCCAAGCTGCGTGAGCGACTGGTGGAACCGCGCATACCGTCAGCACGGCTGAGCGGCATGACGGATTGCTATAAAATCAAGCTGCGCAAAGCCGGTTACCGGCTCGTTTATAGAGTGTTCGACGACCGTATCGTCGTGCAAGTCGTTGCCGTCGGCAAGCGCGATCGCAATGCAGTATACGCGGCCGCTCTCCGTCGGCTCGACTGAGTTTCACTCCGCAATCAGGCAAGTGAGCCGTCAGTAAACCCGCGCCTTCGGCTTGATATACTCGATCTCGTCGGTGAGCGTGTAATCGTGTACCGGCCGGTAATCGAGCGTGACAGCGCCGTCGCGGAACCATGAGATGGTGTGCTTCATCCACTCGGCGTCGTTCCGCTCGGGATAGTCCTCGTGCATGTGGGCGCCGCGGCTCTCCTTGCGGTTGGCGGCGGAGTGCATCGTCACCACTGCCTGCGGGAGCATGTTGTCGAGCTCCAGCGTCTCGACCAGGTCGGTGTTCCACACGAGCGAGCGGTCGGTGATGCCGACGTCCTGCATGCGCGCATTGACGAGAGCGATCTTCTCGACGCCCTCGCGGAGGGTATCGGTGGCGCGAAACACGGCGCAGTCGGACTGCATCGTGCGCTGCATCTCCAGCCGGATCTCTGCCGTCGGCGAGCTGCCGGCGGCGTTGCGGTAGCGGTCCAGCCGCCCGATCGCCTGATCGTCCGCCGCCTTCACCACGTTGCCGTGCTTGGCGTTGGGACTGACCAGTTCCGGGA
>CAXTUG010000182.1:0-6755 GCA_964247375.1 uncultured Sphingomonadaceae bacterium
CACGGCTTCGACCTCATGCACGAAGGCAAGTCGATCCGCTCGGTCGTGTTGTACTAACTCGATACGGTAAGGAGAATATCATGGCAGCAGTGATTTCCGGCGACGGCGTCTTCTCACACGCCATGCTCGGCGCAAAGGATCTCGACGCCTCGGTCAAGTTCTACGATGCCGCGCTGGCGCTGCTCGGCGTCAAAAATCTGGGGCCGTTCGGCGACACTTGGATGCTTTACGGCAAGGACAAACCCGCTTTCATCGTCGTGCGGCCCGGCAACGGCGAGGCTCCGACGAGCAACGGCGTCACCATCGGTTTCGCCGCGGCCAGCCCGGCCGACGTCGACGCCTTTCACGAGGCGGGCCTCTCGGCGGGCGGCACCGACGAGGGAGCTCCTGGTCCTCGCAGCCATCTGCCCGGCGCCTATGCCGGCTACCTGCGCGATCCCGGTGGCAACAAGATCTGCGCCTACGCCTTCACCGAGTAAGCCCGCGACGGCTTACACGGTACGAGGGAACGGTCCGCGCAAGATGCCGGCGTTGGGTATCGGAGCGATGATCAGCCCGGCCTGACGCCACTCTGAGGTAACGGCTCGCCTGCCTTGAGGAGCGTCCGCCGGGCACGTTCGTGGACCGGCGCGTCGATCATCATGCCGTCGAGCTGGACGGCGGCGCCACGGGCGGCCTCCATCGCCGCCATGACGCGCCTCGCCCAGTCGAGATCCGCCTTAGACGGCAGGAAGGCCGACAGGATCATCGGCATCTGCGAAGGGTGGATCCCAAGTTTGCCGCCGAAGCCGAGCGCCGCCGCGTGCGTGCAATCGTCGAAGAGCGCTGCAGCGTCGCCGATCGCGAGAGTAACTCCGTCGAGCGGAGCCGGCAGCCCGCCTGCGCGTGAGTGCAGCACGATTGCGGCGCGCGCGTACGACAGGGCAGCGCGATCGTGCTGCGCACCGATGTCGAGCGCGAAATCCACCGATCCGAACGCGATCTGTGCGAGGTTTCCGGCCGTGGTCAGGCGTGGCAGCGCAGCAATTCCGGTCGCCGACTCGATCAGGCCGATCACCGGCAGCATGCCGCCGATGCGTGATGCGACCCGTTCCACCGCCTCGGCATCCTCGACCTTGGGCAGCATGATGCCGGCGATCGGCAGGGCTCGCGCGGCGTCCAAGTCCGTCTCGTGCCATGGCGTCACGCTCGCATTCACCCGGACATAGACCGGGATCCCGACGGTGCCGAGCGCGCCTGCCAGCGCGTCCCGTGCGCGCGCTTTGTCCTCGGGCGGAACGGCGTCCTCGAGGTCGACGATGATCGCATCGCCACCGCTCGTCGCCGCTTTGCCGAGCCTGTCGAGCCGCGTGGCCGGAACGAAGAGCGCTGCCACGGGCGGCCGGAAGGTCACCACGTCGCCTGCGCCGTCATCGTCGTGACGCCGGCGGACGACACGGCCGCGAGTTCCCGGCCCTCCTCGGCGCGCCACGCGCGACAGCGCAAGGGTTGCGCTCCGCAGGCGGCAGCCACACCACGGAAGGAGAAACGCCGCGGGCAGCTGCCGCCTTCGGCGATCGCCAGGTTGAGCAGCAGCGTTGCCTGCAGCGGGCCTTGGATCACGAGATCCGGATAGCCTTCCTCCTCCACCGCATATGTCCGGTCATAGTGGATGCGATGGCCGTTGAAGGTGAGCGCCGAGTAGCGAAACAGCATGACCGCATCGATGTCGACCACCCACTCCGCGTCCGCGCCGGAGCGTGCGGCGGGTACCGGCGCGGGTGCGCGCGTGGTTGCGGCCGGGCGGTAGACGATATCCTGCCGCTCCCGGATCGCTACGCGCCGATCGGTCACATATTCGTGCCGGAGCGTGACGAAGCAGAGGTCGCCGCTGCGGCCATGCTTGAACATCACGTCCTCGATGCGCGTCTCGCGCGTGACGAGATCGTCCGGACGGAGCGGGGCCAGCAGTTCCAGCTCGCCGCCCGCCCACATCCGACGGGGCAGGGGTACGGGAGGCAGGAAGCCCCTTTTCGCCGGGTGCCCGTCCACTCCCAGCTCCGCGGCCGGCACGGCCGGCGGCGACAGGCACCAGTGCGCGCCGGCGGGTACGCCGTCACCTTGGGCCAGATGAGGCGACAGAGCGGCGCTGAAGCGATCGAGAAGGCGCGGCGTGAGCGCTTCCGGAGGAGACGTCTCACGGCGCCCGATCCAGTCGGTCAGATCGTTCAGCTCAGTCATTCTGCGGCCTCCCTCGTAATCCGTAGCAGTCGCGGTCCGACTGTTCAGCCGCGTCCGAACTCGGCACGGATGGTGTCGGTATCGGCGCCCGTTCCGGGGATCGGCCCCGGCCGGAAGGAGCCGTCGCGCCCGGCCGGACGGGGCATGGTGATCGGCCGGCCATCGGAAAGAGCCACTTCCACGCGGCGCAACGCCGGATGTCGGCCGAGGTCGCGCACCTCCGTGTAGCGCGCCCAGGCGATGCCGGCGGCTTCGAGACGCTCGATCGCTTCCGCGACGGTCAGGCACGCGAAGGCGGGCACGAGCTCGCTATCGAGCGCGGCGCGGTTCGCCACGCGGAGCGGGTTGGTGGCGAACAGCGGATGGCGAACGAGGTCGGGACGATCCAGCACCTGCTCGCACAGGCTCTCCCATTCGCCGCTGGTCTGCACCGACAGGACGACCATGCCGTCGGTGCAGGCGAGAGAGCGGTATGGATAGATGGAGGCGTGCGACAGGCCGTGTCGCGCCGTTTCCCTGCCGGAATACTCGTAGTGGAGGAGGGGAACCGCCATCCAGTCGGCCATACTGTCGAACATGGCGACTTCGATGTGCTTGCCGCGCCCGCTGCGCGCGCGCTCGATAAGTGCCTCGAGGATGGCGGCATGCGCGTTCATGCCGGTCGCGATGTCGGCGGCCGAGACGCCGACCTTGCAGGGTGTCTCGGGCGTGCCGGTCACGGCGCATAAGCCGCTCTCGGCCTGCACCAGCATGTCATAGGCCCGCATCGGCGCATAGCTCGTGTCCTGGCCGTAGCCGTTGATCGACACCGCGATCAGCCGCGGGAAGCGCCGCGCGATCGCATCCGGATCCAGATCCATGCGCGCCATCGCCCCGGGAACCATGTTCTGCACGAACACGTCGGCTCGTTCGAGCATCGCCGTCAGCAACGCGCGATCGGCATCCGCCTTGAGATCGAGAACGGCGCTCTCCTTGCCGCGATTGAGCCATGCGAAATAGGCCGAGGTGCCGGCGACCGCAGCATCGTAGTGACGCGCCGTCTCGCCGCCCTTCCGCTCTATCTTGATGACCCGCGCGCCCGCGTCGGCCAGCCGCACGGTGCACAGCGGCGCGGCGACCGCCTGCTCGATGGCGACGACCAGCAACCCGTCAAGCGCGCCTTCAGACATTACGCTGTTGGCCGGAGCGGGCGAGGACGCCCGGCTTCAGCCGTTCGCTCACGCCATAATCCTCGGCAGGGTGGAAGAAGAGCCTGTCGACCGAATCGAGCGACCCGAGCTGCTGACGATAGCCGTCCAGCTGCGCTGCGCGTCCCGCCTCGCTCTCGCGCGCCGGCATGTAGGCGATGTAGGGACGGATCACGTCGAAGCCGCTGTAGCGAAGCAACCCGTTGTGCACCGGCCACAGCACGGTCAGGATATCGCCGTCGATGCCGTCGGGGGCGTAGGTGTCCGCCGACGTGCCGGTGGTCGCCGCGACCATGGCGAGCTTGCCCCTGAACATGCCCGTGTCGTACTTGCGGCCGGGAAGATAGGCGTAGCCGCGGGCAAAGACGCGATCGGCCCAGCCCTTCATGATGGCCGGCATCCCGAACCACCAGATCGGAAATTGGAAGATCACCAGATCCGCGGCCGAGAGCTTCGCCTGCTCGGCGGCGATGTCGGCGGCGATCGTACCGGTCTCCATGGCATGCGTCTGCTCGCGCGCAATACTCATCCGTTCCGGTTCGGCGCGATCGCCCGCAAAGTCGGCCGGCCCGGTCACCGCGTTCCAGCCCATCGCATAGAGGTCGGAGACGGTGACGGCATGCCCCAATGCCGTCAGCGTCTCGACCGCGAGATCCTTCATGGCGCCGTTGAACGAGGTTGGCTCGGGGTGGGCATAGACGATCAGAACGTTCATGATGGACCTCAGTAGGAGCGCGGCAGGCCGAGCACGTGCTCGGCGAGATAGGACAGGATCAGATTGGTCGAGATAGGCGCCACCTGGTAAATGCGGGTCTCACGAAACTTCCGCTCGACGTCATATTCTTCCGCAAAGCCGAAGCCGCCATACGTCTGGATGCACGCATTGGCAGCCTCGAAGCTGGCGTCGGCGGCGAGCATCTTGGCCATATTCGCTTCCGCGCCGGGATTGCGCCCGCTCTCGTAGAGGCCCAGCGCCTCGCGAACCATCAGCTCGGCGGCACGCATGTTCGCGTAGGCCCTGGCGATCGGGAACTGGATGCCCTGGTTCTGGCCGATCGGACGGCCGAAGATCACGCGCTCCTTGGCGTAGCCCACCGCCTTTTCCACGAACCACTTGGCGTCGCCCACGCATTCCGCCGCGATAAGGATGCGCTCGGCATTCATGCCGGACAATATGTAGCGGAAACCCTTGCCTTCCTCGCCGATCAGGTTTTCGGCAGGCACCTGCAGGTTGTCGAAGAAGACCTCCGTCGTTGCATGGTTCATCATGGTCCGGATGGGACGGATGGTGAGCCCGCTGCCGCGCGCCTGGCGCATGTCGATGAGCAGAACCGACAGGCCGTCGGTCTTCTTCATGCCTTCCTTCAGCGGCGTGGTCCGCGCGAGCAGGAGCATGAGGTCGGAATATTCGGCCCGGCTCGTCCAGATCTTCTGCCCGTTGACGACGTAATGATCGCCTTCACGCCGAGCCGTCGTCTTCAACGCCCCCGTATCGGTGCCGGAGGTGGGCTCGGTCACGCCGAAGGCCTGCAGCCGGAGCTCGCCCGAGGCGATCCTCGGCAGGTAGGCATCCTTCTGCGCCTCCGATCCGTGGCGCAGCAGCGTGCCCATCGTGTACATCTGGGCATGGCAGGCGCCACCGTTGCAGCCGGCGCGCTGCATCTCTTCCAGCACCGCCGCCGCAGCCGAGAGCGGGAGCCCGGCACCGCCATATTGTTCCGGGATCAGCACCGACAGCCATCCGGCCTCGGTCAGCGCGTCGACGAACGCCTGCGGATACGCCATCTCGCGATCGAGCGCGCGCCAATACTCGCCCGGGAAGCGCGCGCAGAGCCGCGCCACCGCTTCGCGGATCTCCGGATAGGTGTCCATCTCGCTCAAGCTGTTTCCTTACAAAGAAGCCACGAATAACAAAGCGCAGCGATAGCGGCCATGAAAAGTAAGGCGATCAGCTATGCCGCAATTGAATGCGAGTTCTGCGCGCGGCTGATCTACGACCGGCCGACTTCTGACGGGGCCTGCCGCCTCGCTGCCTCGCCGGCCGACAGTTTCTTAGCTATCTAACAGCGGCATATCTGCGCAAGGAAATGGATTGACGCGCTGATCTCCGGGAGAAGTCTATACGAGGTTCTGTACCGACTGAACGGGAAGACGCACATTGGGCGCTTTAGAAATGACATCCATGAACGAGCGTGTCGACGTGACCCGCGAGTGGCCGCTCGCGCTCTACGATGCTCTGAAAGCCGCGGACATCCGGCAAATGTCCTACGTTCCCGATGCCGGCCACTCGACGCTGATCCGCTTGTTCAACGAGGATCCGGAGGTGACCTGCAACGTCCTGACCACCGAGGAGGAGGGCATTGCCGTCGCCACCGGCGCCTGGCTCGGCGGTGAGCGCAGCGTCGTGCTGATGCAGTCCTCGGGGGTCGGCAACTGCATCAATATGCTGTCGCTGCCGGTGCAGACCCGTACGCCGCTCCTGATGCTGGTCACGATGCGCGGCGAGTGGGCGGAATTCAACCCGTGGCAAGTCCCGATGGGGCAGGCGACCGAGGCAGCCTTGAAGGCGATCGGCGTAACCGTGTTGCGGGCGGACACCAGCGAAGACGTGGTCGCGGTCGTTGCCCAGGCCGCCGCGATCGTGTTCGATACGGACCAGCAGATCGCGGTTCTGATCGGTCAGCGCCTGCTCGGAAAGAAGAAGTGGTGAGCGACGTGAACCTTCCGCTCATGGATCGCCGTGCCGCAGTCGGCAAGCTGCTGGCCATGCGTGATGGCGCGCTCGTCGTCACCGGACTTGGCTCGCCCAGCTACGACGTTCACGCGGCTGGCGACGAGGAGAACAACTTCTATCTATGGGGCGCGATGGGCGGCGCGGCGCTCGTCGGGCTGGGCCTGGCGCAGGCGCAGCGCGACAAGCGCGTCATGGTCATCACTGGGGACGGCGAGCAACTGATGGCGTTCGGCGCGCTCGCGACCATCGCGGTGGCGCGCCCGACCAACCTGGACTTGATCGTGCTCGACAATGAGCATTTCGGCGAGACCGGCATGCAGGCGAGCCACACCGGACGCGGCGTCTCCTTCGACCGGATCGCGGCTGCGGCCGGCTTCGCCGACACCGCCGAACTGCGCAGCTTGGCGGAGGTGGACAAGCTGGTCGAACGGCTGCGCACGCCTGCCGCAGGACCGCGCCTGTTCGTATTGAAGATCAAGGCGGAGAACTTGCCTCGCTCTCTCCCGCCGCGAGACGCGACTTTCGTGAAGAACCGCTTTCGCGCTCATTTGGGGTATGCGCCATGCTGACGCTCTCTCCCCGGCGCGGCGACCCGGCGGAGATACGATGACGCT
>CAXTUG010000183.1:0-6754 GCA_964247375.1 uncultured Sphingomonadaceae bacterium
TGCCGTAACAATGGGTCAGCCAGGCACGGCCGCCCTTCTCCGCCACGGCGAACGGGCCGACATAGCCGATCCGGGCGGCGAAGGTGTCGCGGTAAGGCAGCGGCGTCAGCGCGACACCTGCGGCCGGGCGGTCATACTCCGCCGGCAGCGACTTGGGCGTACCTGTCGGCAGCGGCTTGGCCTCGTCGGCCTGGCCCCACTGAACGACGTAATTCTCCTGCACGCGATTGATCGTGCTGCCGTCGAACCAGTGCGCCCGCACCAGCGCGCGGATGCCGGCGACGTGCGCCGGCGCGAAATCGGGCGCGAGCGCGATCGCCACCCGTCCGCCGTCGGCGAGTTCGACGATCATCAGGTCCTCGGCCGGCACCCGCTGCCACTCGGCCGACGGCGCCGCCGCGACGATGTCGCCGGGCACGGGCAGCTTGGGCGACGGCGGCGCGGCAGCGGCGCTGCTGAGCATTGCAGTCAAGGCGAGCGGGATGGATTTCATGATGTCGGCCCTGCCATAGCCCCATAGCCTTGCGAAACCCTTTCCCGCGCTATAGGGCGCGACGCTCCGGCGGAATGGAGCGGTGGCCGAGTGGTCGAAGGCGCTCGCCTGGAAAGTGAGTATACGGCAAAACCGTATCGAGGGTTCGAATCCCTCCCGCTCCGCCATTCCAATGGATGATGTTACTGAAATAATTTACGTATTTTCGGCATCTCGTATTCGGCCCTAATCTCGGCCCCACTTTTTAAGCTCGCTTCTACCAGGCGGTAAGCGGCAGCGACGCGCCAGGGTGCTGATGCTTATCGATGATCAGTACGCTCATGCTATCACCATTTGTCGGCTGCCAACCGGCGGCTCCGTGGAGTGTAAAGTAGCGAAATCAGACGTTGCCGACGTTTACGGTTACATCGCCTCAATAGTTCTACGGGCATTGTGTTCGACATTAGGAATGATGTCGACCGCGGCTTGCAAAATGACTTGGACCTTCGCCCATCCGCTTTTCTTTGCTTCGAGCGCATTTAAGAGCGATGTCAGCGGCGGCGCAGGATTTTCGAATAGTTGCGGAAGCTTCGAGCGGACGCGCCACTGCCGAGTGACCAAATATTCTATATGGCTTGCCGCCAACTCCTGAAGGTGCGGCCGCTTCAAATAGTGCACCCATAAGCCATGGGTGACGAGCAGAGCGTCCGGCGCCAAGCGTTCAAACAGCGTCGCCGCCAACGACGATGTCGCGTGATGAGACCAGTCGCCCGAATGGCATGTGAGCACTGATGTCCAAGCCTCGATCGTTCCTGTTACAAACAGACCTTCGAGATGATCGACGAGCTGCCGGACACGGGCAGCCTGAGTGTGAACAGCGGCATCAGCGCGCCAACGCGAGAGCGGCAATCGGTCGAGTTCGTTCGTTGCGGCCAAAGTGAAGGTGGCAACGACCATGTTGCCGACCAGAAGTTCGTCTGTACCGGGTGACCAGGGTCGAGACTTGCCGTCATCGATCCGCATAACGTCACGATCATTGTTGGCGATCTGATCAGCATGCATCGCAAGCGCGTCGAGATGGCGAAGCCCGTCAATGACCACATCGCCGAAGTCGAGCGTACGCTGAGCAAGCACGAACAGCACCGGCCCGCTGCCAGATCGAAGAGACATAATCGGACTTGCCCGCAGCTTCGGCGCCTCGCGTAGGGCGCCGTCGAGTGCGGAACCGCAAGCCAGTTGCAAGCGGATAAGATCGAGGCGCAGCATATCAAGTGGCGGCGCGACTGGCGCATCGGTTTCGAACGGATCGAGATTGCTGCAGAGACCGACGAGCTTGCCCAGGTCGGCATCGGTGCGTTTGCCTTCAGTCCAGCCGATACTGGCTAATAGTACGCCGCCGGCGCGGCGCTGGAGCGACAGCAAAGGCTCGCGCTCATATTCCGTCTGCATCGGCTCCAGCGCGGCGACGACAGCGCCGAAAGCTGCAGCCGCCTTAGCGCATTCGCCACCGATGAGGCGTGCGAGCGCAGCGTCCAGCGCAAGACCAATGGTGAAGGTCGGCCGCAGCCCATCCTCAACAAGCTTTCGCGCTTCATCGAAATAGATCGCCGACTGCAACCATTCGCCGTTTTGACCGAAAGCGATAGCGGCGGTGCGGTAGGCAAAGGCACGACCGATATCATCCTCGGCTTGGGGCCAGCGCGGCAAGGCGTCCGCCCACAAGTCGCGAGCGCGCACGAAATCGCCAGCATCGCTGGCCACTTTGGCGAGCGCGCAAGCGTAGATGGGGTGGTCGCCAGCTATGGCGTTGAGCACGTTCGCTTCGGCGAGCGCGCCTGCGGCATCGCCAATATCTTCATTGATCAGACGAAGCAGGATAGGCGCTATGCCACGCGCCATCGATGTCGCGCCGACCTCAGCGCTAAAATCGAAAGCGGCGCGCAGCTTCTCGCGAAACGCCGGCCATTGATCATCCTTCGCCCGATGCTGCGCGAGCCAGAGGCGCTCGATCAGCACCGATGTCATATCATCAGGCGTTCCGATAGACTCTAGCAGCGCCTTTGCATCCTCTACCGACCTCGTCCTGAGCGCATCAATCAGCGCCACGAGCCCGTGGATGTCCTGGATGTGCGAAAACAAGCGCAAGCCCGCGAACTGAGCATAGCTTCCCGGAGGAATGCCGTCCTCGTCTTCAAGACCCGCCTGTGCCAAGCGTTCTGGAAAGCTCCTCTCGAGCCTCTTGGCGACTTCAAAAAACTCAAGGGCGCGGCCAACGATAACCGGCGTAGGATAGTGCACCTTTAGAATTGCAAGAAATTGGCTAAGATAAAGAAAACGGAAAAATTGGCGTCCATCACCGTCAGACGCCGCTGCAAATTCTTCCTCAACTTTCTGTGCAACGCGTATAGCTATATCGGGATTTAATTCGGCCGCTATACGATATTGCAGGATACGGAAGACGAAGACGTCGAGATCGTGCTTGAACGGCAGCGGATTGCTTACGTCGAGCCCAAGTGCGGCGTACATCTCGCATGCCTCAGCGACAGCAACCCATGCCTCTTCCGAAGCGGAAAACATGCCTTGGGATACAAAAACCAAGGGCCCTGCCGTGCCCGCAATGTAACAATGCATCAGGATCGAAGAGATGTCCCATGGTGTGACCGTACGGTCGCGCAAATAGGTCCAGGCAAGCTGGCCATGCATCGCCTTAACCCAGTCGGTGCCTCGTAGTTGTTCGGCTGCCCCGCGCGCGAGCGGTGATACCCGGAAAGCGGCGTCATCGGTGAGTTCCAGCCAAGAACCCTCGATAACGTCGACGGCCGCGCCAGGTTCGGCAATCGGCTGCGCGAGCTGACCAATCTTGATCAGGCGCTGCCGTGTTAGCCGACCGGTAATCAAGCTGGCACGGAGCAGCAGTTCGCGCGCTGGTTCGGGAAGTTCGGAGATGAGGCGCCGCGCTTCGAGTTTTATGCGGTCGACATCGTCGCCGGTGCCAAGAAGGTCCGATGCTTGCGGCTCAGGAAACTCCGTCGCGCTAAGCGTGCGCACTCGCGCGCTGACCAATTGAGGGTGACCTAAGGTGGAAAGTTCAAGCAGTTTGGACCATGTACCCGCGCGAGATTCGGGGCAGCCAGCTTCGCGCAGAAACGCCTCGATTTCGGTTACATTGAGTGGCTGCATGTGATGTTCGCGCGCCGCATCAAGTTCGAGTGCTTGCGCCAGCCTGGCAGATAGCGCGCGATCGGCGGTTATGAGTAGGCGGCCGTCCAGATCTTTTTGACACCGCCACAGGCTGTGAAGCGCCGTTACAATCAGGCGCGGATCGGAGAGCGTATCAAGGTCGTCAATTACCAGCGTCTGCGCGACGGCGGCCCGACGAAGCTGATCGGTCGCTTCCATCAATCGCGCTCTCACATCCGCGGGCGCAAGATCGCGCAAAGTGAGCCAGAACGGATCACGTCCCGCCAAAGTGCTTGCGGCGGTGAGCGTTTTGCCGCTGCCCGTTGAGCCGATCAAGACGGTGACGCCGCCGCGCAGGCTGGCTTCAATCGTCTCCTCCATGCCCGCGCGGCGGAAATACTGAGCAGGAAGCGGTGGAGAACCTTCGAGCGAGAAAACGACCGTCTGCACGCCGACGTTGGTGTTGGGCGTCAGTGCCGCGCGAAATAAGGCGGAAAGCTCGTGCTTGGCGACATAGATGCCAGTCGAAGCAGCAAATATGCGCAGAAATCCCGCTTTGGTAAGTGGGATACCATCCTTGGACTTCGCCGCATCGAAGGCTGCGGCATAGAGCGGACCGAACGCCAGTTCGGCATCTGCCGGAGCGATCGATGTGGCAGCCCCGTGCGTTACCAGCCGGTCCTTGATCCGGCAAACCAGCGCGTCCCCGTCAGCCTGGCCAGCAAGCCATTCGATCGGTCGGATCAGCTGGTCCAGCACTTCTTCGACCGTGGCAGTGCCAAGAAAGTCGCTTACTGGCTTCGACAAGCCTCCTTCGCGCAAGAGAAAGGCGACGATTTTCCGTACCTGCTCGTCGTCAATTTGTTCTGGCTCGCGCAGCGCATTCCAAACGGTGAGGCCGCCGCGACCTGCGCCGAAGGGTGCGCCCTGCTCGACCCCGATGCCTGATGTTGTAAGATAGCGAAATCGGATCGCGACCTCGCTGTTGTGCGTGCGGTGCTTCCAAAAATTGTTGATCGCCTCAATGGCCGAAGCGGTGCGCAATGTTACGTTGCCGGACCCCACCGTGTCCTTGACTTGCTCGGTTAGCGCCTGATCGTCACCAATCCGGTCAAGATCTTCCGCGCCTTCGAGGAAAAGCTGTTCGGCATCACCGAGATCGAGCCACACGGCTATGCTGCGGAGTATCTGATAGATATACCCCCGAAGCGTATCGTGCGCCTGTCGCGCTGGATCGGCAATTAGTCCGTTCATGCGTATCTTACGGCCGTAACCCGCGGCTTTTGATCCAGCAGCCGTGCGTGGATAGATGCGGAGACGCCGGTCGCTGGCTTGGTCATCTCGGCATCCCTCTAGTCCGCTCAAGTCTCTGCTGCCGCAATGCGAGCCCTGAGGACCTCTACATAATCTGGGATTTCATACTCGATGAGATCGTCATTCCGGTCGAGCAGCGTGGCAAGTTTCACAAGATATCGCGGGTCGGGCCGACGATGGCCGCCGCTCAGCAATGCGTTGATAAGATAGGCGCGCATCCCCGACAAATCGCCGTCATCGGGATGAAAATCCTTGATCGTCCGGATCGCAACGTCGTGGAGAGTCTGGACCACACCGTCGTCAATCTTCTGCGACATCACCACCGTTGCGAGCACGCTGCCCAAGGCTTGTGCTGCGGCATGCGGAACGGTCGCCGGAGATTCGACCCTGTAAGGCACGGTACGATGTACTGCGCCGTCCTGAAGATACCGGAATATCACGACCCAAGTGGTGAGGTGGCGAACCAATTCATAGAGGAGACGGGCGGCACGGATTGGGAACTCGGCAGTGACGTCTATTTCATCACCGCTGGAATTGTAGCCGCGCTCAAGCAGTTCGGCAATCGACGGAAAGTAATACAGCCACATATGGTAGCCGACGCCTTGCTTGGCGGCAGCGCTGACCATGATGTCGAAAAAGAACATGCCAACGTAGGTTGGATCACGCATCTGATCGCGTTCGAACCAGTCAGGCCGGCCGTTGAGCCACATCCAATAATCGGGGCGATCATCTCCGTCGAGCAGACGCTTCAGATAGTCACCGACGCCTTTCCAGGCAGACAGCTCCTCGCCAACCTTAGCATCCGCAAACAGGAAGTGGAGAATGCGGTTGCGCGCCGGGAGATAATATCCGACCATTCCATCCGAATGATCATTGGTGGCAATCTCCTGATAAAGCGCACTTCCTGGGCGCCGCATCAGCTCTCCCAGGAATTTTTCAAGAAAGTCCGCACCGCCATAGATCTGCTCGCGGATGAGACTGAGCGCAAAATATGGTCGGCGCGATACAATGTAATCAAATAGATGGGGCGAATTCATCAACAGCTGAAAGAGGTCGCCGGCGGCGTGTTCGCTTGTCGCTCCGGCGGGAACGAGACGCGCCAGGGCACGCACCGGCTTGGCTGCCCAATCAGGCCAACTCTCGCCGCTGTAGCTGCGTGTACCCGGGCGGCGCAAGTATCGCTTAAACGAATCATTGGCAGTCGGCCCGAACTCTTCGAGCCAGCCATGCAGCCTTTGCCGGAAGCATTTTCGCCGGCTGGCGCGCGCCAGCAGCCTAATGTGTGGTTCGAGTAATTTGAGAGCGTCACCATATTGCTCTTCGTCGATCAGTACGGTCGCAACCTGTG
Source organism: uncultured Sphingomonadaceae bacterium (assembly GCA_964247375.1). Taxonomy (GTDB): domain Bacteria; phylum Pseudomonadota; class Alphaproteobacteria; order Sphingomonadales; family Sphingomonadaceae; genus Sphingomonas_I. The sequence goes on from CAXTUG010000183.1 coordinate 6,315, forward strand.
TGAAGGCCGGCACGCTCAACAAGGTTGGTTTGGAGATCGCGTGGATGCCCACGGCGCCGAGCAGCCATGCACACGCGATGAGGAATGCGAGTTTTCGCGCGGGGTCCGGCGCCTCACCACCGAGGATGAGCACGTTGCAGGCATTGCCTAGTGCTGCCGGGCAAGATGGCGGCGACCAATTATATAGCTCAAAGCCGAGGATCAGTACGAACATCGGGACAGCGAGCAGAAGTTGTGGCCGCCAAGTCAACGACACACGTTGTCGTTGCACCGGCGACAGGACGGCGTAGATCGCCGCCGCAAAGGCGAGGACGGTGAGAAAACCGTCGAGTGTCATGCCGATTTAAATGCTTTAGTTCGCACGTAAGCGCCGCAGTTTGCAATGAAGGGACAGTTGGGGTTCTCGGGCAGCTCGAACCATTGATGCGATAGGCAAATAC
>CAXTUG010000184.1:0-6746 GCA_964247375.1 uncultured Sphingomonadaceae bacterium
CGGTCGCTATCGCTGCCATCCTCCTATGGTGGACCTGATTGAGTCTCGACCCTAGGCTGAGCGGCGAGGGGAACAGCGCAGCCATGGCCGCAAGCAGCATCCGGAACATCGTCATCTGCGGCGGCGGCAGCGCCGGCTGGATGGCGGCGGCCTTGCTGTCGCGCATATTCCCGCGCGGGGAAATGGCCATCACCCTGGTCGAATCGCCCGAGATCGGGATCGTCGGCGTAGGCGAGGCGACGATCCCGCCGATCCAGCTGTTCAACCAGCTGGCGGGGATCGAGGAGAACGATTTCCTGCGGGCGACGCGCGGCACGTTCAAGCTCGGCATCGAATTCGTCGGCTGGGGCGACCCCGGCGGGCGTTACCTGCATCCGTTCGGCCAGCCGGCGCGGTCCATCAACGGTACGCCCTTCCATGCCTGGTGGCTGCGCGCCCGGGCGGCGGGTTATCCCGCGCCCCTGAGTGATTTCTGGCTGAGCGAGCTGCTCGCCCGGGCCGGACGGTTCGACCGGCCGTCACCCGACCCCAACAACGTCCGATCGTCGCTTAACTACGCCTATCACTTCGACGCCGCATTGTACGGTCGCCACCTGCGCACGCTGGCCGAGCAGCGCGGCGTGACGCGCGTGGAAGGCACGATCGTGCAGGTCGGGCTGGATGGGGAGGACGGGACGATCGCCCAGCTCCGCCTCAAAGACGGCCGCGCGATCGAGGGGGACTTCTTCATCGACTGCACCGGTTTCCGGGCGCTGCTGATCGGCGACGCGCTCGGAGTGGGCTACGAGGACTGGTCCGACATGCTGCCGGCGGACCGCGCCGTCGCGGTGCCGTCGCCCCGCGATGCGCGGATCGCGCCTTACACCCGGGCGACCGCGCGGCGCGCCGGCTGGCAGTGGCGCATCCCGCTGCAGCACCGGACCGGCAATGGCCTGGTCTATGTCAGCAGCCTGCTGAGCGACGACGAGGCGGTCGCCACGCTGCTCGCCAATTTGCAGGGCGAGCCGCTCGACGCGCCGCGCCTGCTGCGGTTCAACACCGGACGGCGCACGGTCTCGCGCCACAAGAACTGCCTGGCGGTGGGGCTCAGTTCGGGCTTCCTGGAGCCGCTGGAATCGACCAGCATCCACCTTATCCAATATGCGCTGGTGCGGTTCGTCGCGAGCTTTCCGCTGGCCAAGGACGACCCAGTCGCCAGCCGGCACTTCAACCAGCTCATGGCGAGCGAGCTGGAGCAGGTGCGCGATTTCCTGGTGCTCCACTATCACGCCAACCGGCGCGAGGGCGAACCTCTCTGGGATCAGATGCGCGCTCTGCGCATACCCGACAGCCTGGCCGAGAAGATCGACCTGTTCCGGACGCGCGGCTTCGCCAACTTCTTCGGCCAGACGCTGTTCCAGGAAGCGAACTGGCTGGCGGTGATGCTGGGCCAGGGCATCATCCCCGAAGCCTATGATCCGCTGGCCGACAGCGAGAAGGCCGACAACGTCTGCCGCGGCCTGGAAGCCGTGCGCGCGGCGATCCGGCGCGCCGCCGAGCTCGCGCCGCTGCACGAAGATGCGTTGGGCGCGGGCCGCGTCCACGCGTGAGCGGCGATTTCCCAGTCGGGCGCATTGCCGGCTCGACATCGCCGCAGGGCCGCGTCATGCCCCGCCGATGGCGCTCGCCCCCTATGCTGCCGATCCCGCCGCTAGCCGCGGGCGCCGCTATCCGCTGGCAAGCGGAGCGGGGCGCGGCCAGCGCGACGACTATCAGCGCGACCGCGACCGCATCGTGCATTCGATCGCGTTCCGGCGGTTGCGGCACAAGACTCAGGTTTTCGTCGCGCCCGATGGCGATCACTTCCGTGTACGGCTGACCCACAGCATCGAGGTCGCGCAGATCGGCCGCACCATCGCCCGCGCGCTCGGCCTCAACGAGGATCTGACCGAGGCGCTGTGCCTGGCACACGATATCGGCCATCCGCCGTTCGGCCATGCCGGCGAGGACGCGCTCAAGCGCGCCATGGCGGGGGCGGGCGGCTTCGATCACAACGCGCACACGCTGCGGGTGCTCACGCGATTGGAATCGCCCTACATCCACCATCCCGGGCTGAACCTCAGCTGGGAGATGCTGGAGGGCCTGGCCAAGCATAACGGGCCCGTCGCCGATCCGCCGTGGGCGCTGGCGGCGATCGATGCCGACTGGCCGCTCGACCTGGGCAGTCAGCCGTCGCTGGAGGCGCAGGTCGCGGCGCTGGCCGACGACATCGCCTACGACAATCACGACATAGACGACGGGCTGCGCGCCGGGCTGCTGGTGCTGGAGGATGCCTGTACGCAGCCGCTGATCGCCGAGGGCTGGGCCGATGTGACGGCACGCTGGGCCGGTTGCGACGAGGCGCAGCTGATCGGCGAGCTGGTGCGCGACCAGATCGGCCGCATGGTCGTGGACCTGCTGGAGGAGAGCCGGCGCCGGATCGCTGCCGCAGCGCCCCGATCGATCGCCGACGTGCGTGCGCGGGGCGAGCCGCTGATCGCCTTCTCGCCGGCGATGGCGGCGGCGGAGCGCGGGCTGAAGCGGTTCATGTATGCGCGGCTCTACCATCATCCCCAGCAGGTCGCGGTGGCGGAGCAGGCCGACGCGATCGTCGCCGGACTGGCGGCGGCCTACATCGCCGATCCCGCTACGCTGCCGCCGGACTGGCGGGCGCGGCTGCCGGCCGACGAGCCCGCCCGGACCCGCCACATCGGTGATTTCATCGCGGGCATGACCGACCGCTATGCGGTAGCCCGCTATCGGGAGGTGGTGGGTCCGGTCGACATGCCGGAAGGCGCCTGACCGGCCTGGCCGGGAAATTAGCTGAAGAGCAGGCGGGCAGCCTGATCGGCGAACAGGCGCAGGTCCGCATAGCTGCCGCTCCCATTGCGGGTGGTCTGATCGACCACGCACAAGGTGCCGACCGCGAGACCTGCGGCGTTTGCCACCGGCGCGCCCGCGTAGAAGCGGATATTGGGATCGAATAGGACCAGCGGATTGCCGGCGAAGCGGGCGTCGCCGGTCGCATCCGCGACGACCAGTATGTCCGGCATCAGCATCGCATGGGCGCAGAAGGACGTCGCGCGCGGGCTCTCGCTGCCTTCCAGGCCGACCGATGCCGCGAACCACTGCCGGTCATGATCGATGATCGACAGCGCCGCGATCGGTACCGCGAAGTGCCTGGCGGCAGCTTCGACGATGCGCTGCAGCTGGCCGTCGACCTGGCCCGTGCGCGCGATCGCGCGGCTCGCCGCTTCCTGCCGGGCCTCCTCGTTCGGGGGCCAGGGCGGGGCAGAGTAGAAAGACAGGCTCATGCCCGCCTTCCCGCTTCGGCTGCGGCGCGATCGAGGCTGGCGAGCAGGCCGGTAAAGGGTTCGCTGTCCGTCGGCGGCAGGTAGGCGGCCCGCAGGGTTGCGGCGATCGGGCCGATCCGGCCGATGCGCAGGGCGTTCTTGCCGGACTTCTTCACCTCGTACATCAGCTTGTCGGCGAGCGCGACGTAATTGTCGGTCGTACCGAGATGATGCGCTTCGGCGATCAGGCCGCCCATGCTGCAGGTGACCCCCAAGCCGTCCATTGCCAGCGCGCGGCTCACCCGGCGGTGGATCGTCTGCGCCAGCTGATCGCCGTCCGCCGCCGACTGGAGCGGGAGCACGGCGGCGAATTCGTCGCCGCCGATGCGCGCGAAGGCATCGCCCGACCGGATCGAGCCCATCGCGCTCTCGGCGAACGCCTTGAGGATGCGGTCGCCGGCGGAGTGGCCATGTGCGTCGTTGACCGCCTTGAACCCGTCCAGGTCCATATAGGCGAGCAGCAATGCGCTGCCGTCCCGCCGCGCCGCCCTGACGCGCTCCGTCATCAACTGGTCGAAGGCACGCTTGTTGAGCGCGCCGGTCAGGCTGTCGACGGAGCTCTGCCAGCGCTCGCGCATCATCGCCGTGCGCATGCCGTTCACGATCACGACGACGAACGCCAGCGTGGCCGCGCGCGCGAAGATGTTCCATATCTCCGTCAGCGGCGCAATGCCCTGCCCCGGAATGTGCAGGATCTGCCAGTGGCGTACGGAGGCGCTGGCGGCGACCGCCAGCAGGACGAGCACGAAGCCGGAAATCTCGCCGCAGCACCACGACATGATCGCCGCCAGCGCGACGTACAGCAGCAGCAGATTGGCGTTGGTCTGGGTCAGGATGTCGACGCACAGGATCGATGCGAGCGAGCTGAGCACGGCGGCCCAGACGACCACGCGCGGCAGGCGCGACGCGCCCTCGGCCGCGTCGGCCAGCAGCCGCGACGTGAGCGTCAGTTGCGGTGGATGGTAGAAGGCGTTCTTCCTCTCGTCCGGCGGTGTGCGCCGCCCGGTAGACGGCTGCCGTGTCTGTTTTGAAACGTCTTGATGCATATCGGACCGGATGGAGCGTGCTGGCGAAACATGTTTAATATTTGGTTAGCAGGCATGCTCACGGCCGTGTCGCGTGCACCGGTCGATTGGCGTGACGACCGAGAACCGATGCGCTACGGCGCGGCATCCTCCGCAACCCGGATTACCCATCTTGCCGACGCTCTACGCCCGTTTTGCCGCCGATCTCGCCAGCGCCCTGGACATGCTGGAGCAGGAGGGATCGCTGCCGTCGCAGCTCGACCGGCGCAACGTCACGGTCGAGCCGCCGCGTGATCCGGGCCATGGCGATCTCGCCACCAATGCGGCGATGGTGCTGGCCAAGCCGGCCGGCACCAATCCGCGCGCGCTTGCCGAACTGGTGCGGACCAAACTGGCCGCGCTCGACTATGTCGAGGAGGTGGAGGTCGCCGGACCCGGCTTCCTCAACGTCCGGCTAAACCGCGAAATACTCAGAAACGAACTAAAGAGCATCCTGTCCGCCGGCGCCGATTACGGACGGTCGGCGGTCGGGCGGGGAACCAAGGTCAACGTCGAATATGTCTCGGCCAACCCGACCGGGCCGATGCACATGGGTCACGCCCGCGGCGCGATCGTCGGCGACGCGCTGGCGAGCCTGCTCGAATATGCCGGCTTCGCGGTCGTGCGTGAGTATTACATCAACGACGCCGGCGCGCAGGTGCAGACGCTCGGCCGCTCCGCCTACCTGCGCTACCGCGAGGCGCTGGGCGAGGAGATCGGCGCGATCCCCGAAGGCTTCTATCCCGGCGACTACCTGATCCCTATCGGCCAGGCGCTCGCGGCGGACTATGGCGACGCCTATCTGGGCAGGCCCGAGAGCGACTGGCTCGACCTGTTCCGCACGCGCGCCGTCGCGGCGATGATGGACATGATCCGCGCCGATCTGGCGCTGCTCGGCATCCACCATGACGTGTTCGCGTCGGAAGCGGCGGTGCAGCGGGCCGGCCGCGTCGATGCCGCCTTCGACCGGCTGCGCGGCGAGGGCCTGATCTACGAGGGCGTGCTCGAGGCGCCGAAGGGCGAGCTGCCCGACGACTGGGAGCCGACCGAGATGACGTTGTTCCGGTCGACCGCGTTCGGCGACGACCAGGACCGGCCGGTGCGCAAGGCCGACGGCGGGCTCACCTATTTCGGCACGGACCTCGCCTACCATGCGCAGAAGGCGGAATCCGCCGACATGCTGATCGATATCTGGGGCGCGGACCATGCCGGCACGGTCAAGCGCATCCAGGCGGCGGTGAAGGCGCTGACGCACGGGCAGACGCCGTTCGACGTCAAGCTGGTGCAGATGGTGCGGCTGATGCGCGCGGGCGAGCCGGTCAAGATGTCCAAGCGCTCCGGCAAGTTCATCACCATCGCCGACATGGTGGAGGAGGTGGGCAAGGACGTGGTCCGCTTCACCATGCTGGCGCGCAAGGCCGACGCGCAGATGGACTTCGACTTCGCCAAGGTGGTGGAGGCGTCGAAGGACAATCCTGTCTTCTACGTGCAATATGCCCATGCCCGCATCGCGTCGCTGCACCGGCGGCTGGTCGATGCGGAGCTGCAGCTGCCGCCCGCGCCGGACCTGTCGCTGCTCGACGACGAGGAGCTGACGCTGGTGAAGCTCGCTGCGCAATTCCCGCGCGTGGTGGAGGGCGCCGCCACCGCACACGAGCCGCATCGCATCGCCTTCTACCTGTACGACCTCGCCGCCGCGTTCCATGCGCTGTGGCATCGCGGCAACGACGATCCGGCGCGCCGCTTCATCGTCGCGGAAGATGCCGCGATCACCGCGGCACGGCTGGCGCTTGCCGACGCGATCGGGCAGGTTCTGCGCAACGGGCTCGGCGTGATGGGTGTCGCCGCGGCGGAGGAGATGTAGATGATGTCGGAAATCCGGCGCAGCTTCGGCGGCGAGGGCTTTGGCAATGATCGCCTGCCGTGGCTCGAGCCGGTCGAGGACGAGGACGATTATCCCGAAACGGGCGGAGGTGCGCGGCTCGCGCTGTGGGCGATCGTGGCGCTGGTCGCCGCCGCCCTGCTGTTCGGCGGCTTCGTCCTGTGGCAGCGGCATCGCGCGATGCGTGCGGACATCGGCACGATCATCCATGCTCCGGCCGGACCCTACAAGGTGAAGCCGGCCAATCCCGGCGGCCTGGCCGTCAACGAGCAGGACGTGATTGCCGCCCGCATGGGCACGGGCAACGACATCAACAGCCCGATCGACCTGTCGCGCCTGCCGGAACAGCCGGTGGCCGGTCCCGGCAGCGATCAGCCCCCGCCCGCGTCGGCGTCCGCCGCCGCGCCGCCGCGTCCGACCGCTCTGCCG
>CAXTUG010000185.1:0-1860 GCA_964247375.1 uncultured Sphingomonadaceae bacterium
ACCTCGGCCTCGTCGGCGACCTCTTCCAGATCGTCCCGGAACTCACCGGCAAGCTCTGACGGTTTGAACGAAACTCACCGTCCGTCAGAAGCCACCGCGGATCGAGCTTGTCGTGGAATTGCTCTACTAATCTTATTCCGTATAAGCTTTTGGCCGGCTTGTGGGATGACGGGACACATGAGCAACCAGTCCGAGCGCGCTCAGTTCCGCGCGATGAGCGAGGGTAGTCAACACGATTGGGATATCATCGCGGGTCATGTGCGAAGCTTCGCGAAAGGGCTGCCTTCCAGGATATTCGCGCACCTACGGCTGCTCGATGGGGACTATGGAGGATATCCGATCGACCGACTGGAACATTCGCGTCAGTCGGCGACACGAGCTTTACGCGACGGACGTGACGAGGCTTATGTTGTTATGGCTCTGCTGCACGATATCGGAGATACCCTCGGAACCTTCGATCATCCTGAAGTGGCGGCAGCTATCTTAAAGCCTTTTGTTTCGGAAAAGCTTCATTGGATTGCCCAACAGCATGGTATTTTCCAAGGATATTATTTCTTTCATTATCTTGGTCGTGATCGAGATCAGCGCGACCACTATCGCGGTCATCCGTATTTCGAACCATGCGCCGAGTTCTGCGAGAAATACGATCAATGCGCATTTGATGGAAATTATGAAAGTGCGCCTCTGGAATTCTTTCTCCCAATGGTCGAGCGCGTGATGTCTGTCCACGCCAACGGGTCTCGTGATTGACTCTGAAGATAGAACGAAAATCAAATGCTATCTGGTGCGGCGACTTTTCTATCGCGATTGATCGCCTCCGTGACATCTTCGCACCTTGCAAAATCTTGAGCCTCAAGCTGTATTCGCTAGCACCACTTTGACAATTGGAGCGAGATGGACCTTAATTTAAAGGCGCATATCGTATCGACGAAGACCACGACTTTCATGAGTTGCTGGCGGCAATTGACGCTGCGGAGCGTAAGGCCGAGTCATTCAAGCCTGCATGACCATCGATAAAAGGCATTCCGACTTGCCTTGACGGCGGTCATGCCCGCTCGCACGCTGCCGGCGGTCCGATGTTCTCCATCTTGATCTTTGGCGCCGTGCTGCTGGCGATCACCGCGCTCGCCGACGCCGGCTCGTGCCGGCTCGGCGTGCCGCCGTCAATCGTGCTGGTCCTGACCGGCGCGGCGATCAGCCTGGTGCCGGGGCTGCGGTCGGTGGCCATCGAGCCCGACTTCGTCATGCTCCTGCTCCTGCCGCCGCTGCTCTACAGCGCCGGGGTGGGCATCAGCTGGCGCGGCTTCCGGCGCAACCTGCGCCCGATCCTGCTCCTCGCCATCGGCTGCGTCCTGTTCACCGCATCGGCGGTTGCCGCGGTCTGCCACTTCCTGCTCGGGATGGACTGGGCGGTCGGCTTCGTCCTCGGCGCGGTCGTGGCGCCGCCCGATGCGGTTGCGCCGATGGCGATCGCCCGGCGGCTGCATATCGGGCGCGCCGCGCACGATTGAAGACGCGCGCATTGAAGGGGGCATCATGAAAGCGCTGAAGAGCGTATTGCCAGATGCGATCCGTTAGAATTCACGCGGCATGGCGCGCGAGAGCGGGCTGTCAGCCTCGACCGTTCAGCTCATATCAACGAACCACCGTTTGATTAAGCCTCGCCTTATTCTAAATTCGACCTGCGTGGCGAATGGCGGCTCCTCTTTCTCGGGTGGCGAAATGATTGTTTTGTTCATCGGCTTGCTATCAGCCGCTCACGCTCTCAGCGCGGCCCAGTCCTCCGCAATCTGCGAAGTAGGACGTGTCGCGCTACGCGATCTGCCAAGCATCAATAAAAATCATGGCTTTGACACCTAT
>CAXTUG010000185.1:1870-6732 GCA_964247375.1 uncultured Sphingomonadaceae bacterium
AGGTTTGCCCCGAGCTCAAGGCCGAACTTCCGACGGGTTATCCTCTCGCGGACGATGACGCGCGAGCACGGGCGAATGTCCACGTGCCGGTGCCGGGGAAGCGAACTCGAGAAGCTTTCGTCTACTCGATCGGCATTCACGACATCAGCGCTGATCTAAAATTTGCGGTCGTGCACATGGGGTATAATTGCACCGGACTATGCGGTGCGGGCTTCGAGGCCCGTTATATCCGAACGGCTGAAGGATGGCGCCGACAGGAAGCAATCCGGATGCTGCTCGTGTCTTGAGAAACGATAACGGCGCTCGGGTCCTTGCGTCGTAAGCGCGACGACGATTTCTGGGCGGCTTCAGATCGGCAGCTTGATCGCGCTCATCTTTACTTTTGCCGGCGCGCATTGAAGGATGCGGCCAGGGGGATATTCCATGGCAACCGGTCCAGAGTCGATCCGCGTCGCGGATCGCATCGACATGCTCGACGTGCTGCGCGGCGTCGCAATCTGTGGCATCCTGTTGATGAACATCCCGGAGATGGGGCTGATCGGAACCAAGCGACCGGCCTATCCGGCTGCCTGGAACATCGACTGGATCAGCTGGGCCGTGCAGAGCACGCTGTTCAACGGCACCATGCGCGGGCTGTTCACGATGCTGTTCGGGGCCGGGATGCTGCTGATGCTGCGGCGGGCCGTCGGCGACGAGGCGCAGGTCACCCCCATCGATGTGTGGCTGCGGCGCTGCCTGGCGCTGGTTGCACTTGGGATCGTGAACTGGCTCATTCTGTTCTGGCCGGGCGAGATCCTCTGGAACTACGGCATCACCGGATGTCTGCTGCTGGCGTTTCGCACCATGCGCCCGCGCACGCTGATCATGGCAGGCTCGCTGTGCCTGACGGCGCTGACCGTCACGGATACGGTTCAGTCGTACCGGACCAACCAGCAGCTGCAGGTTGGAGCCGCCGCCGTCGCCGCGCAGCGCGGAGGCAAATCACTCAACGACAAGGAGCGCGAAGCAGCGGCGGCATTCCGTACGGCCGAAGAGGGTCTTCAACCTACCGCCAAGGCCGCTGCCGAGGAACGGGTACAGCGTACCCATCTTCCGGGATTGATCGGCTGGAGCTGGAAGGTCTGGTCGTCGGTGAACCTGACCGATGTCGGCTGGTGGTGCGTGCTGGAGAGCCTGGCCTTCATGCTGTTCGGCATGGCATTGTACCGCTTGGGCATCCTCACGGGACAAGCTTCCAGGCGCACCTGCCTTCATCTTATTGGCTGGGGCTATCTGGTGGGGCTGGGGCTGCGATTTCTGAACCTCTATCTGGGTGCCCGGATCGGTTTCGGCATTTCTACTGCTCGCGATGATATATTGGGCGCAATTATATCATATGCCGATTTCGAGATTGCGCGGCTATTCGTGACGCTGGGCCATGTCGGCGCGATCGTCCTGATCTTCCGATCCGGGACGCTCGGGCAAGCGACGACCATCCGCGCGCTCGGGCGCATGGCGCTGACGACGTACCTCGCGCAGTCGATCCTCACCTCGCTGCTCTTCTACGGCTTCGGCCTGGTCGGGCACTTCGGCTTCGCCGAACTCATGCTGATTGCAGGTGGTGTCTGGGTCGTCACCGGGATCTTCTGCCGCCTATGGCTGAAGCATCACGACATGGGGCCGGCGGAAAAGCTGCTGAGGGCAATTGCCTATCAGAGCTTCCACCCGGGCCCGAGAAAAAGGCAGGCGGAAGCAACCTTGAGAGCGACACCGGCAATCTGATCAACGGCGTTCCGTTATGCGAACGCCAGCACTACCTGCCGCAACTTCTGGGCGGACGGTCCCGGCGTCGCCGCGTTCGAGACGTTCATGAACGTACCTGTCGGCACCTGTCGAGAGTAGGCGCTGCTGGCGGGGCGAGATCGATTCGGCTGTTTACGCAGGTATCGCCTGAGTGTGGCTGACCATGACAGGCCTTAAACAGACTTAAGAGGGACTTGCTGTAAATCTCTCGGCGGTGCTTCCCATCATCACGCTTATAAAGGGTATGAGATAGACTCAATATTCAAGCCTTGCTGCGCCCCACAAAAGAAAATCGCTTTTGTCAGATCCGGCATACGCAGAGATACCGGCCCGCCAGCAACGGATTTCAAAGATGAATTGCGTCAAGTGGCCGAGTGATGACAACTCCGGCTCATGTCACGAAAATGTTGGTCGAGCCGGGGCGTGGAGCAGGCGCGGTCTGGTGCTCGGCGGCGGCGCGCTCGGCGCGGGTCTGCTGCTGTCCGGCTGTGGCGGCGATGCCGGCGAGCAGCCGGTGCTGCGCGCCTCGACCACTGGCAAGGGCGAGGGCGACGTAGGCCTCATGGTCCGGTCGGCCGGGCTCGCTCCCAAGGGCTTTCGGGTGGAATACAGCAACTTTCAATCGGGTCAGGCCGTGGTCGAAGCGCTGAATGGCGGTTCGCTCGATTATGGCGGCATGAGTGAGATCCCGCCGGTCTTCGCTGCGGCCTCCGCCATCCAGAGCTTTCGTCAGATTGCCGTCGATCATGGAGACGTCAACAATCAGGTCATCCTCGTGCCCAAAGGCTCCCGGATCGAGACGCTGTCCGACCTCAAGGGCAAGCGGGTCGGCTACGTCCGGGCCACGACGACGCATTATTTCCTGGTGCGAATGCTGAAATCGGTCGGTCTGGAATGGGACGATATCACGCCGATCGCGATCGGCGTATCGGACGGCGCCGCGGCCTTCTCGACCGGAGCGCTCGATGCCTGGGCGATCTACGGCTTCCCGATCCAGCGGGCGCTGGCCACCCAGGGCGCACGAATCCTGAAAACGGCCTACGGCTTCCTCTCCGGCAATTACCTGGTGGCGGCGCATGTCGATGCGCTGAAGGATCCGGCGAAAGTCGAGCTGATCGGCGATTATCTCCGGCTCGTGAAGCAGGCGTTCGCCTGGGCCGCAACCCATCAGGACGCCTGGGCCAGAGTGGTCGCCCGCGAGATCGGCGTGCCGCTGGCCTATGTGCAGGATGAGTTCCGCCGGGCCAGCGACGTCTTCTCGCTCCGCCCGGTGGACGAGGCTGCAATCCGCTCGCAGCAGCAGGTTGCCGACGTCTTTGCCGAACAGAAGCTCATCCCGCGTCCGGTCGATGTTCGGCCGCTATGGGATGACCGGTTCAACAGCATCATCCGGGAAAAGGTGTAGCTCGCATGTCAGTATCGCTCGCCTTGGCGCACGACGACGCTCCCGGCGGACCGGTCCCGGACGCGGTGCTCGACCGCGTCACACACCGCCTTGCCGCCACCGCCGAAGCGTTCGATCGTAGCGCGGAGTTCCCGCGGGCGAACTTCGATATCCTCGCTGAGGAAGGCCTGGTGGGGCTCACGGTGTCGCCACGCTTCGGCGGACGTGGTGCGGGGCTGGCGGAAACACTGCGCGTGCTCGGCGCCGTCGCGCGCGGCGAACCATCGACCGCGCTCATCCTCTTCATGACCTACGGCTATCATGCCCAGCCGACGCGCGCGCAGAGCTGGCCGGGGCACATCTATGAGACGCTGGCCCGCCAGGCGGTGGCCGGAGGGGGGCTGATCGGCGGCCTGCGGGTCGAAGCCGAACTCGGCACGCCCGTGCGCGGCGGCCTTCCCAAGACGATTGCGCGGCGCACCGCCGACGGCTGGGCGATCAGCGGCAGCAAGATCTACTCGACGGGGTCAACCGGGCTCACCTGGTTCTCCGTCTGGGCGAGGACCGACGAGCCGGAGCCCCGCGTCGGCAATTTCCTGGTCGCGGCCGACAGCCCGGGCATCACCATCCTGCCCGCCTGGGACCATCTCGGCATGCGCGCTACCGTCAGCCACGAGGTCGTGTTCGCCGACACGCCGACGCCGGCCGATCATGCGGTCGACGTTCGCCGGCCGGCCGACTGGGCGCCCAGGCCGGGCGACAATGCGCTCGGCCTGTGGAACGCGCTGGCGATCTCGACCATCTACGACGGCGTGGCGTGGGCTGCGCGCGACTGGCTGCGCGACTATCTCCGGGAGCGTGCGCCGACGAACCTCGGTGCGGCGCTGGCGACCCTGCCGCGCGTGCAGGAGAGGTTCGGCGAGATCGACGCGCTGCTGCAGGTCAACCGCACCCTGATCCGCACTGCCGCCGACCAGGCCGACGCGGGCGATCCGCCGGGAGCGGTCGAGTCCAACAACATCAAGTTCGTCGCCACCACGAACGCCATCCGTGCCGTCGAGATCGGCCTCGAACTGACCGGCAATCCCGGGCTCAGCCGCAAGAATCCGCTCGAACGCCACTATCGTGATGTTCTCTGCAGCCGCATCCACTCGCCGCAGAACGATACGATTCTGGTCGCCGGCGGCCGCGCAGCCTTCGGCCTCTGACGCCATGAGCCTCGTCATCGCCAGCCAGTTCGAAGACAGCTTCAACCAGACGCTGCGCCGGCACGCGTCGCAGCCGGTCGTGATCGAGGTGCCCGAGGAGTCGCCCTGGACTGTCGCCAACGATGCCGACATCCTGTTCGTGCGACCCTCGCCGGTCTGGCGCAGCCACCGCGAATCGGCGCGGCCGGCGGCGTGGCCGGGCCGGCTGCGCTGGGTCTACAGTGCCTCGGTCGGGGTGGATTTCTACCCGCGCTGGCTCCTGGAGGCGCCGCTCGTCTCCTGCGGCCGCGGCGTCGCGTCGGAGGAGATTGCGGACTACGTCATCTCCGCCATCTACCACCATGCCAAGGATCTGGAGGCGGTGCGGGCGCGCTCCCTGGCGGAGTGGAAGCAGCAGCCGCTCGGGCGCGTTTTCGGCACTACGGTCGGCATCGTCGGCCTGGGCGCTATCGGCACGGCCGTCGCGCGCCGGGCGCACGCCCTGGGCG
>CAXTUG010000186.1:0-6706 GCA_964247375.1 uncultured Sphingomonadaceae bacterium
CCCCAACCCCTCCCCTGAAGGGGAGGGGCTCAAGTAAGATGCCGCGCTCCTCACCCCCTTCAGACGTCACCATCACCCATCCGGACCGCGTCATCTACCCCGAGAGCGGCATCACCAAAGGCCAGCTGGCGGACTTCTACACGCTTATGGCCGATCCGATCCTGGTGTGGCTTGCCGACCGCCCGGTCAGCCTGGTGCGCTGTCCGCAGGGCCGCGCCAAGCAGTGCTTCTTCCAGAAACATGACGCGGGCAGCTTCGGCGATGCGGTCAAGCATGTCCCGATCCGCGAGAAGGACGGGCATGACGAGCCCTACCTCTATGTCGACGATGCGCGCGGCATCCTCACCTGCGTGCAGATGGGGGCGATCGAATTTCACGGCTGGGGCTCGAAGGTCGCCGACGTCGAGCGGGCCGACCGGCTGGTGTTCGATCTCGACCCCGACGAGGGGCTGGGCTTCGAGGAGGTGAAGCGGGCGGCGCTGCAGCTGCGCGACGTGCTGGGCGAGATCGGGCTCGCCACCTGGCCGATGCTGTCGGGCGGCAAGGGCGTGCACGTGGTGGCGCCGCTCGACGCCGGCCGCGACTGGGACGCGGTCAAGGATTTCGCCCGCCGCTTCGCGCTGGCGATCAGCGAGGCGCATCCGGAGCGGTTCACCGCCAACATGAAGAAGGTCGAGCGGCGCGGCCGCATCTTCCTCGACTGGCTGCGCAACCAACGCGGTGCGACCGCGGTGCTGCCCTACACCGCCCGCGCCCGCCCCAACGCGCCGGTGGCGGCGCCGGTGACGTGGGACGAACTGGCAGGTATCGACCAGGCGAGCCGCTTCACGATTGCGGACGGCGCTGAGCTGCTGGAACGGGCGGGGTCGCGGCAGCTGAAGGGCTGGGGGCAGGCCGATCAGGCGCTGCCGGATCTCTGACGCTGCTCTTCATCCCGGGCCTGTGCCGGGGTGACGGGCAATTTCAGCCGCCTTACGCCTCCTCGATTCACCCAGGTTAAGCGGTTACGGTTCGGTAAGGGCGGAGCGGCTATAGATCCCCCACTGCCAGACAACGGCACGGGGAGGATGACGGCAGGGATGTTGCGGAGGGTGGCGCTGGAAGAGGTCCGCCTAGGCATGTTCGTGCATGCCCTCGAGGGATCGTGGCTGCAGCATCCGTTCTGGAAACGCCGCTTCCTGCTGGAGAGCGAGCAGGACCTGCAGCGGCTGCTCGACAGCGACATTCCCGGGATCGTCATCGACGACGAGCGCGGCGCGGTGCCGGAGCCGCCGGTCTCGCTCCACGTACCGCCCACGGCATCCGCGGCCCAGCCCGTCAAATGCTCGCCGCCGGAGCGACCAGTGCCGCTGCCGCGCCGCCTGAACCTGCCGATCGCCGAATGCTCGGCCGAGCAGGAGACCGAACGTGCGACCCAGATCGTCGCCCGCTCGCTCAAGGCGGTAAAGAAGATGTTCGGTGAAGTGCGCCTCGGCCGCGCCGTCCAGATCGCCGGCATCGCGCCGGTGGTGGAGGAGATCACCGCGTCGGTCTCGCGCAACGCCTCGGCCCTGATCGGCATTGCCCGGCTGAAGAACAAGGACGAATATACCTACATGCACTCGGTCGCGGTGTGCGCGCTGATGATCAATCTCGGCCGCACGCTGGAACTGGACGGGGGGCTGATCCACGATATCGGGCTGGCCGGGCTGCTCCACGACATGGGCAAGATGGCGATGCCAGATCCGGTGCTGAACAAGCCCGGCAAGCTGACCGACGACGAGTTCGCCATCATCCGCGAACATCCGCGGCGCGGCTACGACCTGATCGTGGAGAGCGCGGACGCGCCCGCCATCGCCGCGGACGTCATCCTGCATCATCACGAGCGCTACGACGGTACCGGCTATCCCGACCGGCTGAAGGGCGAAGAGATCAGCCTGTACGCGCGCATGGGCGCGATCTGCGACGTCTACGATGCGATCACCTCCAACCGCCCCTACAAGGACGCCTGGACCCCGGCGGATTCGATCGCACGCATGCTGGAGTGGGAAGGGCATTTCGATCCCAGGCTGCTCGATACGTTCGTGCGCAGCATCGGCATCTACCCGATCGGTACGCTGGTGCGGCTCCGGTCGAACCGGCTGGGGCTGGTGGCCGCGGAGAACAAGCGCGAGCCGACCCAACCCAAGGTCAAGGCCTTCTACGCCATCCACGAACGCGCCCTGATCAAACCCGAGACGGTGCGGATCGGCACGTCGCTGCGCGACGACGCGATCCTGAAGCGCGAGCTGCCGGAGCATTGGAATCTGGGCGATTGGCCCAAGGTGAAGGCGGGATTGCTGGGGCGGTAGGCTGCGTGCGGCTCAATTTCTCTTGCCCGCATTCGGCTGGCCGAGCGCGCACCGCGAGAACGAACATTGGCTCGCCTGCCGGATAGAGCCAACGGATTTGCCGTTCGTGCGTTGACGCTGCTTCCAACGGAGGACGTGACATGCGAAACCTGCACATCGGACTTGTGGCGATCGCCCTGATCGGCACGGCGGCAGCGGCGGAAACGCCGACGCCGGTCAAATTCGTCGAGGAGGCCGGCGCTTCCGACAAGTTCGAGATCGATTCAGCCAAGCTGATGGAATCGTCGAAGAACCCGAAGATCGCCGCCTTCGCGCGCACGATGATCGTCGCACACGCCAAGAGCACCAACATGGTGACTGCCGCGGCCAAGTCCGACGGTCTGGCGCTCAAGACACCGGAGCTGACGCTGAAGCAGCGCGCCGACATCACTGCGCTCAAGGCGGTACCTTCCGGCAAGACCAAGGACGACCTCTACATCAAGCAGCAGAAGGCCGCGCATGACGAGGCGCTCACGCTGATGCGCGACTATGCCGCGAGCGGCACCGCTCCGCACCTGCGGGCGGCGGCCGCCAAGATCAGGCCGGTCGTGCAGATGCACATCACCAAGCTGGCCGCGATGTAGCAGCGTGGCTTAACCCGCCGTACCAGGCCGGAGCGACGTACCGCTCCGGCCGCTCCGGAATGCGGAGAGCCAGGTCGGCGGGTTCCAGGTCTCGCCGCCGTCGAGCGAGAAGGTGACGATCTCTGCGCGCCCGCCGATCGTCTCCCATGCCTCATCCAACCGTTACGCCCGGACATGTTTCCTCGGCCGGCGATCGGTTGCCTGCCCTGCGCCGGGGGGCTATAGCCAAATCACTTGTTTCCCTTCCCTTCCGAATACGCAAAGGCTGGTTCGTTCTTGGCGACCGCGCAGCATCAGCACTCCTCCGACGACGCCGTGACCGACATCGCCGCAGACCCAGTTGAGGCGCCGCTGCCGCTGGAGCTGGATGCGTTCGCCTTTCAGCCAGGGGCGGCCAGCCGCGTCGTCGGGCTGGGCGGCAGCGGACCGTCGCCATCGCCGGATTACGTGTTCCACACGCCCTACGTCGAAGCCGCGCCTGGAACGGCGCACTTCACGCTGCGGTTCGACGGACTGCGCGCGAAGTTCGGCACGCTGCTGCTGCGCGTGCACATGATGCCGAACGAGCCGGGCGCGCGGTCGCGCCTCGCAAATAGTGAGAAGATCGCGCTCAACCGGCTGGTCCAGAATGGTGGCGCGCTGACGGTCCGGTTCGAAGGCTTCCACAATGTCAGCTTCGCGCTGGTCGGCTATATGCAAGGCGGCACCGATGCGGCAGCCGACAATCTCACGGTGGTGCTCGACCGGCCGGCCGATCCTAACGTGCGGCCGACGATTGCGGCGGAGGCGCGCAGCACCGCCTATGGCAGGACGCCGCTGCAGCCGGCGGCGACGCTGCTATCGACCGCAGCGCCGACGCTCGCCGATCCGGTGACGCAGGTCGCGACCGCGGCGCAACTGCACGAGCCGGTCGCGGGCGGCTGGCTGGCGCGGCTGCGGCCCAAGGGCAGCTCCGGCGTCGAGCATTGGCGCAAGGTCTACACGCTCCAGGCGCTGCGCCGCTACGGCATGCTGGAAGGCGGCGCGGTCGGGCTCGGCTTCGAGCCGTCGCCGAGCGGCGTGCCGGCAGCCCTGGCGGCGCTGGACACGAAGGTTACGGCGCTCTTTCCGGTGCGTCCGGGTCATCCGCCCAGCCTCACGGGGCTGAAGGAGGATCTCGCGGAACGCGCGCCCTGCGCACCTGACCGGTTCGACGCGCTGGTCGACGTCCGGTTGGCCTCCTGGCGGCGTCTGCCCGAGGACCTGCTCAACTACGATTTTCTCTGGTCCACCCGCGTGAATGAGCGGCTCTTCTCGGTCGGCGCGACCGCCAGGTTCGTGGAGGAGGCGATGGCCTGCCTGCGGCCCGGCGGGTTGGCGGTGCACGTGATGAGCTACGACCTGTCGCCGGGCGGCCGGTCGGTCTCGTCCTGGGACCGCATGCTGCTGCAGCAGGGTGATATCGAACGGATCGCGCTGCTGCTGGTGTCGCGCGGACACGAGGTCGCCCAGTTCCGCATCCACGCCGCCGACCCGATCCTGTCGGCGGCGAGCCATGGCGTCGATCGGCGCACGATGGTCGGCCTTATCGCGCGCAAAGCGCGACTGGCGGAGGGATAAGGTAGTATAAGGGAGCTCTGGACTGGATTTCTGTTCGTGCTGAGCGAAGTCGAAGCATGATAGGAAGCACCCTTCGACTTTGCTCAAGTCGAACGGAACAGTGGATCCCAGTTTACCGCATCCTATTATTAGAATAGACTCGTCATTGCGAGCAAGGACAGAATGACTTCACCTAAAAGCAACTCTACCGCAGCGCGCCCTTAGCCGAAGCCTTATCAATACCCCATCAGCGCCAGCACCTCGCGGCGGCTGCGTTCGTCATCACGGAACACGCCCATCATGCGGCTGGTGGTCATCGACACGCCGTGCGTGCGCACGCCGCGCCCGGTCATGCAGCCGTGCGCGGCCTCGATCACGACGGCCACACCCTGCGGCTCCAGATGTTCCCAGATGCAGTCGGCGACCTGCGCCGTCAGCCGTTCCTGCACCTGCAGCCGCCGCGCGAAGCCGTGCAGCACGCGCGCCAGCTTGGAAATGCCGACGACCCGCTGGTTGGGCAGGTAGGCGATTGCCGCCTTTCCCACGATCGGCGCCATATGATGTTCGCAATGCGACTGGAAGGGGATGTCTTTCAGCAGCACGATCTCGTCATAGCCGCCGACCTCGTCGAAGGTGCGGGTGAGGTGATGGGCGGGGTCCTCGTCATAACCCTGGCAATATTCCTTCCAGGCGCGGGCAACGCGCTTGGGCGTATCGACCAGGCCCTCGCGCGCGGGATCGTCGCCGGCCCAGCGCAGCAGCGTGCGGATCGCCTCCTCCACATCGGACGGCACGGGCAGCTTGTTGGCGAAATCGTCGTTGGGCTCGGTGGTACTCGTCATGCAGACCTCTTGCTATCGACGTGCCGCAACGACGGCGTCGTGTCAGGGGTGCGTTCCCGATCGAGGAAGCGCGCAACTTCGGCCAAGTCGACGTCCTTGGCAAGGAAGGTTCGGCCGATGCCGCGCGCGAGCAGGAACGGCAGGCGGCCCCCTTCCATCTTCTTGTCGTGCGCCATGTGGCCGACCAGGGTCGCGCCGTCCGCATCGACATACGCATCCGCCAAGGTGGTCGGCAGCCCGGACGCGGCGAGATGCGTCGTCACCCGTGCTGCATCCTCGGCGGGACAGAGACCCTGCGCAGCCGAGAAGCGGAAGGCGAGCGCCATGCCGCACGCGACCGCTTCGCCGTGCAGCAGCGCGTCGGAGAAGCCGGTCTCCGCCTCCAGCGCGTGGCCGAACGTGTGGCCGAGATTCAGCAGCGCACGCGTGCCCGAGGTTTCACGCTCGTCGGCGGCGACGACCCGTGCCTTGGCAGCGACGCTGTAGGCGATGGCGCGCGTCCGGGCACCGGCGTCGCCTGCGAGCAGGGCGGCTCCCTGTGCCTCACACCACGCGAAGAAATCGGGATCGTCGATCAGCCCATATTTGACCACCTCGGCATAGCCTGCGCGGATCTCACGCGGCGGCAAGGTGTCGAGCGTGGTCGGATCGATCAGGACGAGTGCGGGCTGATGGAAGGCGCCGATCAGGTTCTTGCCGGCTCGGGCGTTGATCGCGGTCTTGCCGCCGACCGAGCTGTCGACCTGGGCGAGCAGGGTGGTCGGCACCTGCACGAACCCGCAGCCGCGCTTCAGGATCGCGGCGGCGAAACCGACCAGGTCGCCGATGACGCCGCCGCCGAGTGCCACGATGCGATCGCTGCGCTCGACGCCGAGTTCCAGCAATCGATCCGTCAGCTGCTCGAGCATCGCCCAGCTCTTGCTGGTCTCGCCGGCCGGCAGGATGATCGGTTCGACCTGAACCCCGTTCAGCCCGGCGACGAGTCGCGGCAGCTGCCGTCGGGCGACATGATCGTCGGTCACGACGACCAGCCGGCCCGTGCGCGCGAAGCCCTGCAGATGCTCGTCGGCGCGTTCGAACAGACCCGCCTCGATCAGGATCGGATAGGAACGGTCGGCCAGACCGACGTCGACGCGGATCATCGGCCGAGCGCCTTCAGGATGGCGTCGACGGCCGCCGCGGCGACAGCACCGTCCTGCGCGCGCAGATCGGGCGGCTCTATACCAACTTCGAGCTGAGCGTCTCGCTCGGCCAGCTGCGCGGCCTGCGCGTCTTCGTCGTCGGCCCGGCGCCGCGGCCCGGGGTGCTGCCCCACGCGAGCCAGTCGACGCTG
>CAXTUG010000187.1:0-4048 GCA_964247375.1 uncultured Sphingomonadaceae bacterium
TCCCTCTCCCGTGCCGGGAGAGGGAAATATGCGCCACAACGAATCTCCGGAAGGCCGCTCAGTCCGCCTGCTTCGCGTCGGCGAGCAGGTCCGTCACATCCTGGCCGACATCCTGATGCGCGGCGACGTGCATGACGACGTATTGGCGACGCATCACGTGTCCGTAACCGAGGTGCGGATGTCGCCCGACCTGAAGCACGCGACCGTGTTCGTGAAGCCGCTGCTGGGCACGGACGAGGCGAAGGTGCTGAAGGCATTGCGGACCAACACCGCCTTCTTCCAGAGCGAGGTCGCGCGCCGGGTGAACCTGAAATATGCCGCCAGGCTCAAGTTCCTCGCGGACGAGAGCTTCGACGAGGGCGCGCGCATCGATGCCTTGCTGCGGCAGCCCACGATCGCGCGCGACCTCGACCAGGAGGCCGACTGAGCGGCGACGGCCGCCTTATTGCTCCAACTCGGCGCAGAAACGGCGCATTCTCCCGACTGCACGCGGCGTTCGTCCGATCGAAACGACTCCGCAGAGCATCGCTGCGCGTGCTATTGCGATTCGCACGGCCGACTTGCTGAGCCCAGGTACGGCGATGACGACAGGATAACGGCTCCCGCTTTTGGCGTGCAGGAGACGGGATATGGATCTCATCGACCTCTACCATCGTCGTGGCGTGTCGCTCGTGCGCTCCAAGCTGGCGTCGACCCCCGCGGCCAGGCGCGGCTACGCCCGTCTTACGAAGCGCTATGCCGAGCGGATCGAGCGGCTGCAGGCCGCATCCAGGCCGCTAGGCAATGCGATGGAACCGACTCCGGCGATTTGACCCCGGATCACTGACGTAGGTTCGTCTTTGCGAGCGCAGCGAAGCAATCCGGTCGAGGCTGCCACTGGATTGCTTCGCTGCGCTCGCAATGACTCACCGGTGCAAGTCGAAACGATCACGCTCCAGCACCCCAAAGAAAATGAGCGCTTCGGATCGCCTGACCCTGACGGGCGGGATCGATCGCTCAGGCGTCGCTGCTTCGCTTTCGACCGAAGTCTCCGGCTGATCAGCGGCCCTTCTTGGGAGATTGATCGCTGCCGTCGCCTCGCGGCTCGTCTGCGACCATCCTCTCTTCCGGCGCCTGTCCGTCGCGTTCCGGCGGTGCAAACTCTCGCGAGTCGGCGGCCATCCCGCTCCGGCTGTCCTCCGGTTTCAGGCTCTTCCGTTTCCGGTTGAGCCCGTCTCCCGAGCACATCCAGAAGTTCTCATACCGATCCGAGTCGCACCAGCGGGAAATACGCAGCCGGGCCTGTGGATTATGAGGATATCGTGGATCGTTCCGGCCGCGCGACGGTTCAACCTGCAAGATCCAGCATCATGCCCATGTCGAGCTTCAGAACCTTTTACCGGAACGCGATCATGACCGACGAACAATCCTCGCCTGCTCCTCTTCCGCCGTCATCCACGCCACCCTACCCGTCCCAGGAAGCGCCGCATCCGCAGCGCGACGAGGCGCTCAAGCACCTGCCGGAACAGCTCACCACCCGCATGCCGGAAGAATCGGGCGTGGCCCATGCCGGCATCGGCGCGCTCGGCGTCACGCTGATCGGCGGAGCGGTGGCGGCGGCGGTCGGCCTGCTCCTCGCCGTCCCGCTGCTGCAGCGTAAGCCCAAGCCGAAGGCTGCGGCAAAATCCACCGCGCGTCGTGCGCCGCAGACCCGACGGCCACGGCGGAAGCGTACCGAGAG
The DNA here is from genome assembly GCA_964247375.1 of uncultured Sphingomonadaceae bacterium. Lineage (GTDB taxonomy): Bacteria > Pseudomonadota > Alphaproteobacteria > Sphingomonadales > Sphingomonadaceae > Sphingomonas_I. Next base: position 1,721 of record CAXTUG010000187.1, read on the forward strand.
CTGACGGTAGAGGCGTCGCAAACCGCTCTACAGCGTCGAGCGATATACGTGATCCGTTCGTCCCGAGCGAAGTTGAGGGGCGCTGCCGAGAACCGGCCTCGGCTGCGCTCGGCGATGCCCTAGACTTCGCTCGATACGAACGGAAAAGGCTGGTTCAGATTTCAGGCATGATGCGCTAGCGACTGCCGTGCGACGGCGCGTCGGCGCCATGACCCTCCGGCTTGGGCTGGCGCGGCTCGACATCTCCGCCGGCGCCCGAGGCGGAGTCGGCGTCCAAATCCTCCGGCGTACCGCCGCCGCCTGCCCCCGCACCCGCGCCATGCACTTCGCCGTTCCGCGATACCGTGGCCGGGCGGCCGCGTTCCAGGCCGCCCGGATCACCTTCGGAACCGGCGTCGCTCATCGGCTGGGCAGGTCGCTGGAATTGCCCGGCGTCGGCTTCGACTGCTCGGCAATGTCCGGGCCCGATGCGGCCGCGCCGGCGCCGCCCATATTGCCCATCGTCGTGTCGAGCATGTCGCCCGACTGGCCATATTGCTGACGCTTCGCCGCTTCCATGCCGGCCCGGTCGTCCTTCTCTTCCGCGATGATCTGTTCGACATTCTCGTCGGCCATGACACTCTCCTTGGTTCAAGCTTGCCGACAAGAACGAAGCGAGGCGTCCGGCCGTTCCACCTGCGGCAGCGGCGCCGCGACGGTCAGTTCGATGCTTTGCGGGACCGCGATCAGCCTATAGGGGTAGCCGATCATGGCAGAGAAGCTACGCATCGCCCTTGCCGGGCTCGGAACCGTCGGCGGCGGCGTCGTCAAGCTGCTCGCGCAGAACCAGGCGCTGATCGAGCGGCGCGCCGGGCGCGGGATCGAGATCGTTGCCGTCTCGGCGCGCGACCGCAGCCGTGACCGCGGCGTGGACCTGTCCGGTTTCGCCTGGGTCGACGACACGGCCGCGCTGGCGGTGCGCGACGACGTCGACGTGGTGGTCGAGCTGATCGGCGGTTCGGACGGGCCGGCGCTGACGCTGGCACGCAGCACGCTCGCGCACGGCAAGGCGCTGGTGACCGCCAACAAGGCGATGCTGGCGCATCACGGCCTCGAACTCGCCGGCACCGCCGAAGCGGCCGGCACGGCGCTGAAGTATGAAGCCGCGGTGGCGGGCGGCATTCCCGTGATCAAGGGTCTGCGCGAGGGCGCCGCCGCCAACGCGATCGACCATGTCTACGGCGTGCTGAACGGCACCTGCAACTACATCCTGACGACGATGGAGGCGGAGGGGCGCGGCTTCACCGAGGTGCTGAGCGAGGCGCAGGCGCTGGGCTATGCCGAGACCGATCCCAGCTTCGACATCGACGGCGTGGATGCCGCGCACAAGCTCGCCATCCTGTCCAGCCTCGCCTTCGGCACGGAGCTGGACTTCGGCGCGGTGCAGATTACCGGGATCCGCCACGTCGTCGCCGCCGACATCGCCGAAGCGGCCGCGCTCGGCTACCGCGTTCGCCTCGGCGGCTTCGGCGAGGCGTCGGCCAAGGGCCTGTTCCAGCGCGTGCATCCGTGCCTGGTGCCGCTCGGCCATCCGCTCGCGCACGTCACCGGATCGCTGAACGCGGTGGTGGCGGAGGGCAATTTCGTCGGCCGGCTGCTGTTCCAGGGGCGCGGCGCCGGCGAGGGGCCGACCGCCAGCGCGGTCGTGGCCGACCTGATCGACATCGCCCGCGGCGAGTACGGCCCGGCCTTCGCCATGCCGGTGCGCAGCCTGGCCAAGGCCGAGATCGCCCCGGCGGGCGAACGGCGCGGACGCGCTTACCTGCGCTTCACCGTCGCCGACCGGCCGGGCGTGCTGGCCGAGCTGACCGCTGCCATGCGCGACGCCGGCGTGTCGATCGAGAGCCTGATCCAGCGCGGCGCGGCGAGCGACGGCAGCGTCCTGCTGGTCATGGTGACGCACGAGGGGCCGGAGCGCTGCGTCGCGGCCGCGCTCGACAAGCTGGACGGATCGACCAGCCTGCTCGGCGCGCCGATGCTGATGCACATCCTCGCCGGCTGACCGGCCCGGAGCAGGCTTCATCCTGGCCAGCATCGCGCGAAAATGCGCGGCGCTACCAGCCGCTTTCTCGACAAGGTCACATGCCCGCCCTATCGCGAGGGAAATCATAGGACGGATTGGGGGCGTAATGTGGCGGTGAAAGCTTCGAAGACGCTGGATCGTGTGCTCGTGCTCGAGATGGTGCGGGTGACGGAAGCGGCGGCGATCGCCGCCTCGCGCATGGTCGGCCGCGGCGACGAGAAGGCGGCGGACGCAGCCGCGGTCGAGGCGATGCGCCAGGCCTTCAA
>CAXTUG010000187.1:4058-6643 GCA_964247375.1 uncultured Sphingomonadaceae bacterium
GGGCCGGGGCCCGGCCTCCCCCCCGCCCGCCTGCCCGGGGGGGGGGTGGCGCGGGTGGGGCTAGCGCGACGAGGCGCCGATGCTGTATATCGGCGAGAAGGTCGGCCGCGGCACCGGCCCCAAGATCGACATCGCGCTCGATCCGCTGGAAGGCACCACCATCACGGCCAAGGCCGGCCCGAACGCGCTGGCGGTGCTGGCGATTGCGGAGGAAGGCTGCCTGCTCAACGCCCCTGACGTCTATATGGAGAAGATCGCGATCGGGCCGGGCTATGCGAAGGGCGTGATCAGTCTCGACAAGAGCCCGACCAAGAATGTCCGCGCGCTGGCCAAGGCCAAGGGCGTCGACCCGCACGAGATCATCGCCTGCGTGCTGGATCGCCCGCGCCACGACAAGCTGATCGCCGAGCTGCGCGGCATCGGCTGCGGCGTGATGCTGATCCCCGACGGCGACGTCGCCGGGGTGATCGCGGTGAGCGATCCCGAGACGACGATCGACATCTACATGGGATCGGGCGGCGCGCCGGAGGGCGTGCTCGCCGCCGCCGCGCTCACCTGCGTCGGCGGCCAGTTCGAGGGCCGGCTGCTGTTCCGCAACGACGACGAGCGCGCCCGCGCCCACAAGTGGGGCGTGACCGACCTCGACCGGATCTACCGCCTGGAGGATCTGGTGAAGGGCGACGCGATCTTCGCCGCGACCGGCGTCACCGACGGCTCGCTGCTGGACGGCGTCAAGCGCCGCGCCGGCGTGATGACGACCGACAGCGTGGTGATGCGCGCCAGCTCCGGCACCGTCCGCTGGATCCATGGCGAGCACCGCCGCGGCAAGGCGGGTTGATAAATTTTCCGTTCCCCGGCGCAGGCCGGGGAACGTCAAGCTGTCAGTCGCGGCCCCAATATCGCCATCAGCGCCTCGCAGCCGGCCTGATCCTCCGCATCGAACCTGGCCGGCGTCGGACTGTCCAGATCGAGCACGCCGATCAGCTTGCCATCAACGATGATCGGCACGACCAGTTCGGACGCCGATGCCGCGTCGCAGGCGATGTGACCCGGAAAGGCGTGGACGTCCTCGATCCGCTGCGTCGCGCGGGTCGCGGCGGCCGTGCCGCACACGCCCGATCCAAAGGCGATGCGGATGCAGGCCGCCTTGCCCTGAAACGGCCCAAGCACCAGTTCCTCGCCCACGTTGCGATAGAAGCCGGCCCAGTTCAGGTCGGGCAGATACTCCCACAGCAGCGCCGTGGCATTGGCCATGTTGGCGATCGTGTCACGCTCCCCTTCGACCAGGGCCCCGAGCGCGCCGGCGAGTTCGCGATACAGCGCGGCCTTGCTTCCGGCGGCGATGTCGAATTGATACATGCTTTGACTTTCCACTGCAGGAGCGTGCGTGAACCCTGACGTATTGATCGTGGGCGCCGGTCACAATGGCCTCGTCTGTGCTTTCTACCTCGCCCGCGCCGGCGTGAAGGTGCGCATGCTGGAGCGGCGGCACGTCGTCGGCGGCGCGGCGGTGACCGAGGAGTTCCACCCCGGCTTCCGCAACTCGACCGCCAGCTACACGGTCAGCCTGCTCCAGCCCAAGGTCATCGCCGACATGGGCCTGCACGCGCGCGGGCTCGTCATCCTCGACCGCCCCTATTCCAACTTCCTGCCGCAGCCGGACGGCCGCTACCTGCTGGTCGGCGGCGGGCTCGCGAAGACGCAGGCCGAGTTCGCCAAGTTCAGCGAAGCGGACGCCGCCGCCTTGCCGGCCTACTACGCCATGCTGGACGGCGTCGCCGACGTGCTGCGCGACCTGGCGCTCAAGATCCCGCCCGATGCGGGCGGCGGCGGTGCGTCGCTGCTGGCGGCGCTGCAGCAGGGCGGCCGGCTCGCACGCCTGCCGCTCCAGCGGCAGCGCGACCTGCTCGACCTGTTCACCAAGTCGGCGCGCGATTTCCTGAACGGCTGGTTCGAGAGCGAGCCGGTGAAGGCGGCGTTCGGCTTCGACGCGGTGGTTGGCAATTACGCCAGCCCCGACACGCCCGGCTCCGCCTACGTCCTGCTCCATCACGTGTTCGGCGAGGTGAACGGCAACAAGGGCGCGTGGGGTCACGCGGTCGGCGGCATGGGCGCGATCACGCAGGCGATGCGCGCCGCCTGCGAGGAGCTCGGCGTCGAGATCGTCACCGACGCCCCCATCGCCCGCCTGCTGGTGGAGCATGGGCGCGTCGCCGGCGTGCGGCTGGAGAGCGGGCAGGAGCATCGCGCCGCGACCGTCGCCGCCAACGTCGGTCCGCGCCTGCTCTATGACAAGCTGATCGACCCGGCCGACCTCGATCCCGATTTCGCCCGCGCCGCGAGGGGCTTCAAGGTGGGCTCGGGCACGTTCCGCATGAACGTGGCGCTGTCCGAGCTGCCGCGCTTCACTGCCAGGCCGGAGCCGGGCGACCACCTGAAGTCCGGCATCATCATCGCACCGACGCTCGACTATATGGACCGGGCCTTCACCGACGCCCGCGCGACCGGCATGTCGCGTGAGCCGATCGTCGAGATGCTGATCCCGTCGATCGTCGACGACAGCCTCGCTCCGCCGGGACAGCATG
>CAXTUG010000188.1:0-6613 GCA_964247375.1 uncultured Sphingomonadaceae bacterium
TGGTGCCCCGGGAGAGACTCGAACTCCCGACCTGCGGTTTAGGAAACCGTTGCTCTGTCCTGCTGAGCTACCGGGGCAATCGCGGCTCGGTAGGTTTTAGGCAATCGACCGTCAACGCGAAAGGCTAGCCGGGCCGTGATCGACCTGCTCGACCCCGCTCAAGCAGGCTCGGTGGGCGCAACCTTCGCCACCGTGCGTGCGAGGAGCACGCCGGCCAACGCCAGCAGGAAACCGACAATCTGCAGCAGCCCGAGGCGTTCGCCGAACAGCGCCCATGCCTCCATCGCCGCCAGCACGGGCACCAGCAGCAGGAGCGTCGATACGCGGGCCGCACCCTGGTGCCGAACCATCCAGACCAGGAGCGACAATCCCGCTCCCGAGAGCACCAGCACCGACCAGGCGAGGCCCAGCCAGAGCAGCGGTCCATTCTCCCAGCGCCATTGCCCTGCCGCCATCGCAGCGGCGAGCGCGACGATGATGCCGCCGGCATTCTGCACCGCGCCGGCGACCAGGATCGGATCGCTGGAGAGCGGACCGCGCTGCATCATGGTACCCGCCGCCATGGCGAGCACGGCGGCGACGGCGGCCGCCACGGTCGCCGGACCGATCGTGGCGGCGCCGCTCCGCACCAGCGTCGGCGCGAGCACGCATCCTACCCCGGCAATGCCGATCAGCAGGCCGAACCAGTTCCGGCCGCTCAACCGCTCGTGCAGGAAGATGTAGCTGGCGACCGCCACGCCCAGCGGCTGCACGCTGCCGAGCAGGGACATGATGCCGGCGGGCATGCCGCGCGACACCGCCCACCAGCTTGCGCACAAGTAGACGCCGTGCAGCATCGCACCCGTGACGAGGTGCAATGCGAGGCGGCGGCCCCGCGGCCAAGTCTCGCGCGCGATCAGCGCTGCTCCCGCCAGGAGTGCGGTGGTCGATATCAAGCGCACAGCGAGAAACAGTTCCGGCGAAACGAACGGGATCACCGCCCGCGCCACGATGAAGCCCGTCGACCAGATCAGGACGAAGAGGATCGGTGCAGCAGCCGGAAGCATTCACCTTCCCTGATCGCCGATCCGGAACGTGTCGAGCCGGCAACGCAAGATGAGCATCGCAGCTGTCGAACGATTCAGTTCATTCGGATTTTCGGCGTTGCCAATTTCGCGTCAGTGCGCCTGCTCCGGCGGTGTGACCGGCAGCGGCAGGGGCGCCACCGGCACACCGTCCTCGATCAGCGCCCTCGCCTCCTCGCGCGTGGCCTGACCGTGGATCGGGCGTTCGGGGGCGTCGCCGTCATGGATCGCCCGCGCCTCGTCGGCGAAGCGTCGACCGACATGTTCCGATCCTTCCAGCATCTTCGCCTGCATGCGGCCGAGCGCCGCCAGCATATTCTTCATCTCGGCTGGCGGCGGCGGGGCAGAAGTCTGCATCGGCACGGTCGGCAACTGCGCCTGGTTGCCCTTTGCAGCGATGTTGGGTGCCATCACCGCCTTGGCGATCTCGGTTGCGCCGCAGAACGGACAGGAGACCAGCCCGCGCGCGCGCTGATCTTCATAGTCGGCCGACGATCCGAACCAGATTTCGAACACGTGGCCCTGCGGACAGGCGAGATCGAAGACGATCACGATGCGATCCGCACCTGCGGTATCGGACGGCGATGATCGAGCACGGGAATCCGCTCGCGCACCTCGCCGATCCGCCGCAGGTCGAGTTCGACCATGGCGAGGCCAGGTGCGTCGCCCATGTCCAGCAGCAACTCGCCCCAGGGATCGACCGCCAGCGAATGGCCGTACGTGTCGCGGCCGTCGGCATGATGTCCGGTCTGCGCCGCGGCGAGGACGAACGCCGCTGCCTCAACCGCCCGCGCCCGCAGCAGCACGTGCCAGTGCGCCCGTCCCGTCGGCACGGTGAACGCGGCCGGAATCGCGAGCAGGGTGGCGCCGGCGTCGCTCAGGGCGCGGAACAGGTCCGGAAAGCGCAGGTCGTAGCATATGGCGAGGCCGAGACGTCCCCATGGCGTGTCGACCGCCACCGCCTGTTCTCCCGGCGCGTAGGCGGCGGACTCGCGGATCGATTGTCCGTGCGGAAGATCGACATCGAACAGGTGCAGCTTGTCGTAGCGGGCGCGGACCGCGCCCTCGCTATCGATCACGAAGCCGCGATTGACGAAACGATCCGCCGCCGTCTCGCTGCGCAGGGCGAGCGAGCCGAGATGAACCCATAGTTTGTGCCGGGCCGCCGCTTCCCGCACGGCCGCGAGCGCCACGTCGTCCGCTTCGGACACGATCGAGCCGGCCGCCCGCATCCGGTCACGATCGAGCAGCGCGCTCATCTCGGGCGTGAACAGCATGTCCGCACCGTCGCCGGCCGCGCGTTCGACCGCCTCGACCAGCCGACGCGCGCCGATCAGCGGATCGATGCCGCTGTTCGTCTGGAGCAGGGCGGCGCGCATCAGCTCGGTCGGCAGCGGCTGAGCGAGTTGCGCGAGATAATAGTCGGAAGAAGTGCCAAGCCGATCAGCCCGCCAGCAGGGCGTCGAGCCCGCCGCGCCGCTCCAGCGCCGCCAGATCGTCGGATCCGCCCACATGTCTGTCGCCGATGAAGATCTGCGGCACGGTGGTGCGGCCGCTGGCGCGCTGAATCATCTCGGCGCGCTTCGGGCCGCCCATCGTGATGTCATATTCTTCGAACGCCGCGCCCTTGTCCCCCAGCAGCCGCTTGGCGCGGACGCAGTACGGACACAGCATCTTCGTGTAGATCTCAACTCTGGCCATGATACACTCCTTGGCCACCGATCTGTGGTCGGCATCGCGGCGTGTCAACGCGTCTCTGCATCATCGCGGACCACGCGTGCCCAGCACAGCACGTTGATCTCCGCCGCACCGGCCCGCCGCAGCAGGCGCGCGCAGCCGCGGACCGTGGCGCCGGTCGTATAGACATCATCGATCAGCACGATCCGCCGCCCTTTCACCCGCCCCCGCGCTTCGGGACGGAGGCGAAAGGCGCCGGCGACGGTGCGCTCACGGGCGAGGCGGCCCATGCCGCGCAGCGGCGGCGTCCGCCGGAACCGCTCGATCAGGTCGAGCGCCAGTTCGCCCCTTCCCTGCCGCACCAGCGCCCGCGCGATCAGCGCCGCCTGATTGTAACCGCGCGACCACAGCCGCCAGCGGTGCAGCGGGACTGCGACCACCAGCGCATCTTCGAGCATGCTCTCGCCGATCCGCGCCATGGGCCGCGCCATCGTCAGCGCCACGCCCGGGCGACGGCCATATTTCAGCCGCAGCGCCAGTGCGCGGGCTATGGGCCCGTAAGCGACCGCCGCCCGCGCACGATCGAACGGCGGCGGGTCGGCCAGGCAGGCGCCGCAGCGCGATGCATCGTCATAGGCGGTCTCGATCGGCTGGCCGCACTGCCCGCACGCCGGCCCGCCGAGAAAATCGAGTGCCTGCCAGCAGGCGAGACAGAAGCTGTGATCGTCGCCGACGATCGTGCCGCATCCCGGACAGCGCGGCGGCAGGGCGAAACCGACGATACCGCGGAGAAGACGACGTACCGGAATGTCGAGGGCCATGCCTGCTTGTCGACATTGGCGCGGGCGGGCACAAGCCGGTCCGCATGGAGCCCCCGGAAATCTTCAGCCGCGACCTGCGCCGCCTGCGCCGCGACCGGGCGGCTGCGCGCTTCGCCGATCACAGCTTCGTGCGTGACGCGATCGTCGAGGGACTGCTCGACCGACTGGACCTGGTCAAGCGACACTTCGGCCGGGCGCTGGATCTGGGCACCGCCGACGGCAGTCTCCGGCGTGCGCTCCAGGAGCGGGGGATGGCAGTCAGCGCCAGCGACGCGGGCACGCGCTTCGCGGCAGACGGCGTGCAGTGCGACGAGGATCGGCTGCCCTTCCCGCTGGAGAGTTTCGACCTGATCATGTCGGCGGGGGTGCTCGACAGCGTCAACGACCTGCCCGGTGCGCTGATCCAGTGCCGCCGCGCGCTGAAGCCCGACGGCCTGTTCCTCGCCGGATTCGTCGGTGCGGGCAGCCTGTCCTGGTTGCGCGGCGCGCTGCTCGACGCCGATCAGCAGGCCGGCGGCGGTATCCCGCAGCGCGTCCATCCGCTCATCGACGTGCGTGCCGCCGGCGACCTGCTCGGACGGGCCGGGTTCACGCTGACGGTAGCGGATAGCGAGACGCTGGACGTAGGCTATGCCGATCCGTTCCGGCTCATGACCGACCTGCGCGGCATGGCGGCAGGCAATCTGCTCGTTGATCAGCCGCCGCCGCGCCTCACGCGCGGGCGGCTGGCGCACCTTGCCGAACGGTTCGGGCGCGATGCAGGGCCGGATGGCCGCCTGCGCGAGCGCTTCGTGCTGATCTTCATGACCGGCTGGGCGCCCGGCCCCGATCAGCCGCAGCCGGCCCGGCGCGGGTCGGCGACGGCCAGTCTCGCCGCGGCGCTCAAGCCCAGATCAGAGTAGGGCTTCCAGCAGCCCGATCAGCGGCCGGTCGGGGCCGGGCATCTCCAGTCCGTACAGTTCCTGCACGCGCACCCAGCGCAGGACGCCGCCCTCCAGCGACTGCGGCGTGCCCCGCCACTTGCGGCAGACATAGAGGAGCAGCACCATGTGGCGCGTACCGCCGGGCTGCAGATCGCTGGCGAAGGTCGCGGGCGCGAGACACGCCGCCTCGACATCGATCCCCAACTCCTCCTTCAATTCGCGGATCAGCGCCGCCTCGGGCGTCTCGCCATCCTCGACCTTGCCGCCGGGAAATTCCCACAGGCCGGCGAACGGCTTGCCAGGCGGGCGTTGCTGGATCAGCAGGCGACCGTCGCCATCGACCAGCACCGCGGAAACGACCGGCAGGAAGTGCATCGCAAATCTTTCTTCAGTTTTATCAAGCTAGAGCGTGATGACGTCGGCCCGCATTGTCATTGCGAGTGCAGCGAAGCAATCCAGATTGCAAGGTAAACAGTATGTTTACCAAGATCAGCACCGCCTTCGACAAAATCAAGCATGTACGGTCCAGCATTAAATGTTCCGAAACCACTCGGCTCTAAAGGAGACGCTGCTGGTCCGCTCCACAAGGCAGCCGGCGCCGTGAAGTTGGGACCTCACATAGTCGATCGACGGGAGAAACAAGATGCGTGCTATCCGTAATTTCATTAAGAACAGCAAGGGCGCGACCGCCATTGAATATGGTCTGATCGCTGCTCTGATCGCCGTTGCCGCCATTACCGCAATGACGAACCTCGGCAAGAGCGTGAGCAACACGTTCAACAAGGTCAACGCCAACCTCAACAAGTAAGGCTGGTGTTCAGTCCCGGCTCAGCCGGGATTGTATCAAGGAGGCCGGCGCGAGAGATTGCGCCGGCCTTTTCGCGTCCGGAACGCGCTCAACCGATCGCGATGAATTTAGTGCGACGTTGTTCCAGCAGCGCAGCCGGCGCGAGGTCGGCCAGCGCGTCCAATTCCTCGGCCACAACCAAACCGAGTGAGGCAATCGCCGCTGCCCGATTGCGCTGTGCGCCGCCGACCGGCTCGGCAATGATCCGATCGATCACGCCCAGCCGCTGCAGATCCTGCGCCGTGATCTTCATCGCCTCCGCCGCGTCCGCTGCCTTCTCCGGCCCGCGCCACAGGATCGACGATGCGCCCTCGGGCGAGATGACGGAGTAGATGGCGTGTTCGAACATCAGCACGCGGTTGGCCGCCGCCAGCGCGACCGCACCGCCCGATCCGCCCTCCCCGACGATCGCGGCGACGACCGGCACTGTGAGCGCGAGGCACTGCTCGGTCGAGCGGGCGATCGCTTCGGCCTGGCCGCGCTCCTCCGCCTGCACGCCAGGAAAGGCGCCGGCCGTGTCCACCAGCGTCACCAATGGCAATCCGAACCGCTCGGCCAACCGCATCAGGCGGATGCCCTTGCGATAGCCCTCTGGCTTGGCCATACCGAAATTGTGGCGGATGCGGCTCGCCGTATCGTCGCCCTTCTCATGTCCGATCACCATGACGCGGCGGCCGGCGATGCGGCCGAGCCCGCCGATGATCGCCTGGTCGTCGGCGAAGGCGCGGTCGCCGGCCAGCGGGATGAAATCGTCGACGAACCCGGCGATATAGTCCTTCAGGTGCGGTCGTTCGGGATGTCGCGCGACCTGGGTCTTCTGCCAGGGAGTGAGCCTGGCATAGGTGTCCTGCAGCAATCGGTCGGACTTCGCCTGCAGCTTCGCCACCTCCGCCTCGATGTCCAGGGTATCGTCGTGGCTGTCGGCGGTCTCGCGCAGTTCGAGGATCCGCGCCTCCAGCTCGGCGATCGGCTTTTCGAATTCAAGGAAGGCGACCATGGCGCGCGGTTAGGGGGGTGCGCCGCCAGCGTCAACGGGTCCGGTCCGCGAGCGGATGCCGCCGGTTGACTAGCTCGACCAGCCGTCGGCTGTCGACATGCGTGTAGATCTGCGTCGTCGCGATGTCGGCATGGCCCAGCATCGTCTGCAAGGCGCGCAGATCGGCGCCGCCTTCCAAGAGGTGCGTTGCGAAGGCGTGCCGCAGCACGTGCGGACTGATCCGCGCAGGGTCGATGCCGGCATCGGCGGCTAGGCCCCGCAGCAACTGGAACAGCCGCACCCGG
>CAXTUG010000189.1:0-6354 GCA_964247375.1 uncultured Sphingomonadaceae bacterium
GCCTCAGCCGCTGCGCCACTCGTTGAGATCACCCGCCAGCACGGTCGGCAGCGGCTGAGGCTGGTGATCGAGTTCGGTCAGGATGGCGCGCGCCTGCTTGCGCCGCCAGCGGCCCGACAGATCAAGATGCATGCCGACCAGGCGCAGCATCGCGCCCCGGACCCGCACGTCGACCAGCACCGCCCCCCGCGGCTCCAGCGCGGGCAGGTGCAGCGGCATGTGACGCACGATCTCGACTTCGGGGCCGACCAGCACCGCATTGCCGTGCCAGCCGATGCTGCCCGGCCGCATCTCGTAGGGTACCGGCCGGTAGCCGCTATGCTCGGAGAGCATGTGCAGCGGAATGGCGCTGTTCCGCTCGCCGAATCGGCGATCCGCCTCCTGCAGCAGCACGATGTCGGCACCGATCTCCCCCAGGATGTCGAGGATGCGTTCCGGGCGGCGGCGGCGGTCGGGCGCGATTGCCTTGCGAATATTATAGCTCGTGATCAGCACCATCCCGAAACGAACCGCGCGTCGTCGTTACGGTTCCGGCAAGGATGTGAGGAGTGCGACACCGCTGCAACAGCGCGCGGCTTTTCTCGCCCGCGCCGCAGTCATGTTGCGGTGCAGAAAGCGGCCGTGTAAATTTGCGTCAGCCGAGTGCCGGGAGGGCGCGCGCCATGTCATGGATTTGTCATCGCCGCCGCTCAAAGCGCCGCATCAGATCAGTTTTAAAGGGGCCTTTATGAATCGTTTCTTTGCGGGCTGCGCCATCGCAGCCCTGGCGACCAGCGCTGCCTACGCGCAGGAAACCACGTCGTCGATCCAGGGTCTCGTAACGTCCGGCGGCAAGCCGATCGCGAACGCCGCCGTGCAGGTGACGCACGTGCCGTCGGGCACGGTCGCGACCGCCACGACGCGCGGCGACGGCAACTTCTCGGTCAACGGCCTGCGCGTCGGTGGACCGTTCACGGTCGTCGTGACGGCGCCGGGCTACGCCGATTTCCAGGCGACGGACATCAACACCGTCGTTGGCCAGCCCTTCTCGCTGCCGGTCGAACTCGGCGCGCAGGGCCAGGAAGTGGTCATCACCGCCACCCGCGTGCGCGGCGCGCGCGTCGTTTCGGAAGGGCCGGCGACGGTGCTCAACGCCGCCCAGATCGCCAAAGTCGCCTCGATCAACCGCGACATCCGCGACCTGATGCGGCGCGATCCCTATGCCAACATCGACAAGAGCAGCACGACCGCCGCGGTCAGCTTCGCCGGCCAGAATCCGCGCTTCAACCGCTTCACGATCGACGGCGTGCCGATCACCGACAGCTTCGGCCTGAACCCGGACGGCCTGCCGTCGCGCCGCGGGCCGGTGCCGCTCGACGCGATCGGCCAGTTCGAGACCAAGGTTGCGCCCTACGATGTGCGCGAGGGCTTCTTCCAGGGCGGCGTCGTCAACGCCATCCTGAAGTCGGGCACCAACGAGTTCCACGGCACCGGCTGCTACAGCTACACCGACGACAGCCTGGTCGGTAAGAAAACCAAGCCGTTCCTGGGCGGCAATGCCGACGGCAAGGTCGCGGTGCCGAAGTTCAAGAATCGCGATTACGGCGTCGAGCTGTCGGGCCCGATCATCAAGGACAAGCTGTTCTTCATGATCTCCGGCGAGCGCGTCCGCGCCGCCACGCCCTATCCGTACGGCACGGTCGAGGACAATGCCGGCGTGCCGGTCACCAACCTGACCAACGCCCAGCTGGCGCAGATCACCAGCATCGCCAATTCGCGCTACAAGCTCGATCCGGGCGGGATCGTACGCAACAACGGCGACAAGGACGACCGCCTGGTCGGCCGCCTCGATGCCAACCTCAGCGAGACGCAGCGCCTGTCGCTGACCGGCATCTACACCAAGGATTCGCTGATCAGCCTGACCAACACCGGCACGGCGTCGCTCAGCACCTACTCCAACTCCTACGTGAAGCCGGACAAGGTCTATGCCGGCATCGCGCAGTTGAACTCCGACTGGGGCGGCGGCTTCTCGACCGAGGTCCGCGGCCTCTACAAGCAGTATGATTCGGGCCAATTCCCGAACGGCACGCCGGCATCGCAGGCCACGATCTGCACCGCGGCTACCTCGGACCGTCCGGCTCCCAGCACCGGCGCGGGTGCCGACACGTTCAACCAGGCGACCTCCTGCCCGGTCAATACCGCGCAGGTCGTGATCGGCACCGGTGGTCCGAGCCAGGCCAATATCCTGCGCGTGAAGACGTACGGCGGATCGGTCGTGGCGCGCCTGGCGGCGGGCAACCACAACATCCGCGCGCTGTTCGAGACGCAATATACCAAGAACTTCAACGAGTTCGTCAACGGCGCGCTCGGCACCTACTATTTCGATTCGATCGCCGACTTCAATGCCGGCAACGCGCAGTCGTTCAGCTACACCAACTCGCCCGATGCCAATCCGGTGAACGCCTCGGCCCGGTTCAACTACAGCGTCTACACGTTTGGCCTGCAGGACAGCTGGCGCGTCAACAACCTGCTGAACGTCTCCTACGGCGTGCGTTACGACCTGTTCGGCGGCTCCAGCCGTCCGGCGCTGAACCGCGTCTTCCTGGGCCGCTACGGCTTCGACAACACCGCCTACATCAACGGCCGCGGCCTGTTCCAGCCGCGCGTCGGCTTCGACTATACACCGGTTCCGCGCATCACCATCCGCGGTGGCGCGGGCATCTTCGGCGGCGGTACCCCCGACGTCTATGTCGGCAACAGCTTCTCCAACACCGGCGTCCTGTCGACCACGCTGACGGCGCGGCTGAGCGACCAGGGCCGTACGCAGATCAACGGCATCGGCAATCCCAGCGGCGCCGCGCTGCTGAACAACGTCAACCTGTTCCAGCTGCCGGGCACCGCCAATCCGCTGATCGCGGCGCAGGGCGGCGGCAACCTGACGGCCAACCCGAACAACACGACGACGCTCAACGCGCTCGATCCGAACTTCAAGGTGCCGTCGCAGTGGCGCGCGACCCTGTCCGGCCGCTGGAAGGCGGATTTCGGCGCGCTGGGCGACGGCTGGATGTTCGGGGTCGACGGCTTCTACTCGAAGGTGCGCAATCAGGTCGCCATCATCGACCTGCGCTCGGTGCCGATCACCGGCATCGGCGCGCTCACGCCGGACGGCCGCCAGCGCTATCGCAGCGTGATCACGGTTGCGCCGACCGACAGCGGCGCCGACTATCTGCTGACCAACGGCAAGAAGGGCCGCAGCTACGTCGCGGTCGCCAGCCTCAACAAGGCGTGGGATTTCGGCCTGAGCGCCGGCGCCAGCTTCACCTACGAGAATGTGAAGGACAACCAGGCCTTCACCTCCTCGATCGCGAGCTCGAATTACGGCAATGGCGCCTATGACGATCCGAACAGCCTGGCCGGCGCGTACGGCCACTCGAACGACGAGGTGCCGTATGCGGTCAAGTACAACCTCTCGTTCGACCATGCCTTCTTCGGCGACTACAAGACGCGGATCGACCTGTTCGGCGAGACGCGGCAGGGCTACAACTATAGCTGGGGCTTCCAGGACGTGGGCTCGGGCCGGAGCACGGTGTTCGGGACGGTCGCCTCGGCCAGCCGCTACCTGTTCTACGTGCCGCAGGTGAACGATCCGCTGGTCCGATACGACAATGCAGTGACGCAGGCTTCGGTCGAGAACCTGATCGCTGCCACCAAGCTGTCCAAGTATCGGGGCCAGGTCGCGCCGCGCAACGCGTTCCACTCCAAGTGGTTCACCCGCCTCGACCTTCACGTCGAGCAGGAAGTGCCGACCGGGCTCGGCCGCTCGCGCATCTCGCTGTGGGCGGATATCGAGAACGTCACCAACCTGATCGATCACAAGTGGGGCCAGCAGCTGCGCGCCAACTTCCCGTACATCAAGACGGTGACGAAGGTTACGTGCGAGGCGGTCGGCGCCAATCCGTGTGGACGCTACGTCTACTCGCAGCCGACGTCGGACGTGTCGCGCGCCGACAGCCTTGTCAACGGCAGCCTGGGCGCATCGCTCTACGCCATCCGCGTGGGTGCCCGCTTCAGCTTCTGATCGAACAAGTCGTTACGAGGAACCCCGTCGCTCGCCCGAGCGGCGGGGTTTCTTATGAGCTTCGCAGGCCGGCTGCGTGGTTGCGGCCCGAGCGGATCGTCAGGGCAGCCGCTCGCCCGGATCCGTGCCCCAGAGGCCGGACTGCTCGATATACCCGACCTTCTCGCCGATCTGGATGCGGCAATATTGCCCGTCGCAGGCGGAGATGCGGCCGACCACGCCCGGTTCGGCCTGCCACAGCAGATGTCCGCCGCCGGGTTCGGCGTTGATGGGACGATAGCGGCCGACCACGACACCGGTACGGCGCGCGGCCAGCAGGGTCGCCAGCATCCAGCCCGAACTGCCGTCCTGTTCCTGCACGCGCCGCCACGGTCCGACGACCTGCAATACCCGCACCGGCAGGTCGCGCCGTTTGTAGAGCCACATGGCGGGATAGGTCCGATCGGGACCGGTGCGCATCAGTGCTTGGCCCGCTGCGATCGACGCCCAGTAGGGGAGGGCGCGTTCCTGCGCCGAGGCGGCCGTGGCGAGGGTGGAGGCGAGCGCGGCGGCGAGGCTGAGCGGGCGGATCATGCGGCTTCTATACAGCGACAGCGTCGATGCGGGGAGGCTTCTTCATACCGTTCTTCCGTTCCCCGGGGGGGGGGGGGGGGGCGCGTCCGCCTGTTCACCGCCCCCCGGCCGGCCGCCGCGGAACGGAATGATTGAGCCAAGCAGCCGCTATTGGATCGGCCCCTCGGCGCGGCCCTGCACGAACTGGTCGACGTAGGGATTGCCGCTGTCGTACAGCCGGTCGCGTGGACCGATCCACACGATCCTGCCCTGGTAGAGCATGGCGACGCGGTGCGCGATCTTCCGCGCCGACGCCATGTCGTGGGTGATGGTGAGTGCGGTGACCCCCAAATCGTCGACTAGGCTGACGATCAGGTCGTTGATCACGTCGGCGCGGATCGGGTCGAGCCCGGTAGTGGGCTCGTCGAAGAAGATGATGTCCGGCCGCGGCGCGATCGCGCGGGCGAGCGCCACGCGCTTCTGCATGCCGCCGGACAGCTCGCTCGGACGCAGATTGAGCACGCGCCTGTCCAGCCCGACCCGCTCCAGATTCTCCTCGGCGACGGCGCGCATGCGCGCACCGTCGATGGCGCGGCCGCGGGTCAGGCCGAACGTCACGTTGCGCCAGATCGGCAGCGAATCGAACAGCGCCGATCCCTGGAAGAGCATCCCGAATTTGGCGCGCATCCTGTCGAGCGCCGCGCCGCGCAGGCCTACCACCTCCTCGCCGTCGACGCGGATCGAGCCGCGGTCCGGCTGGATCAGGCCGAGGATGCACTTGAGCGTGACCGACTTGCCGCTGCCCGACTGGCCGATGATGGCGAGGCTCTCGCCCGTCTCCACGCCCAAGTTGACGCCGTCGAGCACGACGTTGCCGGCGAACTGCTTGGCCACGTCCGCCAGCAGGATCTTGGGCGTGCTGCTCGCCATTAGCCGAACACCATGGCGGTGATCAGGAAGTTGGACGCCAGGATCAGCATGAAGGCGCTGACGACCGCATTGCGCGTCGCATTGCCCACGCCCGCCGCGCCGCCGGTGGTGCGGAAGCCGTGGTAGCAGCCCATCAGCGCGATGAAGAAGCCGAACACCCCGGCCTTCACCATCGCCATCTGGAAATCGTCGAAGCTCATGTATTTGCGGGTGACCGCCAGGTAGCCGGCCGAGTTGAAGTGCAGCTTCTGCACCGCCAGCAGCCAGCCGCCGAAGATGCCGATCGCGTTGGCGGCGAGCACCATCAGCGGCAGCGCTACGATCGCGGCGATCAGGCGCGGCGCGATCAGGTAGCGATAGCTGTCGGTGCGCAGCGTCGCGAGGGCGTCGAGCTGCTCGGTTACGCGCATCGTGCCGATCTCCGCGGCCATCGCCGACGAGACGCGGCCGGCGACCATCAGGCCGACCAGCACCGGGCCGAGTTCGCGCACCATGCCGATCACGACCACGGCCGGGACGGTCGACTGGGCGGAGAAGCGCGAGCCGGCGGTGTAGATCTGCTGGGCCAGCGCGGCGCCGGTGAAGATGGCGGTGAGCCCGACCACCGGCAGCGAGAACCAGCCGATATGCGCCAACTGCTCCAGGAAGCGGGCCGGATAGTAGGGCGGCAGGACGGCGCGTCCGATCGTGCGTCCGGCGAACTTCGCCACGCGGCCGATCGCCGCGAACATGGCGATGACCAGACGGCCGATCGCGACGAAGGGGGTGAGCAGGGCTGCAGCAGGCTGGGATGCGGGCATGAAGGCGCCGCTGTT
>CAXTUG010000189.1:6378-6594 GCA_964247375.1 uncultured Sphingomonadaceae bacterium
CCCGTCCCGCCGACGCTTGGTCGGATTTGCCGGCGTGCGGTCAGCGGATGTTTCGGCGTGCCTCGTTCCTGGCGTCCTCGATCGCGGCAAGGGCCGCGCGACGCTGGTCTTCGCTCATCATCTTCGCCTGACGGACTTCCTCCTGTGCCTCGCGCAGCCCTTCCTGCACCTGGCGGTTGATATCGGCACGATCGACGCAGCCCGCGGCAAGCCGGC
>CAXTUG010000190.1:0-247 GCA_964247375.1 uncultured Sphingomonadaceae bacterium
CCGCGGTTCGTGCCGGATAGTCGACCAGGCTGTGCGCCAACAGGATGCCGACGGCGGCGAAGCCCGCGCGCGCCAGCGCATCGCCTTCGCCGCGCGGCCATAGCCGCCCCGCCTGCCCCAGCCAGAATGCGGCGGCCGCGGCGAGCAGCGCGGCGCCGAACAGCCCGTGCTCCAGCGCGATCTCGACATAATCATCATGGGCATGGTTGAGATATTCGAGCGAGGCCTCGCTCACGTCCTCGTAATT
>CAXTUG010000190.1:304-6486 GCA_964247375.1 uncultured Sphingomonadaceae bacterium
AGATAGTCCAGCGCCGCCGCCGCCGTGGTGCGGATGGACAGGTTGCGCATGTGCGGATCGATGCCGCTCAGCTTGTCGCCGAGGTCGTTGAGCCTGATCGGCGCGACCACCACCGCGAGGACGCATACCAGGCCGACGCCGACGCCGACCTGCAGCAGCGAGCGCGGCACCGTGCCGCGTTCGCCCCTGACGAACACCGCGATCCCGGCGAGGAGCGCCGCGGGCAGCAGCAGCCAGCCGGCCGCGGATTTGACGACGCCCACGCCGACCGTGATCAGGAGGCCGATGCACCCGGTTATCATGAGGCGCCCGACCTTCGCATCCTGCTGCGACTGGCGCTTGGGGCTGACCGCGAGCGCGCCGACGAAGGGGAGCGCCATGAGCAGCAGCGTCGCGAGGTGATTGCGATTCGCGAACAGGCCGACGACGCCGCCGCGGTTCGTCACTTCATATATGTAATAGGCCGAATCGGGACCCTGCATCTTCTGGAGGATGCCGAGGAAGATCGAACCGGCCGCGGTGGCCACCAGAACGTACACCGAGTAGAGCCGCCCGAATCCGGACGAGACATAGACGAGCAGCATCACCGCGAGCGGCGGCACGAGCGCCGCGCGCGCCGCGAGCGTGCCGTCCGGAGACAAGGAGATCGGGAGCCAGGGCGCCGGCAATCCAAGCAGCGCGAACCCTTGCGAAGCGGCGTCACGCCCGGGCAGCAGCTGCCACAACAGATGCGGCATCGGCACGAGTTCAAGGAGCAGCAGCCCCGCCGCCGCGGCAAGCAGCGCCAGCAGCATCCGGGCGCGAGGCGGAAGCTCGGGAACCCATCCCGACAGCACCACTATCAGGACGCACAGGATGCCGAGAAGCTGGAGCATGCCGTTCGCAAGGAAACCGCCGGCGCTCGCGCCGCCCAGGATCAAGCAGAGCAGCAGGTAAGCCGGCGCAAGATAGCGGCTGATGAGACGCGACAACTACAAAGCCCCAAGTTGAAGCCGTAAAACCGTCACCGCCGACACGCTGCTCGAGCGGCCTCGCCTGGGGCCGCGCTCGGGAACATAACCGCGCAGATACTGCGGGACTGCCGGCCGTCCGCCGCAGGTCACGGGCTCGCCGGACGGCCGCCGTGCCTCTTCTTGAAGGCAATGACGAAGACCAAGATGAACTCGGTCAGCGCCGCCAGCGAGATGACGATCTTTTCCGGGTCGTCCGTGAGCTTTCTGCGAGATGAATTCGGCCCAGGCGCAGCCGTCGTGCTGATCCCGGCAGGACCCGTCGACTGGGCCGACACCGCCTGGGCGGACGCGCCCGCCTCCGCGGTCGCTAGCGCCATCACGGCGGCTATCGTCGCAATCTTGCGCATCGAACCTCCAAAACCCCTGCAACCGGGCCGCTCAAGGCACCCGTTGACGCATCGGTACCGTATCAGGGCGTCCGTATAGGCACAAGTCCTTCATGCCGGCCGACGGCATGGCGCCGTGGCAGCGGACGCAACGGGGATGTTCGGCGTGCCAATGCGGCACGAACTAGAATCGCGTGAACAGCCCGAGGATCGGAACGGACTGAAGCAACGTCACCCAAGCCTGGCTCGTCTGCCGGCCGTCGACGACGACGATGTCGTTGGCGTAGATTATCGGATCGGGATCGACGCCGTCGCGGATCGTCGTCAGGTCAAAGGCGGCGGCCTGGCGCTGCCCGCCAACCTGCCGGAAAACCACCACCTTCTTCGGATTGGCGCCCTGCGAGGTGCCGTGCGCCATGGCGATCGTCTTCAGCAGCGTGGTCTTGTCGGCGACCGGATAGAGCCCCGGCGTTTCCACCGAACCGTCGACCGTGACCGTCCTCGACACGGCCGACTTGAGCACCACCGTGACCTGCGGCTGCTGCAGATAGCGCTTGCCGAGCAAGGCGACCAGTTCCGCGCCGAGTTCCTCCGTCGACTTCCCCACCGCGGGAACCGCGCCTATCAGCGGCATCGTCAGATTGCCGGCGGCATCGACCTGCCGCTCCCCGGAAAGCGATTCGACGCTGAAGACCGAGATGTTGACCACGTCCCCCGGCCCCAGCCGGTAGGTCATCAGCGTGTCCGACACCGGCAACTCGTCGGGCGCGGCGAAGTTCGCGGGATTGTAGGCCATCCGGTTGTCGCGATGCGCGCCGCAGCCCGTCAGCAGCGCGGCCGCCGCCGTCAGCACCACCAGCCCGAGCCGTGAACGCAACCGACACTCCTCCAACTAGCACGAACCGGCGGGAAGGCCGCTGTCAGGCCCTGCCGCCCGCCGTTAATGCCCCACGCTTGGCGGCGCGGCAAGTCCGGCGCCGCTGGTACAAACGGCGTCATGCGGCGGTGGAAAGAAACCAGCGCTCGGTGCCTTCCAGGCCGATCGCGGTTAGCACGCCGCTACGATAGGCGCCGGTGTCGATGCCGATGCGGTTCTCGCACTCCGCTACCGATTCGCCGATCGTGTGGCCGTGGACGATCATCGCGCCGTGGGCGGCCTGGCTGTCGAGGAACTCGCCCCGGATCCAGCGCAGGTCGGCGCCCTGCTGTTCGGCGATCGGGACGCCGGGACGTATTCCGGCATGGACGAAGAGATAGTCGCCGATGGCGATCTTGTCCTCGCCCGCGTCCAGGAAGGCGACGATGTCGCGCGGAATATGAGCCTTCATGAGCGTGGCAAGATCATGGTAGCTGCCGCGATTGATCTCCGCCTCGGTGAGCCCGAAGCTCGTCAGCGTGGCGACGCCGCCGTTGCTCAGCATGGCCCGGATCGCCTGGCGGTCGCCGCGGGCGGCCAGCACGAACAGCTCCTCGTGGTTGCCCTTGAGCAGCCGCCCGGCGCCCGACGCGAGCAGGTCGCGTGCATAGCCGACGGCGCGCGCGGCATCGGGACCGCGATTCACCAGGTCGCCGAGCAGGATCACGGTCCGCGTCGCGGGGCCGCGCGCGGCGTGATCGGCGTCGATCGCGTCGAGCAGCTGGCGCAGTTCGTCGGCGCAGCCGTGAACGTCGCCGATCGCGTAGACCCGGCTTCCCTGCGGCACGGCGGGGTCGCGGCGCGGGGAACCGGCGCTCGTCGGTTTGCGCCGGGAGAATAGAGGAATTCGCAAGCTGATCTTCCTGATCCATCACCGCCTGGGGCGACGGCGATCGCCGTCCTTCGCCCGCCCCGATTAGCATATCCGGCCGGGGTCGCTACCGCGGCTCAGCGGGCGCCGAACCCGCTCTGGATCGTGCGCAGCGTCTTGAGCGCGATCAGCAAGTCCAGCCACGCCGAGAAGTTCTTGATGTAGTAGAAATCGTAGTTGAGCTTGGCACCGACGGAGGCCAGGTCGGTGACGTGACCCTGCTTTACCTGCGCCCAGCCGGAAATGCCCGGTCGGACGATGTGACGGTAGATGTAGAAGGGGATCTCTCCCTCATACCAGCGCGACAGCGGAATCGCTTCCGGGCGGGGGCCGATCCAGCTCATCTCTCCCTTCAGGACGTTCCAGATCTGCGGCAGCTCGTCCACGCGAGTGCGCCGCAGGAAATGGCCGATGCGGGTGATGCGCGGATCGCCGGTCGCGGTGATCGCTTCGCCGCGCGCAGCCTCGTTGCTCACGCCGTCGCGCAGATACATGGTGCGGAACTTGACCATCCGGAACGGGATGCCCCGATAGCCCATACGTTCCTGAATGAAGAACACCGGCCCGGGCGAGCTGAGCTTAACGCACAGCGCGATCGCCAATACCGCCGGCGCGAGCAGAGGTGCGAGAGCGACCACCGCAGCCAGATCCAGGATGCGCTTGGCGTGCACGTAGGCCAGATTGGGCACCAGCGAACCGAAGCTGTTCTCCGACAGATGATCCATCGACACTCGACCGGTGAGCGACTCCAGCAGCACCTTGGTGTGATAGACCTCATGCCCCTTGACTGCCGCGACGGCGAGCATGCGCGCCCAATCGTCGTCATGGTCGTACTGGAGGTCGGCTACGATCACCGCCTTGGCGCCGTTCGGCACCACCGGCTCGGTCAGCACCTCCCATTCTACGTCGGGAGCCTCGCGCACGCGCTCGGTCCGGCCGAACGGAACCAGGCAGAAACGCCGTCGCACGTTGCGCGCCACGTGCAGGGCAATGCTGAACGCGATCAGCAGCGACATCGCGAAGGAAACCGAGAGGAACAGGCGGTTGTAGTTGAGCCGCGCCAGGAGCAGTGACGCGAGCGCCAGCCCGTAGGCGCTGGCGAAGGACGGCACGATGTACATGAAGGCGCGCGTGCCCGGGAAGGCGGCGAAGCGCCGGACGATCAGCGTCGCCACGATGATCGCGAGCGTGGCGCCGACGATGCTGTAGGTGACGCCGCGGCCGGCCCGGCTCTCCTCGCCGAGATAGGGAATGAGGAGCATCGCCGGCAGCGCGATGCCGCCGGCCAAGCCGAGCGCAAGCTGCACGCGGAGCCGTTCGACGACGGTCCCGATATGCCGCGCAACCGGTTCGCGCATCATCAGCACGGACGGTCAACGCCCACTTGCACTCCCCTTGATGAGGCTAACGCCACCGCCGGCCGAGCGACTCGCGTGGCGAAACTATGATGCGATTATTCTGCCCAGGGCGGCGGCTGTCTACCTGTCCTTTTACCGGAGCGGTTCTCTTCGTCTCAAGATGGTATGGCGTCGGCGGACGCGGAGAAAGCAGGAGCGATCGTCGCGGATCACCGGGGCGGTAAGCCCCCTGGCGACGGGGCTCCGACGTCGCCGGCGCCGGCCGCGACGAACCGTGACGATGCGGGGTCGAGCGGGCTGTCGTCCGGTCGCCCGTGACGTTCCGCGGCGGGTGCGGCGGCGGCTTCGTTCGCCAGGAACCAGCGATAGCTTCTCGCAATGCCGTCGGTGAGCGAGGTGCGCGGCCGCCAGCCGAGCGCCGTCAGCTTGTCGGCGCTCATCAACTTGCGCGGCGTGCCGTCCGGCTTAGATGGGTCGGTGACGATCGTGCCCGCGAACCCGATCACGTCGCACACCTGCCGGGCCAGCTCGAAGATGGTGAGGTCCTCGCCCGAACCGACGTTGACGTGCTCGTCCTCCGAATAACGCTGCATGATCTCGACGCAGGCGTCCGCGCAGTCGTCCACGTAGAGGAATTCGCGTCGCGGGCTGCCCGATCCCCAGATCGCGATGCTCGCCGCGCCGGAGATCTTCGCCTCGTGCGCCTTGCGGATGAGCGCGGGCAGGACATGGCTCGACTGAAGGTCGAAATTGTCGCCGGGACCGTAAAGGTTCGTGGGCATCGCCGAGATGAAGTCGCGGCCGTGCTGCCGGCGATAGGCCTGGGCAAGCTTGATGCCGGCGATCTTGGCGATGGCGTACCACTCGTTGGTCGGCTCGAGCGGGCCGGTGAGCAGCGCGCTCTCCTGGATCGGCTGCGGCGCGAACTTCGGATAGATGCAGCTCGAACCCAGGAACAGCAGCTTCTCGACGGCGCTGCGATCCGCCGCTTCGATGACGTTCGACGCAATGATCAGATTGTCGTAGATGAAGTCGGCGGGCAGCGTGTCGTTGGCGAGGATGCCGCCGACCTTGGCTGCGGCGAGGAACACGGCGTCGGGCCGTTCGCGGGCGAACCAGGCGCGGACCGCGGGCTGGTCGGTCAGGTCGAGCTCGGCGCGCGGCGCGGTGAGCACCACGCAATCCTCCGCGGCGAGCCGCCGCACGATCGCCGAACCGACCATGCCGCGATGGCCGGCAACGAACACGCGCTTTCCGGCCAGTGCGTACATCGTCACACTCCCTTGGCGATGGGCGAATGGCGCATCACCTTGATGTCCTCCCGCACCATCTCGCGCGCGAGCTCGCGATTGGAGGTCTCGTGGTGCCAGCCGAGCTTCGCCCTTGCCTTCGTCGCGTCGCCGAGCAGCTGCTCGACCTCCGTCGGGCGGAAGTAGCGCGGGTCGACCTCGACCAGGCAGCGGCCGTCGGCGGCATAGCCCTTCTCGTCGACGCCCTCGCCCTGCCAATGCAGCGGCAGCCCGACATCCTCGAACGCCCATTGGACGAAGTTGCGCACCGTCGTCATCTCGCCGGTGGCGAGAACGTAATCGTCCGGCTCGTCCTGCTGCAGCATCAGCCACATGCCGCGGACGAACTCGCGGGCATGCCCCCAGTCGCGCTGCGCGTCGAGGTTGCCGAGGTAGAGCCGCTCCTGCC
>CAXTUG010000191.1:0-6479 GCA_964247375.1 uncultured Sphingomonadaceae bacterium
CGTCGGCAACCCGATCGTCTATGTCGGCTCCAAGACGGGCCGCGACGGCATCCACGGCGCGACGATGGCGTCGGCCGACTTCTCCGACGATGCGGAGGAGAAGCGCCCGACCGTGCAGGTCGGCGATCCGTTCACCGAGAAGCTGCTGATCGAGGCGTGCCTGGAGCTCATGGCGACCGACGTGATCGTCGCGATCCAGGACATGGGCGCGGCCGGCCTGACCTCCTCGAGCGTGGAGATGGCGTCCAAGGGCGGCGTCGGCATCGAGCTCGACATGGACGCGGTGCCGTGCCGCGAGGAGGGCATGCCGCCCTACGAGATGATGCTCTCCGAATCGCAGGAGCGCATGCTGATGGTGCTCAAGCCCGGTCGCGTGGCCGAGGCCGAGGCGATCTTCGCGAAGTGGGAGCTCGACTTCGCGGTGATCGGCCGGGTCACCGACACCGGCCGCATGGTGCTGGTCTGGCACGGCGAGACGGTCTGCGACATCCCGCTCGGGCCGCTCGCGGACGAGGCGCCGCTCTACGACCGGCCGGCTTTGTCGCGCGACGAGTACCAGGCGTGGGCGCAGGTCAAGCCGCTCGGCGAGGTGCCGGAGAGCACCGACATCGCCGCAGATCTCCTGAGGCTGATGGCGTCGCCCGATCTCGCCTCGCGCCGCTGGATCTGGGAGCAGTACGACCACATGGTCGGCGCCGACACGGTGCAGCGCCCAGGCGGAGACGCCGCGGTGGTCCGCGTCCACGGCACCGACAAGGCGCTCGCCATCACCACCGACTGCACGCCGCGCTATTGCTATGCGGACCCCTACGAGGGCGGCAAGCAGGCGATTGCGGAGGCCTATCGCAACCTCTGCGCGGTCGGCGCGACGCCGCTCGCGGTGACCAACTGCCTCAACTTCGCCAACCCGCAGCGCCCCGAGATCATGGCCCAGCTGACCGGCTGCCTGGAAGGCATGGCGGAGGCCTGCCGCGCGCTCGACTTCCCGATCGTGAGCGGCAACGTCAGCCTCTACAACGAGAGCAAGGCCACCGGCGGCGGCTCGGCGATCCTGCCGACGCCGGCGATCGGCGGCGTCGGGCTGCTCCAGGACTGGCGCAAGTCGGCGACGATCGGGTTCGTCGACCAGACCAGCATCTCCTTCGCCGGAACGCCGAGCGAGACAGAGGAAGGCGCGCGGATCCTACTCATCGGAACGCCGGGCGGACATGTCGGTCAATCCTTATGGCTGCGCGAGGTGCATGGGCGCGAGGATGGGCCGCCGCCGCCGGTCGACTTGGCAGCGGAACGGCGCGCGGGCGAGTTCGTCCGCAGCTGCATCGCGGACGGCCTGCTGCTCGCGGTGCACGACGTTTCTGACGGTGGTGTCCTGGTGGCCGTCGCCGAGATGGTGCTGGCGGGCCAGGCCGGTGCGTTTCTGTTCAACGGGCCTTGGGAAAAGCTGGGCGCGGCTGCCGCCTTCGCTGAAGATCAAGGCCTATACGTCGTCAGCACAATAAGAGCGCCGGCGGACCTCATCGCGCGCGGCGAGGTGGCGGGAGTGCCGGTGATGATGATGGGACGCGTTGGCGGAACGGACGGGGCGGGATATGGTCGCATCGTCATCGACTTCCTTGCATCGGACTATGCACGGCAGGACGAGGTGGTGATCTCCCTTGCCGACCTCCGCCGCGCCCACGAGGGCTTCTTCCCCAAGTTGATGGGCGCGGACGCGGCGCTCGCGTGAGATGTGGAGATGCGCATCATTTGATGCTACATCGCGCATATGCGGACGACCATTACGATTGACGACGAGCTCCTTGCCGATGCCGCCGAGTATAGCGGGATCGAGGATCGCAACGCGTTGATTCGCTACGCGTTGAAGACCTTGGTGCAACTGGAAGCGGGGCGGCGGCTCGCTCGACTTGGCGGCTCCGATCCCGAAGCTCGCGCAGCGCCTCGCCGGCGTCCGCCGCGGTTCGTCAACCCTGAGTGATCCTGGTCGACACCTCCGTCTGGATCGATCATTTCCGTCGACCTGTCGATCACCTCCACACGCTGATCGAACTCAACGATGCGATGACGCACCCGCTGATTATCGGCGAACTTGCCATGGGCAGCCTGCGCGACCGGCGAGCCACACTGCGCGCCTTCTCGAAGATGCCCACCCTTGCGCAGGCATTGCACGCGGAAGTGATCGCCTTCGTAGATTGGCAGCAACTCTACAGCAAGCGGATCGGCTACATTGACGCCCACCTGCTTGCGGCCGTGCGGTTCACCGATGGCTGCCGCCTCTGGTCCAGCGACAAGCGCCTGCACGCCCAGGCCGCTCGCCTCGGCGTGGCCTACCCGCCGTGACCGCCGGCTATTCCGGCACGCCGATGGCGCGCAAGCTCTCGCTCAAGCCGGGAATGCGGACCTGGCACGACGGCATGCCGGAGAGCGTCGCCGCCGAGATCGGCATGGACGCCGACCTGATCCTGCTCGCCGCGCCGGCGGCGCCCGTCGGCGCCGCACACATCTTCGTCACCGAGCGCGCCCGCTGGAGGCCGAACTCGCCCGGCTGATGCCGCTGCTCGGCGCGCACGGCTTCCTCTGGGTGTCGTGACCGAAGAAGGCCGCCAAGGTCCCGACCGATATCACCGAGGACGCGATCCGCGAGGTCTGCCTGCCGATGGGACTGGTCGACGTGAAGGTGTGCGCGGTCGACGCAATCTGGTCGGGCCTCAAGCTGATGGCGCGCAAGCCCCGCCCCTGATCCAGGCCGCGGCTACGCCAGCTTGAACGCTTCCTTGTTCGCCGCGACCGTTATCGCCTTGTTCTTTGCGTCGGAGAGCTTGGCGTGGAAGCCGGGGAAGATCTCGACCTCCTCCTCCTCCATATGCTTCTCGATGTCGGCGCGGAACGCGGCGACCTTGTCAAGGAACATCGGCGATCCCTTGTCCAGATTGGTGAGCTCGTAGAGATACTGCTTCACGTAGCCGTGCTCGTAATTGAGCTTGTCGGCATCCTCCGCATCGCCCGCCTCGCGCAGCGCCGGGTAGACCACATTCTCCTCCATGAAGGCATGCTTGCCGAGCGCATGCTTGAGCTGCATCAGCAAGGTCGAGCGCTTGGTGGTCTGCTTGTCGCTGGTCTTTTGCATCGCGTCGAACAGGAGGAGCGTCGCCTTGTGCTCGGCCTTGATCGCCTCGAACCAGTCGCCGGCCAGCGCGCTGGGGGCCTGCACCGCCGCCTTGCGGCCGATATTGGCGGCGAGCCCGGCGACGACGCCGACCGCGGCCACGCCGAGCACGGCCGCGGTGCTGGTCTTCGCCGATCTGACGGCGGGCGCTTCCTCGGCCGGCTTGGGCGCAGCAGGCTTGCGGGTCCGCGGCTTCGACGTGCTGCCGGGCGATTTGGTGGCCATCTGCGGCTCCTGGTGCGAAATGTGGGGTGGCCGCTAAACCGTTCGAAACAGGCGGCGGTTCCGTATCCCGCTTGACCGCTCCGGCGGCGCGCCACAGGATGGTGCGGGATGTCCGAAACCCCGCGCCTGATCGCGCTCGACGCATTGCGTGGGCTTGCGGTGATGGGCATCCTGCTCATGAACGTGGCGGGCTTCGCGCTGCCGCAGGCGGCGTATCTCAACCCGGCGGCCTATGGCGGCGCCCACGGTGCCGACCTCGCGGTCTGGGCGGTCGGTTTCGTGCTCGTCGACGGCAAGATGCGCGCGCTCTTCTCGCTGCTGTTCGGGGCGAGCATGCTGCTGGTGATCGAGCGCGCTGAGGAGGCGGGCGAGGACGGCGCGAGCGTGCATTTCCGGCGGATGGGATGGCTGCTCGGCATCGGCCTGGTCCACGCTTATCTGATCTGGGCGGGCGATATCCTGGTGCCGTACGCGATCGTCGGCGCATTCGCCTACGCCTATGCCGGGCGGAGCGGCCGCTGGCAGACGGCGATGGCGATCGTCCTGCTCGTCGCGCAGTGGCTGCTGCTCTGGTCGCTGCTGGCGGGCTTCGCGGGCATCCGCGATGTTGCCGCCGCCGCGCACGCGCCCGCCGATGCGGTCCAGGCGTGGAGCGACATCGCCGACCGCGTCGGCATCCCGAGCCCCGATGCGATCGCCTATGCGCTAGCCACCTATCGCGGCGGCTATGCCGGCATCCTGCACGATCGCGTCGCGCTGAACTGGGCGACCCCCTTCTTCCAGCTGATCGATATCGGGGCGGAGACGCTGGGGCTGATGCTGCTCGGCATGGCGGCGCTCAAGAGCGGCTTCCTGACCGGCGCCTGGAGCCGGGCCGCCTATGCCCGGATCGCGGCCGGCGCTTATCTGATCGGGCTGCCGGTGCTGTCGCTGATCGCGTTCGGCACGATCCGATCGGGCTTCGACGAGGTCGTCACGATCCGCGCCGCCGAACTCTATGCTGCGCCGTTCCGGCCGATGGTGATGTTCGGCCATGTCTCGCTGGCGATGCTGTGGCTGAGCAGCGCCGGCGACGGCACCCTGACCGCCCGCGTCGCCGCCGTCGGCAGGGCGGCGTTCAGCAACTATCTCGGCACGAGCATCGTGATGACGACATTGTTCTACGGCTACGGCCTCGGCCTGTTCGGGAGGCTCGACCGCGCCGAACTCTACCTGTTCGTGCCGCCGCTGTGGCTCGCCATGCTGGTGTGGAGCGCGCCCTGGCTGGCACGCTACCGCTATGGTCCGCTCGAATGGCTGTGGCGATCGCTGGCGCGGGGCGCTCCACAATCGATGCGCCGTACGACAAACACTATTGAGAGTTAATCGCAGTAGCGCTATAGCCCGGGTCGGCGGGAGAGAATCGGCATGGTCGTCTGCATCTGCAACGCGATTAGAGAGAGCGATGTCCGGCAGGCGGTGCGGTCCGGCGCGCAATGCCCGAGGAGCGCCTACGAGACGCTCGGTCGCCGTCCGCGCTGCGGCCAGTGCCTGACCTTCGCGCGCGAGATCATCGAAGACGAGCGCGCCGCCTGAGCCTGGTTTCCAATTGGCATCGCCATCCTGGCGAAAGTCGGGCTCCAGCAGCGCCATGGCCACGGGGCGATGTCCGTCGGACATCGCAACGGAGCGTGTGCCGGCTTCGGTCAACGCGCTCACTTCGTCGGCACCCGGGCTCTCCCGATGGGAGGCGAGCGAGGCTGGGGGCCGAGCGTTCCACGTCCAACGTCGGACGCCCTCGCCCAACCTAGAAGAGAGCCATGCTGCTGGCGATCGCGTCCGCCAGACGACAGGCAAGCCTTCGAGCGCCAGCTATCGGCCGCCGTCCAGGATCGCCGCGACGTCGGCGCTGACCGCGTCCATCGCCGCCATCCCGTCGATTCGCCGCACGATGCCGCGCGCCTCGTAGAAGGGCAGGATCGGCGCCGTCTTGGCGCGATATTCGCTCATCCGGGTCCGCACCGTCTCGGCATTGTCGTCGGGGCGGCGCTTGAAATCGGTCGATCCGCACACGTCGCACACGCCCGGCACCGCCGGCAGCTTATAGCGATCGTGATAGCCGGCGCCGCAATTGCCGCAGGTGAACCGGCCGGTCACGCGATCGACCAGGGCAGCCTCGTCCACCTCCAGCTCGATGACGTGATCGAGCGTGCGGCGGCGCTCGGCGAGCAGCAGGTCGAGCGCCTCGGCCTGCGCCTGGGTGCGCGGATAGCCGTCGAAGATCGCGCCGCCGGCCGCGTCCTCATCCAGCCGCTCGCCGATCAGCGCGCTGACGATCGCGTCGGAAACGAGCTCGCCCGCCGCCATGACCGCCTTGACCTTGATCCCGGTCGGGCTCCCGGCCTTGACCGCGGCGCGCAGCATGTCGCCGGTCGAGAGCTGGACCATGCCGCGCTCCTGCTCCAGCCGGCTCGCCTGGGTCCCCTTCCCCGCCCCCGGGGGTCCGAGCAGGATGATGTTCACGGCCGCAACGGCCGCACGCGCGCGCTGGTCACCTTCGCATTCCCCCCTTGAGCTTCGCCTTCTTGATCAGGTCGCCATATTGATGCGCCAGCAGGTGGCTCTGGATCTGCGTGACCGTGTCGATCGTGACGTTGACGACGATCAGCAGGCTCGTGCCGCCCAGATAGAAGGGGATGCCGAGCTTGGAAATGGCCATTTCGGGCACGAGGCAGATGAAGGTCAGGTAGATCGCGCCGATCACGGTGATCCGGGTCAACACGTAATCGAGGTAGGTCTCGGTATTCTTGCCGGGCCGGATGCCGGGGATGAAGCCGCCGTAGCGCTTGAGGTTGTCCGCCGTCTCCTCGGGATTGAACACCACCGCGGTGTAGAAGAAGCAGAAGAAGATGATCCCGCCCGCATAGAGCGCCAGGTAGAGCGGCGTGCCGTGGGCGAGATACTGGTTGAGGCTGATGAGGAAATCGCCCCACCTGCTCTCTCCCGATACGCGCTGGCCGGCGAACTGGGTGATCGTCAGCGGCATCAGCAGCAGCGACGAGGCGAAGATCGGCGGGATCACGCCCGCGGTGTTCAGCTTCAGCGGCAGGTG
>CAXTUG010000192.1:0-6410 GCA_964247375.1 uncultured Sphingomonadaceae bacterium
GGCATAGCCTTCGTTCGATGACGCGGCGCGGCCTGCTTCGGCGGCGATCGCATCGGGATTATCAAACAACGCCGACTGCGAGGGCGACGTGGTGAAGTTGGGGACCGTCTCCGCGGTGGGTGCCTGCTTCGAGGCCGTCTGCGCCTTTCCGGCGATGGCCGCGCCGAAGCTCTTGCCGTCGTCTCTTGCAGCGGAGGTCGATTGACCCATCGCCACGCCTCCGAGTGCGCCGCTGGCGAACAGCGCGAGGCAGGCCGTAAGCGTAAGCGTCTTCCTCCCGCTCATCGTGTTTCTCCTTCAAGGCGCTTGGCGTAGATCGCCGCGACCGCAGCCGCCGGGCCGCCGCCGCCGGCAAAGCTGTCGAGGGCGTGGGCAAGCGTGACGTTACCCGCCATCCGGTCATGCGGTGGCAGTGCCGTGCGGCAGTCGAACCCGTCGCAGAGGTCGAAGTCGGTCGCGGTGACGACGTAGGTGGGAACGGCGTCGATCCCGAACGCCCGGAATAGCCGGGGATCGATCCCGACATTCGCATGGACCTCGCCCTGCGGCAGGACACGCCCGAGCGCCGCCGTGAACGCCTTAGCGGAGTTGGCCGGGAAGCCTCGGAACACCACGACACCGCCGGCCCGACCGACATCGTCGATCATCGCCTTCAGCGAGGCGGCGGGCATCGAAAGGCTCGCGAACGCCACCAGACGCGGCGCATCTTCCGGCGCCAGCTGCTTGGCGCTGGCGGCCACCATCGCGTCGAAATCGAAGGTCGCGTTCGACGCTTTCGGCTGGTTCGCCTCAGCATAGCGAGCCGCCGCTGCTTTGGCGGAAGACGCGTTCGCTGCCGCCTCGGCACGAAGCGCGTCGCCGCGACGGGCGATCACGCCGGCGAAGGCCTCGGCATCCTGTGGCGATAGCCTGGCACGTGCGCGGACCTGCCCGAGATCGAGACCATCGACGGTCTGCGCGCCAAGGGCGGTCGCAACGCCGAGACCCAGGCCGGCGAGCGTGACGGCGGTTGCGATGGAGAGGGGAAGCCGCCGCATCACAGCACGCAGCAATTGCGCTTGCGCCAGACCAGGTACCCCATGTCCTCGCCGATCGCGGGATAGACCTGGCCGGCGGACATGAAGGTCGTGGACGCACCGATCGGGGCGCAGGCGTAGCGACCGCCGGTCTGCGGATTGGGGTTGGTCGCCTGGAACCGGTATTGCTGCTTGCGCATCACCGGCATCAGATATTTGCCGCACAGACCCTTGGAGCCCATCGTGCCCCAGGCAACGAGCTCACGATGGAGCTTGTACGCGAACCGGGCGAGCGCCAGCCGGGAAGCCTGGACGTGGCCGATCGAGGCGGCGACGTTGCCGTTGAGCGGATACATCGTGCCCTGGCAGCCGGCGCACCAGAACAGGGGATCGGTCGGCAGTTTCGCGGTCGCCGCGACACAATCGGCCGCACAGGCGGCGAGCGCCAGCGGGTTGGCAAACAGCACCGCCTCCGGGTTGATGATCGCGGTGAGCTCGGAATCCTGCCAGAGCGGATCGATCTCGGTGAGGTAGAGGATGTCGAACGAACCCTGCTCGAGGCAGAGGAAGTCGGTGACGATCTCCATCCAGTAGATCAGCGGATAGGCGTACCAGTGGACGTGCCAGCCGCTCGTATTCTGCGCCTTGCCGCCGACCGCGCTCGGGCCGGCGATGGTCTTGAACCCGATGTCGAAGCCTGGATCGAGCTTCATCCCGCCAAGGTTCACGAAACACCACGGCTTCATGCTGACGTCGGCCAGACGAACCGGCTCCCAGAAGCCCATCGCGATCCCGAGCCGCAGTCCGCAATTGCAGACGGGCAGCGCCGGATTGTCCGTGTCGGGACGCCCTGCGACCGACGGCCAGATGTTGAGGCCGCCGACCGACATCGGGAACAGACAGCTCCAGCACACATCGGTCAGCGGATTGACGAAGTGCCCGGTGCAGCGGCCCGGCGTTCCCTCGGCACGCGCCGGTGCCGCCGCGAGGATCAGCGCCGCGACAATGCCGAGCAACCCCGCGAAGACGAACGTTCGGGTGCGGCGCGTCCGATAGCTTCGACGGTGCGCGGCTTCGAGCCAGGCGCGGTTGGCGCCAGCGGTCATTTTCGGTCTCCCTTTGTTCCATGGATCACCATCTCGCGGATGGCGAGGACGCGGTCGCGCTGTTCGACGACAGCCGGGACCGCACGGATGCCGAGCTTGGTCGTGAGCGTGCCGGACTGGTCGAAGTAGAAACGGCGTTGCTCGGCCTTCATCAGGGCCAAGGGCGAGCCGCTCACGAGGATGAGCTTGGCGTTGAGCGCAGTCGTCCGCGCCATCGCCCATGCGACCTGGTCTTCGCTGTCGCCGTCGATGAACACAAGCCGCTGGCGCAGTGGCACGGTGTCGAGCGGGTTGACCCGCGTGCCACGCGCCACGATCACCCGCCCCCGCGCATCGCGCAGATCGTCGGCGACCGTAATGGTCGGATCGAACGCCCAGCTGCGAGGCTCGCTCGCCGCCGCGATGCCGACGACAGGCGCGGGCCTGCGCACGCGCTCCGCCGTTCTCGCCGCAAGGGCGCGGTTGGCTCGGTCGATCTCGCCCGATGCCTGCATGCCGGTCAGCCGTTGATGAATGACGCTGAGCAGATCAGCTTCGATCACAGGGAAGGTCGCGCCTTGCTGGCCATAATCGCGCGCGGGAGCTGGTCCCGGCATCAGCGACAGTGATCCCGTCACGAGGAGAAGTACGATTCCGCGGAGTGGATGAGCGCTCATAGGATGGGCTCCCCGACGCCGAGGACACGCTGGCGGCAGATCCAGCCGATCACGGCGTAGCGGCTGTCGAAGCTGTCGGGATTGGGCGTGGCCACGAAGTAGCAGCCGCGTGGGATCGTCCCGATCGGCCCCAGCGCCAGCGGTTCGCCGCGCAGCGTCTTCGGTTTGGCCAGCGCCACCGGCCGGCCGTTGACGAGAAACAGGCGACCCTGCCGCGTGACCGTGTCGCCGGCCACGCCATAGACGATCTTGCCGAAGGGATCGTGATCGCGGCCGAAATGCCGCTCTAGCAGCGCGCTTGGCGGCGGGTCGAAGAAGACGTGATCGCCTTTGGCCGGTATCCGCTCGCGATCGATCAGGAACGCCCAGTTCGGCAGGCTGGTGCTGGCATTGACGAGCAGCGCATGCCGTCCGCTCCACGCATTGAGCTGGAGATAGCCTGCCCCGAGCAGTCCGACGGTGCCGAGCAGCAGCCAGCGCCGCCGGCGGGCCGGTGACCAGAAGGCCGCGGGCGGAGCAGCGTCAGCGCGGATCACGGCTGGCCTCCACTGCCTGGCGAACACGGGCGCGGACGAGCTCCGTCCTGTCGGGCACCGAGCGCCCAAGCGTCGCCTCCGAGACCAGCACCGTCGTGCCGTCCTGGCCGAGGTTCGAGACCGCCTGGTTGATCGCGGCAAGATAGACTGCGGTGCGCTTCGCGGACTGATCGGGAGTCCCGCCGCCGCGCGCTTCGCTGGCGACGAAGTCTTCCACAAGCCGGGACAGACTGACTGACACGATGTGACGGCTGCGAACCTCGACCACGGTTCGCGTGATCCAGGCGCCCCAGAGCGTCGCGGCGATCAGCAGCAACCCGATCAGGATCGTCTGAAGGGACCAGCCCGCTATGGTGCGATCGAGGAAGCGAGGCGTCGGATCAGACATCGGACGGCCTCCGGCGCAAGTCGCGCCGCATGCGCAGCACGAAATCGGGAAGCCGGGCGACCAACAGCATGCCGAAGATCGCGACGAAGACGGCGAGCAGCTGATGATCGAACCGGGTGCGGGCCTCGTCTGTCGCGAACAGGTAATGCGTCGACAGGTTCTGGACGTGGGCGAAGAACCGCAGCGGTCGACCGTCGGCCGCGACGATGACGAAGCCCAGCAGCAGGCCGAGCGCGCCGACGATCGTGCCGCTCAGCCATAGCGTCGTACACAGGACGAAATGGCAGACGTCGGAAGCGCATCGACCCACACGTGCCAGGCGCGCGGAGAGATCGGCTGGGAGCACGGGCTTACGCATGGGCCGTCTCCCGCCCACGCGCCTCGGGCAGATCGTTAGCGACGGCATCGATCGCCTCGGCGAGACTCTCCCCTTCGGCGAGGCGCCGCTCGATCGCCGCATAGGTGTCGGGCGATGACGAGAAGACGGTTGCCGAAAAGCGGTCGAGCACCAGCCGGCCAATCGCCTGACATTCCGGGCCGCGGATGAAGACCTCGGAATATTCGGCGCCCGAGCGCTTGAGCGAGCGGATCAGACCCTCGGTGCGGTCGTCCATGTCGAGCCGGGCGGACTTGCGGAGATCGGCGACCGTCTCCGGCTTCTGCTGGAGCACGAGCATCCAGTCGGAGTTTTCGAGCGCTGCGGTGGCGCCGTCGGACTTGTAGAAGTCGTTGAGCGACTGGGTGGCGGTGCAGAGCGCCCCGCCATATTTGCGGGCCGTGCGGGCATAGGTCTCGACGAAGTCGGACATCGACCCGCCCTTCAGCATCGCCCAGGCCTCGTCGATCAGCAGCAGCTTCTTCACCGAGCGCGGGCTGCGCGTCATCGCCTGGCTGGTCATGAACATGATCGCGGTGAGGACGACGGAACGCAGTTCCTCGCGAGTGGCCAGGTCGGACATTTCGAAGACGGTGAAGTCCGCCTCGAGCTTGAGGCTGGCCTCGCCGTTGAAGAAGGCGCCGTAGGTGCCGCCCGAGCGGAATGGCCCCATCGCGATCGCGAGATTGCCGGCGTCGACGTTTCCCGTGGCCTCGAGCGCCGCGGCTACGGCGTCGACCGAGCCGGCCCTGCCCTGCTCTTCCCACACCCGGTTCACCGCCTGATCGATGAGGCCGCGCTCGGTATCGGTCAGGCGGTCGATGAAGCGCGCCATCTGGCCAACGATCGCTTTCAGCATCGCCATGCAGTCGAGCCGGTAATCCTCGTCGCTCGCGACCCGCTCGGCGTCGACCATCGAGAACGGATTGAGACAGAAGCCGGAGGCGAGCGTGAACTCGATGAAGCGTCCGCCTTGAAGCCGACAGCTGTTCATGAAGGAGCGGCCGTCGTCGATCACGACGACCTTGGCACCGGCGCCGCACAGGCTCGCGCACATCTCCTGCAGCAGGACCGACTTGCCCGATCCCGACTTGCCGAGGATCGCGACATTGTGGTTGCCGGCGCCATTCTCGAACGGCGACCAGAAGAAGGGTTGTCCGCGGCGACCGAGAAAGAGCAGGTGCGGGATTGCGCCGCCGAGATACTCGCCCTGCACGGGTGCGATGTTGGCTGCGGTCGTCGACAGCATCGTCCGCATCCGCCGGCAGCGCTCGAAATCTGCCGCAAGCCCGTCCGCGAGCGTCAACGGCATAGCCGCCAAGAGACCCTGGATCTGGAGGTAGCGCTCGTCGGCCAGGTCCCAGCCAGCCGACTTGTAGAGCGACTTCACCATTCGCTCATTGCGGTCGCCATCCCCTTCCGGAGAGAAGCTGGTGACACCGTAGAAAGCGCGGACGAGGCGGCGCCCTTCCTGTAATTGCCCCTGCACCTCGCGCCACTCGGCAGCCTGTTCGCGTAAGCGTGGCACATAGCGCGCCGATTTTCCCTCGCTGAGCGACGTCGTGCGGAGGAACTTCATGCCCGCGCGGGTCGAGGCGGCCTCCTGGTCGGGATAGACAAGGCAGAGCATGGTGGCCGCAGGACAGGGAAAGCGCAGCTTGTCCGTGAACAGGTCGCCGATCAGCCGGGCGGTCTCCCACGGGGTCCACCGCGTCGGCATGTTGCGCACGCCGAAGTGGCGGACATCGAAGCGGTCCGGATAGACCTCGCCGATCTCGGGCGCGCCCTCGTCGGTCGCGCCAGTCGGGCGGAACCGCTCGGTGCGCAGCAGCATCCGGCTTTCCTCGACGACCAGCTCGATATCCCGACGCAGCGCCTGATCGGCGATCGGATCGAGAGGATTATAGTCGATGGCATCGTCGCCGCTCGCAGTCGTCGGCGACGTGAGGTCGTCGAGGAATGCGATCAGCTCGACCGGAGTGACGTCGGCGGCCGGCACGTCCAGCGAGCGGAGCACGCCCATCAGGCTCTCGCGGACGGCGATCACCTCTTCCTTGGAGGTGCTGCTGCCTGCCGGCACGCCCACCGAGACGATGAGCTGGTGATGGCGGGCATGGAACGGCGCGCCGGCAGAGCCGCTCGACCAGACCAGGTCATAGAGGCACTGAGCGCGAGCGCGCGCCAGCCGCTCGTACACGCCGCCCCGCGCATATCGCGGCAAGAACCAAGGCGCGATATTGCGCCCGATCCGCGGGGACGCCCAATGGACGATCTGCACGCAGGCGCCCGCGGGCAAGCCTTCCGAGAAGAACTGACCGAGCAGGTCGCCGAC
>CAXTUG010000193.1:0-234 GCA_964247375.1 uncultured Sphingomonadaceae bacterium
GTGCTGGGCGTGCCGGTGCAGTCGGCCGCCCTGTCCGGACTGGATAGCCTGCTCTCGATCGTGCAGATGCCGGCGGGCATTCCGGTCGGCACGCTGGCGATCGGCAAGGCAGGCGCGATCAACGCCGCGCTGCTGGCGGCGCAGATCCTGGCGCTCGACGATCCGGCGCTCGCCGAGCGCGTGCGCGACTGGCGCGCGCGCCAGCCCGAGGCGGTGGACGCAGCGCCCGAATGA
>CAXTUG010000193.1:277-6382 GCA_964247375.1 uncultured Sphingomonadaceae bacterium
TCCACTATCGGCATCCTGGGCGGCGGCCAGCTCGGCCGCATGCTGGCGATCGCAGCCGCCAACCTGGGCTACCGCACCCACATCTACGCGCCGGGTACGAGCGGACCGGCGAGCGAGGTGGCGGCGCGCTGGACCCACGGCGCCTACGAGGATCACGCCGCAATCGCCGCCTTCGTGGCGCAGGTCGACGTGGTTACCTACGAGTTCGAGAATGTCGCGGTGGAGGCGCTGCGCGGCCTGCGCGGCGTCCGGCCGTCGATCAAGGCGCTGGAGGTGGCGCAGGATCGGGTGACGGAGAAGAGTTTCGTCGAGGGGATTGGCGGCCGGCCGGCGCCGTTCTGGCCGATCGACAGCATGGCCGACCTGAAGGACGCCTGCCGCATGGTGGGCGCGCCCGCCGTCCTCAAGACGCGGCGCTTCGGCTATGACGGCAAGGGCCAGGCGCGCATCGCCGAGGCAGGCCGTGCGGACGCGGCCTGGTCGCTGATCGGCAGGAAGCCGGCGGTGCTGGAGAAGATGATCGCGTTCGAGGCTGAGTTCTCGATCCTGCTCGCCCGCGGCGTGGACGGGTCGATCGTGCGATGGGACGCGGTCACCAACGTCCACAAGGACGGCATTCTCGATCGTTCGACCGTGCCGCCGGGCGGGATCGTCGCCGAACAGGCCAGCGAAGCGGCGGCATTGGCGGAGCGGATCGCCGGCGCGCTGGACTATGTCGGCGTGCTCGCCTGCGAGTTCTTCGCCAGCGCAGATGGGCCGGTTTTCAACGAGATGGCGCCGCGCGTTCACAATTCAGGCCATTGGACGATCGAGGGATCGGTCACCTCGCAGTTCGAGAACCATGTAAGGGCGATCTGCGGCCTGCCGCTGGGATCGACCGCGCTGGTCGGTAGCGCGGCGGAGATGCGCAACCTGATCGGCAACGATGTCGAGAGTTGGCAGACGATCCTGTGCGATCCTGCCGCGCACCTGCACCTCTACGGCAAGACCGGCACCAAGCCCGGGCGCAAGATGGGGCATGTGACTCGGGTGGAGACCGCTCGCTCCTGACCGTCATGGCAGCCAAGGCCGGCATCCATGTCGCGTCTCGCGAGCATTGCCGGCTTCAGACCCGCGTGCCGGTAAGCGGGAAGCTGCCGAAGATGCCGGCCTTGACCTTGCCGTCGATCGCATCACCGCTGATCGTCGCCTTGCAGGAGAGGGTGACCGGCATCGGCTTCGGCACGTGCATGGTCCAGCTCAGCGTGTCGCCGTCGACGATGCCGTCGTCGATGTCGCGGCTACCGATATTGCCCACAGCCGAACCCGTGAAGCCGTCGCCCGTGCTGGCGACGGTCAGCACGAATTCCTGATCGCCCATCGGGCTTGCCACGGTGCAGTTCCACTTGCCGTCGACGTCCGCCATGCCAATCTCCTCGCTGAGAACAGCGCCTAGGCAGGTCGCCCGGTAAAGATCAAGCAGCGCCTTGTGTTGCATAAGTGCAACACTATATTGCTGTTGAAGGGAGTATGCATGAATCTCGAAAAATTCACCGAGCGCGCCAAGGGCTTTCTCCAGGCGGCGCAGACGGTCGCCATCCGCAACAGCAACCAGCGGATCGCGCCGGAGCATCTGCTGAAGGCGCTGCTCGAGGACGAGCAGGGCATGACCTCCGGCCTGATCGCCAAGGCCGGCGGCGATCCGCGCAAGGCGCTGACCGAAACCGATCTGGCCTTGGCCAAGATCCCGGCAGTATCGGGCTCGGGCGCGCAGGCCACGCCGGGCATCGACAATGACCTGGTCCGCGTGCTCGACCAGGCCGAGCAGATCGCGCAGAAGGCCGGCGACAGCTACGTCACGGTCGAGCGCATGCTGGTCGCGCTGGCGCTGTCGCTCAACACGGCCGCGGGCAAGGCGCTGCAGGCGGCCGGCGTGCGCGCCGATGCACTGAACAGCGCCATCAACGAGCTGCGCGGCGGCCGGACGGCGAACACCGCCTCGGCGGAGGACCGCTATGACGCGCTCAAGAAGTTCGCGCGCGACCTGACTGCAGCCGCGCGCGAGGGCAAGCTCGATCCGGTGATCGGCCGCGACGAGGAGATCCGCCGCACGATCCAGATCCTGGCGCGCCGCACCAAGAACAATCCGGTGCTGATCGGCGAGCCGGGCACCGGCAAGACCGCGATCGCCGAGGGCCTGGCGCTGCGCATCGCCAACGGCGACGTGCCGGACGGGCTGAAGGGTCGCAAGCTGATGGCGCTCGACATGGGCGCGCTCATCGCGGGTGCCAAGTATCGCGGCGAATTCGAGGAGCGGCTGAAGGGCGTGCTCGACGAGGTGAAAGGCGCCGAGGGCGACATCATCCTGTTCATCGACGAGATGCACACCCTGGTCGGCGCGGGCAAATCCGAGGGCGCGATGGATGCCGGCAACCTGCTGAAGCCGGCGCTGGCGCGCGGCGAGCTCCACTGCATCGGTGCGACCACGCTCGACGAATACCGCAAATATGTCGAGAAGGATCCGGCGCTGCAGCGGCGCTTCCAGCCGGTGTTCGTCGGCGAACCGACGGTCGAGGACACGATCTCGATCCTGCGCGGGCTGAAGGAGAAGTATGAGCTGCACCACGGCGTGCGCATCGCCGACGGGGCGATCGTCGCCGCAGCGACGCTGTCCAACCGCTACATCACCGACCGCTTCCTGCCCGACAAGGCGATCGACCTGATGGACGAGGCGGGTTCGCGGCTGCGCATGGAGGTGGAGAGCAAGCCCGAGGAGATTGAGGGGCTCGACCGTCGCATCATCCGCCTGAAGATTGAGCGTGAGGCGCTGTCGAAGGAGACCGATACGGCGTCGAAGGACCGGCTCGCCAACCTGGAGCGCGACCTCGCCGAACTCGAGGAGCAGTCGGCCGAACTGACGACGCGCTGGCAGGCGGAGAAGGAGAAGATCAACGCCGAGACGGTGATCAAGGCGCAGCTCGACGCGGCGCGCACCGCGCTCGACCAGGCGCAGCGCTCCGGCGACCTCGCCAAGGCAGGCGAGCTCTCCTACGGCACCATTCCGGGGCTGGAGAAGCAGCTGGCCGAGGCGCAGGGCGCCGCCAAGGGCGCGATGGTGCGCGAGGAAGTGACGAGCGAGGACATCGCCGCGGTCGTCAGCCGCTGGACCGGGGTGCCGGTCGAGAAGATGCTGGAGGGCGAACGCGACAAGCTGATCCGCATGGAAGAAGTCGTCGGCAAGCGCGTGATCGGCCAGGCCGAAGCGGTGGCGGCGGTCAGCCGCGCGGTGCGCCGTGCGCGCGCCGGCCTGCAGGATCCGAACCGGCCGCTGGGATCGTTCCTGTTCCTGGGCCCGACCGGCGTCGGCAAGACCGAACTCACCAAGGCGCTCGCCGGCTTCCTGTTCGACGACGACAGCGCGATGGTCCGCATCGACATGTCCGAATATATGGAGAAGCATGCGGTCTCCCGGCTGATCGGCGCGCCTCCGGGCTATGTCGGCTACGAGGAGGGCGGTGCGCTGACCGAGGCGGTGCGACGGCGGCCCTATCAGGTCGTGCTGTTCGATGAGGTCGAGAAGGCGCATGGCGACGTGTTCAACATCCTGCTGCAGGTGCTGGACGACGGCCGATTGACGGACGGGCAGGGCCGGACGGTGGACTTCACCAACACGCTGATCATCCTGACGTCGAACCTGGGGTCGCAGTTCCTGGCCAACCTGCCGGAAGACGCGTCGACCGACGTCGTCGAGCCGCAGGTGATGGAGGTGGTGCGGGCGCATTTCCGGCCCGAATTCCTGAACCGGCTGGACGAGATCATCCTGTTCCACCGGCTCGGCCAGAGCCACATGGGGCCGATCGTCGACATCCAGGTCGGTCGCGTCCAGCGGCTGCTCAACGATCGCAAGGTGACGCTGAACCTGACCGACGGCGCGCGCGAGTGGCTGGGGCGGGTCGGGTACGATCCGGTCTACGGCGCGCGGCCGCTGAAGCGGGCGGTGCAGAAATACCTGCAGGACCCGCTCGCCGAGGCGATACTGCGCGGGGAAATACCCGATGGGTCGACCGTGACGGTCGAGGATGCCGACGGCAAGCTGGCCTTGACCGTCGCATAGCGAGCACCCCGACCCTTCCCGCTCGCGGGAGGGGTTGGGGGTGGCATCCGATCATCGAAGGGTTCCCTTATCGGAATGCCTTGCTAAGGCTGTCGGCAATGACCGCAGCGGCAGATGACCAGCCTTATTCCGGCCGCTTCATCGGGGGCGAGCATCGCTTCACGATCCGCATCTACTATGAGGATACCGACGCGGGCGGCGTGGTCTACCATGCCAATTTCCTGCGCTTCTTCGAACGCGCGCGCACCGACATGCTGGCGATCGTCGGCTTCGACGTCGCGGAAGCGCTGAACGACGGCACCGGCGGATATGTCGTGGCCGCAGCCGACCTGAAATATGTTCGCCCGGCGCACCTCGGGGATGTGCTGACGATCGTCAGCCGGGTCGAAGAGGTGCGGCAGGCGGCCTGCGTCATTCAGCAGAGAGTCATGCGCGATGATCAGCTAGTGGCCGATGGCCGGCTGACGGTCGCCTTCGTCGGATCGGACGGCCGTCCGCGCCGTCAGCCGGCCGCGTGGATCACGGCGATCGAGGCCTTGCAGGGAGCAGAACAGGCACAATGAACGGCTACAGCGTAACCGCAAATACCCAGGCCGCGCTGTCGCCGGTGGCCTTGTTCCTGCACGCCGACATCGTGGTGAAGCTCGTGATGATCGGGCTGCTGCTGGCGAGCCTGTGGACCTGGACGATCATCTTCGGACGCGGCGCCGTGCTGCGGCGGGTGGAGCAGGAGAACCGGTCGTTCGAGGAGGAGTTCGCGAGGGCGCCGGATATCGACCGCTTTCACCAGGACCGCGCCAAGACGGACGTGCCGAGTGCGCGGGTGTTAGCCGCCGGCATGGCGGAGTGGCGCAAGTCGACCGCGAAACCGCGGGTCGACAAGGTGGCGACGCGCGAGCGGCTGACGCAGGTAATGACGACGGCGTCCGCCGGGGAGATCGACCAGCTCTCGTCCGGCCTGAACATCCTGGCGACGATCGGCAGCGTCTGCCCGTTCGTCGGCCTGTTCGGCACGGTGTGGGGCATCATGCGCTCGTTCGCGGACATTGCCGCTTCCCAGAATACCAGCTTTGGCGCGGTCGCGCCGGGCATCGCCGAGGCTTTGTTCGCCACCGCGCTCGGCCTGTTCGCGGCCATTCCCGCGACGATCGCCTATAATCGCATGATCCACCGGCTCGATCGGGTGGAGGCGCGGCTGAATCGCTTCGCCGACGGCTTCCACGCGACGTTGAGCCGCGAGCTGGACGGAGAAGCCTGAGCCATGGCGATGGGCTCGGCCCCGCGCCGCGGCCATGGCCGCCGCCGTGCGCCGATGGCGGAGATCAACGTCACGCCGCTGGTCGACGTCATGCTGGTGCTGCTGATCATCTTCATGGTGACCGCGCCGCTGCTGGTGGCGGGCGTGCCGGTGAACCTGCCGGACAGCCGCGCCAAGCCGCTGGAGCAGCAGCAGAAGCCGGTGCAGATCAGCCTGGACCGGAGCGGCAAATTGTTCGTCGACGAGGCGGAGGTCACGATGGCGGCGCTGCCGGCGCGGCTGGCGGCATTGCCGCACGGACCGGACGCGCCGCAGATCTACCTCCGCGCGGATCGCGGCCTGGATTACGGCCGGGTCATGCAGGTTATGGGTGAGCTCAGCCGCGCCGGCCTGACCAAGGTCGCGCTGGTGACCAACGAGGCGCAGCAGGCGCGGCGGTGAGGTTCTGCCCAACCTTCGTCATTCCCGCGAATGCGGCAATCCCGCTGCCTGCTGAACGAGGAAGAAGCGGGATCTCCGCGTTCGCGGGTACAGCGGGGTGGTGACGCGGGCCGACCGGAAAGGGCTCGCCGGCGCCGTCGGCGCGCATCTGGTGCTGTTTGCCGTATTGACCATCGGCATCGCCAAGCGGGTGCCGCCGGTGCAGCCGCCGGTCGAAACGATGGACGTGCAGCTGGTCGATGCGGTGGGGCTGCGGTCGGCGGCGCCGGAACCCGCGACCGAGGCGCCGCAGGAGCGGCAGGCACCCACCGAG
>CAXTUG010000194.1:0-6379 GCA_964247375.1 uncultured Sphingomonadaceae bacterium
GGCCACGGTGCCGCTCGCTATCGTCGATTACGGCCAGCCGTTGCGGCGACAAGGCGGCGCGCAGCCGCCGCTCGATCTCGGCCGCGACCGGCCCGGTGGGAGTTTGCGTCATGACCCTTATATAACGGTGTTCGACAGGAGTTTCAGCGTGCCAGATACGAAGTCCCGACAACCCCGTTTCCACGGCCGCGTGCCGGGGCAGCGTGCGTGCAGCCAGCCGGGCTGTACCGAGGTGGGCGAGTTCCGGGCGCCGGCGGAAGGCGGGCCGCGGGCCGGCGCCGACGGCCCGGGCGCGTGGCGCTACTTCTGCCTGGATCATGTGCGGGAGTTCAATGCGCGCTACAATTTCTTCAACGGCATGACCGCCGAGGAGATCAGCGCGCAGCAGCGCCCCTATGCCGGGTGGGAGCGCGAGACCCGCGCCTTTGCGGCGGCCGGTGCGGGCGGCACCCCGCGCTGGACCGACTTCATCGATCCGCTTGACGCGATCCAGGCGCGCTACGGCACCGGCAGGCAGGCGATGCGCAAGGACGGCAAGCCGCTGAGCGACGGCGACCGGCGCGCGCT
This sequence comes from uncultured Sphingomonadaceae bacterium, assembly GCA_964247375.1. Classification (GTDB taxonomy): domain Bacteria; phylum Pseudomonadota; class Alphaproteobacteria; order Sphingomonadales; family Sphingomonadaceae; genus Sphingomonas_I. The sequence continues at coordinate 568 of CAXTUG010000194.1, forward strand.
CAAGGTGCTGGGGCTCGACGCGGATGCCGACCGGCGCGCGCTGCGCGAGCGCTACTCGGACCTGGTACGCCGCTACCATCCCGACCGCAACGGCGGCGACCGCACGCACGAGGCGCAACTCCGCGCGGTGATCGATGCCTACACCCAGCTGAAGAAAGCGCCCGCTTTCGCCTGAACGCGGCGATGTCGGCGCAGGCGCTCACCTGTCTGCACCCACCACGCGTTCGGCGGCAGTGCGCAACGCATCTTCGCCCCAGGCGTTCAGGCTCTTTCCGGAAAGTTCGGCGGCAAGCGCAGCCTTGGCGTGGACTGCGGGATGCAGCCGAAACATGACCTTGCCGCTATAAGGTTTCTCCGGCTTCTTGCCGACCTTCGCGCAGGTATGAACATAATCGTCCACCGCCTCGTGAAAGGCGCGGACCAGATCATGGGCATTATCGGCATGGAAGCCGACGACATCCCTGATGCCGGCGATCCTGCCGGTGAGGATCATGTCCTCCGGATCGAACTCCACGGTGGCGGAATAGCCGTGGTAATGGAGCGTCTTCATAGCGAACTCCCACCTCCAGAATGGGTCATGGCTGAACGCCCAGCCGTATCAGATAGTCGCGAACATCCCGGACCTGATAGCGCTTCGCCTCCTTCTCAGGATGAGGGCGATGAAAGCCGGCGATCGCGCCGTTACGTTCGAACCGCACCCGTGATCCGCTCCCTTCCACCATCCTGCGGCCCAGTGCGATCAACAATCGCTCGATGGCAGCCCACTCGATCGTGGCCGGGACCGGATCGGTAAAGATCGCGCTGAGCGTCCTCACCTGCTTGCTGTTCATGCTAGCACTCTACGGCAAATTTGCCCAGAGTGAAAGCACTATATGCTAGCAGGCGGGTTGCCGATATGCTGTGCCGGCAACACGTATAAGGAGTTCAGGATGGCGCATGCCCCTATGGTCTGGCCGATGACGGCGCTGGCGCTGCTGACGCTGGTCATGCTGCTGCTGACCGGTCGGCGGCGGTTCGGGGCGGCACGCGCCGGGCGCGTGCGGGCGCGCGACTTCCGGTTGGGCGAGACGGATCAGGTGCCGGCCGACGTGGCGGTCGCCAACCGCAACTACATGAACCTGCTCGAATTCCCGCAGCTATTCTACGTGCTGGGACTGCTCGCCATTGCCGAGCGGCGCACGGACGGCCTGCTGATCGCGCTCGCCTGGGCTTTCGTCGCGTTGCGCGCGGCGCACAGCGCGATCCACATCAGCAGCAACAATGTGCGGCACCGCTTCAATCTCTTCCTCGCCAGCGTGGTGCTGCTCGTGGCTATGTGGGTCTACTACTTGGTCCGCCTTTAACTCTGTGTCGTAAAGCGAAGCTTGTGCCCTTACCCGTCGTTCCGGGCAGCTGTCCCGAGAGGCTCGAACTACTCGCCGCCAGCGGTGAGGTAGGAGACAGGCAGGTCAGGCCTCGGCCGCCAGCCGCTTCGCCACCGCCTCCAGCTGCTCCGCCACGGTCGTCCAGCCCTGCTCGAAGCCCATGGCGCGGTGCCGCTCCATCGCTTCGGCGGTCCAGTGGCGCGCGCCCGCGCGGTAGAGCGTGCGGCCTTCGCCCGCGTCGGCGAGTTCGAACCAGCCGATGATCGCCACCGGTTGCGGATCGCGGGGCTGCCAGTCGCCGTCGACGATGTTGGTGAAGACGATGCGGCGCTCCGGCGTGACCTCCAGGAAGATGCCTTCCATCGGCCCGCCCGAGCCGTCCGGCCCGCGCATGTCGATCACCGACCTGCCGCCGGCGCGGAGATCCTGCGCGACGACCCTGCTCGTCCAGGGCTTCGGCGCCCACCATTCCTCCAGATGATCGGTCCAGGCGCGCCACACGGCCGCGACCGGCGCGTCTATCACCCGCTCGATCGACAGTTCGTGATCGGTGCTCACGCCGCTTCTCCTGCAAAGGCGCGCTCCAGCGTCGCGATGTCGATCTTGCCCATCTGCATCATCGCCTCCATCGCGCGCTTCGCCGCCGCCTGGTCGGGGCTGGTCATCATCTCGCTCAGGCGCGTGGGCGTGATCTGCCACGGCAGGCCGAACCGGTCCTTGCACCAGCCGCAAACGTTGGCACTGCCGCCGCTGTCCAGGATCGCGTTCCAGTAAAGGTCGGTCTCCGCCTGGTCCGCCGTGTGGACCTGGAACGATACGGCCTGATCGAACGTGAAAGCGGGGCCGCCGTTCAGACCCATGAATTTCTTGCCCAGTACCGTGAAATCCACGGTGAGCACGTCGCCGGCCTTGCCGCTGGGATAATCGGCCGGGGCGCGGTGAACGGCATCGACCGACGAATCCGGAAAGATCGAGGCGTAGAGCTCGGCCGCCTCCTCGGCATTGCCGTCATACCACAGACAGGGCGTGATGCGGGTCATTGATCCCCTCCACTGCTGCGTGGGCCGACCACCGCTGCGACGGCGCCCTGCGGATCGGCGAACTGGGCGATCCACGCGCCGCCCGGCACCTCGTGCGGCCCGTTGATCACGGATCCGCCGTGCCCGGTGATGCGCTCGACCGCCTCTTCCACGCCGGGCACGCCGAAATAGTAGAGCCAGGTCGGCTGCCCGCCGCTCTGCACCGGCATCATGCCGCCGACGTCGACGCCGTCCGCCTGGAACAGCTGATAGTCGCCCATCGGACCCATCGGCATGGTCTGCCCCCTGGTCCAGCCATGCTGGCGAGCATAATAGTCGAATGCGGCGGGCGCATCGGGGCTGTGCAGTTCGTGCCAGTTGCCGTGGCCCGGCTTCGCCGGGTCGAACGCCTCGCTCCTGCGCGCGCTATAGCCCTGGATCATCGCGTAGCCGACGCCCTGGGGATCGGCGATCAGAGCGATCTTGCCGACGTCGGGAAGGTCCATGACCCGGTGGATCGTGGCGCCGGCGCTTCTCGCCCGCTCGATCGCGGCGTCGCAGTCGGCGACGCCGACATAGCCGCTCCAGAAGGACTGCGGCATGCCGTCCGGCAGCGGCATCAGCCCGCCCACGCCGGCGCTGTCCATCGACCAGATGCGGTAGTCACTGCCGCCGTCCGCGCCGAACGGCGCCGCCGTCCAGCCGATCACCTTGCCGTAGAAGTCCTGCGCGGCGTCCAGGTCGCGCGTACACAGTTCGTACCACACGAAATTGTCGGTCATTTCCGCCTCCATGGATGTCGGGGAACGATGCGTGTTCCGGTCAGGTCGCGACCGGCGCCTGGTCGAAATCGGCGAGATGCGCCGCCAGCGCACGCTGGAATGCGGGCCGCGCCCGGGCACGCGCCACATAGGCCGCCAAGGTCGGATAGTCGTCGAGCAGCCCCGACGGTTCGAGCCCCCTCAGCACGCATGTCATCATCAGGTCGCCCGCGGTGAAGTCGCCGTCCAGATAGGGTTTGTCGCCCAGCCGGTTGGCGAGATCGACCAGGCGGCCGCGGACGCGCTTCACGCTGAGCGGGCGCCGCGCCTCGCGCCACGGCTGATCCGCCTCGAACACGTCGACCAGCGCCAGATCCTGCACCGCCGGCTCGACCGAGGTCATCGCGGCGAACACCCACTGCTCCGCCCTGGCCGCGCCGAACGGGTCGGCAGGCAGGAGACCCGGCCAGGTGCGCGCGATCTGCATCAGGATCGCGCCGGATTCGAACAGGGCGATGCCGTCCCGCTCATAGGTCGGCACCTGCCCGAACGGCTGCAGCCGGCGATGGTCGGCACTCTTCACGCTGGCGCCGTCGACCAGGCGGACGTCATACGGCTGACCGACCTCTTCCAGTGCCCAGCGCACGCGCAGGTCGCGTACGTGGCCTCTGGCGAAATCGGGCACCCAGCTGAACGCGGTGATGATAGGACGATCGGACATCGGAAGCCTCCCCGTTGAAGCGGCGCTCAGGCCGCGACCGCTTCGGACTCGACGGGGGCCAAGGCTGCTGCGACGTCCATCCACATCGGCTCGAAGACGTGGCCGTCGGGATCCTCGAAGCTGCGGCCGTACATGAACGGGGTATCCTGCGGCGGCCGCGGATCGGCCCTGCCGCCGGGCGCGGCCCCGGCCGCGGGGGGGGCGGGGGCCGCCCCCCCGCCGGGCCCGCGGCCTCGGTGATCGCGTCGACCTCCGCCCGGCTGTCGCGGGACAGGCAGAGCAGCACCTCGCTCGCCCGGTGCGCGTCCACGATCTGCTTGTCGGTGAACGTGGCGTAGAAGGGATGGCTCAGCAGCATGAAGGTGATCGTATCCGACCACACCAGCATCGCCGCCTCCGGCCCCTTGCACAGGCTGGTGTCGTGGGTGCAGCCGATCGCCTGGTAGAAGGCGGTCGATCTGGCGACGTCCTGCACCGGCAGGTTCACGAAGATCATCTTGGGCATGGTCGGCTCCTCTCACATCTATGCGAATCACTCGACTTGCCTCTGATGCGCCTTTCAGTTATTAAAAACAACTATGGAGTTAGCAAAAGTAACCAAAGCTTTGCCCCGCCGGCTCTACGACGATGCCTGCGGCATGGCGTTCGCGCTGGAGCTGGTGGGCGAGCGCTGGGTGCCGCTGATCCTGCGCGAGCTCATGTTCGGTCCCCGCCGTTTCGGCGAGATCCGCCGCGGTCTGCCGGGGGTCAGCGCGAACGTCCTCACGCAACGGCTGGAGAGTCTCGAAGCGAACGGGCTGGTCGTCCGTCGCCGGCTGCCGCCGCCCGCGTCGGTGCAGGTCTACGAACTTACGCCGTGGGGCTATGAGAGCGAGGCGCCACTGGCGGCGCTCGGGCGCTGGGCGGTGCGCTCGCCGCTGCACGATCCGCGGCTGCCGCTGAGCGGTGCATCGCTGATGATGTCGTTCCGGACCATGCTGGATCCCGAGCGCGCGCGGGGCTTCGACGCGCGCATCGGCTTCACGATCGACGGCGATCCGTTCGCCGCGCACCTGCACGGCGGCGGATTCGAGGTTACCCGCGCCGAAGCGGCCGATCCCGACTTCACCATGACGACCGCGGAAGCGCGCAACATCGCCGCAATCGTCTATGCGCGCCAGCCGCTGGCGGCGGTGGAGGCTGCGGGGATGGTCGAGATCGTAGGCGAACGCGCCCTGGCAGAGCGGTTCGTCGACCTCTTTCCTCTGCCGGCCAAGGTTTCCTGAAACGCTTCATCGTTCCCGGCGAAGGCTGGGGAACGGGTAGCTGATCGGTTGCGGGCGGATCGGCTAGGCTTTACCGCCGTTCCGACTCCTCCGTACCAGTTCGAGACGATCATGGCCGACCTGCCGAACACCCAGCCCGATAGCCGCTCCGACCCGGTGATGGCCGCGCCCGACCAGATGAAGACGGTGCGCGACCTGTTCGGAATCGACTCCGACATGCAGGTGCCGGCCTTCTCCGAAGCCGACGAGCGCGTGCCCGACCTCGATCCGGCCTATGTGTTCGATCCCGACACGACGCTCGCGATCTGCGCCGGCTTCGCCTTCAACCGCCGCGTGATGATCCAGGGCTATCACGGCACCGGCAAGTCGAGCCATATCGAGCAGGTGGCGGCGCGGCTCAACTGGCCGACGGTCCGCATCAACCTGGACGCGCATATCAGCCGCATCGACCTCGTCGGTCGCGACGCGATCGTGCTGCGCGAGAGCCAGCAGGTGACGGAGTTCCGCGAAGGCCTGCTGCCGTGGGCGCTGCAGACGCCGTCGGCGCTGGTGTTCGACGAATATGATGCGGGCCGGCCCGACGTGATGTTCGTGATCCAGCGCGTGCTGGAGACCGAGGGCAAGCTGACCCTGCTCGACCAGAACCGGGTGATCCGGCCGAGCCCCTGGTTCCGGCTGTTCG
>CAXTUG010000195.1:0-6353 GCA_964247375.1 uncultured Sphingomonadaceae bacterium
ATCCCGGCTTCCGCGACGTCATCCAGGGCCCCTGGCTGATGGAGGAGATGCAGGCCCAGGCCGAGCATGTCGGCACGCAGATGGTGTGGGACACGATCGTCGAGGTCGACCTGTCCGAGCGGCCGTTCCGGCTGAAGGGCGACGGCGGCGCGCTCTACGTCTGCGACACGCTGGTGATCGCGACCGGCGCCCAGGCCAAGTGGCTCGGCGTGCCGGGCGAGGCGGAGCTCGGCGGCAAGGGCGTGTCGGCCTGCGCCACCTGCGACGGCTTCTTCTATCGCGGCAAGAAGGTTGCCGTGATCGGCGGCGGCAACACCGCGGTCGAGGAAGCGCTCTACATGACCAATCACAGCCACGATGTGACGCTGATCCACCGCCGCGACAGCCTGCGCGCCGAGAAGATCCTGCAGGAGCGGCTGTTCGCGCACCGGGGCATCACGCCGCTGTGGAACAAGGCGGTGGAGCGTTTCATCGGCGACCAGCAGACCGGGCTCGTAGCGATCGAGCTCAAGGATACGCGCACCGGCGAGCTGTCCACGCTGGAGGTCGACGGCGGCTTCGTCGCGATCGGCCATCATCCTTCGACCGAATTGTTCGCGGGCCAGCTCGATCTGGACGAGGGCTATATCCGCGTGACGCCCGGCACCGCCAGGACCAGCATCCCCGGCGTGTTCGCCTGCGGCGACGTGATGGACAAGGTCTATCGCCAGGCGATCACCGCTGCCGGCACCGGCTGCATGGCCGCGCTGGATGCCGAACGCTTCCTGCAGGAGCAGGACTTCCCGGTTCCGGCCGATGCGGAGCGTGAGGCGGTCGCGGCGGAGTAGGGCCGTCCGCGGCGATCAGTAGCGCGCGCGTACGAAGTAGAGCCCTTCGGCCGGCGCGTTGAGGCCCAGGGCCGATCGGTCCCGCGCCGCCAGCGCGTCGTCCAGGTCGCGCGCGCTCCATTGTCCCTGCCCGACCAGCGCCACGCAGCCGACCATCGAACGCACCTGATGGTGGAGGAAGGAGCGGGCCGACGCCTCGATCAGCACGGCGTCGCCCTCGCGCCGCACGTCCAATCGGTCGAGCGTCTTCACCGGGCTCTCCGCCTGGCAGTGGACGGAGCGGAAGGTGGTGAAGTCGTGCCGACCCACCAGCCGCTGCGCAGCCGCCTGCATTGCTACGTCATCGAGCGGGCGGGCGATCCGCCAGGCGCGGCCGGCCTGCAGCGCCAGCGGCGCGCGCCGGTTGACGATCCGGTAGCGATAGTCGCGGCCGATGCAGGAGAAGCGGGCATGCCAGTCCTCCGGCACGGCGTCGCAGGCGAGGATGGCGATCGGCTGCGGCTTCAGATGCGCGTTGAGCGCCTCCATCAGGCGGAAGGGTGCGATCGGCTTGGCGATATCGACGTGCGCAGCCATCGCGAACGCGTGCACGCCGGCGTCGGTGCGGCCCGCGGCATGGAGCGGCGCCGTCTCGCCGGTGACGCCCGTCACCGCTTCCTCGATCGCCTGCTGGACCGAGGGACCATGCGCCTGGCGCTGCCAGCCCATGTAGGGCCGGCCGTCATACTCCACCGTCAGGCGGAAGCGTGTTGGGGAGAGGGGGCGTGAGATTGGCGGCTGCATCGCGCCTAGGCGACCGGGGGGGGGCGGCGCCCCCCCCCCCCCCCCCCCGCCGGCGGGGACGGGGAGAGGGCTTCAGGGCCGTGCCTGCCGGGATGCCGAAGCCGCGCAGCAGCTCCGCCGCCGTCATCACCCCGCGGCCTGCGCGCTGAACCGTCGCCGGCTGGATCGCCCCACCGCCGCAGGCGATCGTCAGCCGATCGTCCAGCACGGTGCCGGGCGCGCCGGAGAGATCGATGCAATGCGCGGAGAGGATTCGGATGCGCTCGCCGCCATGATCGAACCAGGCACCGGGCGCCGGTGCGAAGGCCCGGACCTGCCGTTCCACCTCCACGGCTGGACGCGTGAAGTCGATCCGCGCCTCGGCCTTGTCGATCTTGGCGGCGTAGGTGACGCCGCCTTCCGGCTGCGGCTCGGGCAGGAAAGCACCCGGATCGGCGAGCACGTCGACCATCATCCGTGCCCCCATCCTCGCGAGCTCGGCGGTGAGCCTGCCCGCATCCTTGTCGGCGATGGGTACACGCTCGACCAGCAGCATGTCGCCCGTATCGAGCCCGGCCTCCATCGCCATGATGGTGACGCCGGTCTCCGCATCGCCCGCCAGGATGGCGCGCTGCACCGGGGCCGCGCCGCGCCAGCGCGGCAGCAGCGAGGCGTGGACGTTCAGGCACTCCCAGATCGGCGCGTCGAGGATCGGCTGCGGCAGGATAAGGCCGTAGGCTGCGACGATCGCCGCGTCGGGTTCCAAGGCTGCGAAAGCCGCCTGCTCCTCTTCGCTGCGGAGCGACCCGGGCGAGCGCACCGGCAGGCCGAGCGCCGCGGCGCGCAACTGGCCGGGCGAGGGCGGGGCGGCCTGGCCGGGGCCGGCGGGCCGCGGCGGCTGGGTATAGACGGCGACGATGTCGTGCCCGGCCGCATGCAGCGCATCCAGGGTCGGAACGGCGAAATCGGGCGTGCCCATGAAGATGATCCGCATGGGCCGCCTTCACCACAATCGGCCGGCCGATGCCACCGCCGATCGTCGCGGATGTGCACCTGACGGAAGGCTGGTACGCCGCGCGTGCGGCCGCCATATAAGCCGCATGGCATCTTCCGAGATCGAAACGCTGACGCAGGCGCTCGCCCGCTTGCCTGGCCTGGGACCGCGCTCGGCCCGGCGGGCGGTGCTGCACCTGCTGAAGAAGCGGGAGGCGGCGCTCGGCCCGCTGCTGCGCGCGCTGGAAGCGGTCAGCGACAGGCTCGCGACCTGCTCGACCTGCGGCAATGTCGATACGGTCGACCCCTGCCAGATCTGCGCCGATCCGCGCCGCGACCGGCGCATGCTGTGCGTGGTGGAGGAGGTGGCGGACCTGTGGGCGCTCGACCGCACCCGGCTCTTCCCCGGCCGCTATCATGTGCTTGGCGGACGTCTCTCGGCTTTGGAGGGAATTCGCCCGGAGGATCTGGCGATCGACGGATTGGTTGGGCGGTCCTCGGCCGGCGGGATCGACGAGGTCGTGCTGGCGATGAACGCGACGCTCGAGGGGCAGACCACCGCGCACTACATCGCCGAGCGGATCGAGCGCTTTCCCGTCCGGGTGACGCAGCTGGCGCACGGCTTGCCGGTCGGGGGCGAACTCGACTATCTGGATGAGGGTACGCTGGCGCAGGCATTGCGGGCGCGAAGGCCGGTCGCCTGATCGAGGGGAGAGCGGATATGGCGGTTACGGGCATCGGCGGCGTGTTCTTCCGCGCCCGCGACAAGGCGGCGCTCGCCGCCTGGTACGCGGACAATCTCGGCGTCGGCGGGGGCGAGTGGGGCCTGTGGACCCAGCAGGCCGGCCAGACCGTCTTCTCGCCGTTCGCTGCCGACACGGACTATTTCCCCGCAGACAAGCAGTACATGCTCAACTTTCGCGTCGAGGGGCTGGACGCGTTGAAGGCCGACCTGACGGCGAAGGGTATCGAGGTGATCACCCAACCCGACTGGGACATGCCGGGCGTCGGCCGTTTCGCCCGCATCCACGATCCGGAAGGCAATGCGATCGAGCTGTGGGAGCCTGCGCTTGAAGGCGAGGCGCCGTCGGCCTAAATTGCCCGCATGGCCATTCTTCCCATCCTGGAGGCGCCGGATCCCCGGCTGCGCGTGAAATCGACCCCCGTTGAGACGGTGGACGACGACCTGCGCACGCTGATCGCAGACATGTTCGAGACGATGTATGCCGCGCCCGGCATCGGCCTGGCGGCGATCCAGGTCGGCGTGCCGAAGCGCGTGCTGGTGATCGACCTGCAGGAGGAAGAGGATGCGGACGGGCAGCCGATCCGCAAGCCGCTGGTCTTCATCAATCCGGAGCTGAGCCAGCCGTCGGACGACCTGAACGTCTATAATGAGGGCTGCCTGTCGGTGCCCGACCAGTATGCCGAGGTCGAGCGGCCGGCGACGATCCGCGCGCGCTGGCTCGATGCGCAGGGCAGCCAGCATGACGAGCAGATCGACGGCATGCTGGCGACCTGTCTCCAGCACGAGATGGACCATCTCGAGGGCATTCTCTTCATCGACCATCTGTCGCGGCTCAAGCGCGAGATGGTACTGAAGAAACTGGAGAAGGCGCGCCGTCAGAAGAAGGCCGCCTGAGCCTTACACTATCTCCCGCACACGCGCGGGCGGTCGGCCGAGGCGCACGCCCCGGTCGGTCTCCACCAGCGGACGTTCGATCAGGACAGGGTTGGCGGCCATTGCGGCGAGGATCGCCTCGTCGGACGCATTCTCGAGCGGTTTGGCGGCGGCCTCGCTCGCGCGCAGTCCCGCGCGGGGCGTGATGCCCGCTTTCGCATAGAGCCGCGCCAGCTCCGCAGCCGTAGGCGGATGCTTCAGATAGTCGACGATCGTGACCTCGGCGCCCGCCTGCTCCAGCAGCGCCAGCGCCTCGCGCGACTTGGAGCAGCGCGGATTGTGGTAGATGACAGCTCTCACGACGCGCGTTCCGACAATCCGGCGAGCGCAGCCAGGGCTTCCTGGCGCCGCGCCCATGGCACGAACAGATGGTCGTGATGGTAACCGGCGACGATGTTGGCGGGAAGGGCGCGATCGGCGAGCGCGCGGGCGATCGCGGCACTCAGACCCACGGCCGACAGGCTGGAATGCACTGCCAGGCTGATCCTGGCCCAGTCGCCATCGGCGGCAGGCGCGATCACCGTGCTGCCCTCCGCTTCGTGGATCAGGGCGAAGGTATCGGCGGGAGGGGCGATGCCTGCTTCGTAGGCGTCGAAGCGGTACGGCCGATCGTCCAGCACCGGCGCCATGTCGCGCAGCAGCACGCGCAGGTCGGTCAGTCCTCCTGGTCGGCCAGCCACTGTTCCAGCCACTTGATCGTGTAATCCCCCGCCTGGAATTGCGGGTCGTCCAGCAGCGCCTGGTGGAGCGGGATGGTGGTCTTCACGCCGTCCACCACGAACTCCTCCAGCGCGCGCCGCAGCCGGCGCAGCGCACCGTTGCGGGTGGTGCCGTAGACGATCAGCTTGGCGATCATCGAATCGTAGTAGGGCGGAATGCGGTAGCCGGCGTAGAGGCCGCTATCGACGCGCACGTTCATGCCGCCCGGCGCGTGATACTGCTTCACCAGCCCGGGCGAGGGGGCGAAGGTGCGCGGATCCTCGGCGTTGATGCGGCACTCGATGGCGTGGCCGCGGAAGACCACGTCCTCCTGGCGCAGCGTCAGCGGATGGCCCTCCGCGATGCGGATCTGCTCGCGGACGAGGTCGAGCCCGGTGATCGCCTCCGTCACCGGATGCTCCACCTGCAGGCGGGTATTCATCTCGATGAAGTAGAACTCGCCATTCTCCCACAGGAACTCGATCGTGCCGGCGCCGCGATAGCCCATGTCGGCCATCGCCCGGGCGACGATGCCGCCCATGCGCGCGCGTTCTTCCGGCGAGATGACGGGGGAGGGCGCCTCCTCCAGCACCTTCTGGTGGCGCCGCTGCAGCGAGCAGTCGCGCTCGCCGAGGTGGATGGCGTGGCCGTTGCCGTCGCCGAAGATCTGGAACTCGATATGGCGCGGATCGCCGAGATACTTCTCCATATAGACGGTCGCGTCGCCGAACGCCGCCGCGGCCTCGCTCCCGGCCTGCTCCATCAGCGTCTCGAGCAGGTCCTCGGACGTGACCACCTTCATGCCGCGGCCGCCGCCGCCCGACGCGGCCTTGATCAGCACCGGATAGCCGATCTCGCGCGCGACCCGCTTGGCCTCGTTCAGGTCGGTCAGAGGGCCATCCGAACCCGGCACCAGCGGCAGGCCGAGCTTGGCCGCGGTAAGCTTCGCCTCGATCTTGTCGCCCATCGTGCGGATATGCTCGGGCTTGGGCCCGATCCAGATGATGTCGTGCGCCTCGACGATCTCGGCGAACTTGGCATTTTCCGAGAGGAAGCCGTAGCCGGGATGGATCGCGTCGGCGCCGGAGATCTCGGCCGCCGAGATGATGTTGGGAATGTTGAGGTAGGAGTCGGCCGCCGCGGGAGGCCCGATGCAGATCGCCTCGTCCGCCAGCCGCACGTGCATCGCGTCGGCGTCGGCAGTGGAGTGCGCCGCTACGGTGCGGATGCCCATCTCGTGGCAGGCGCGATGAATGCGGAGCGCGATCTCGCCGCGATTGGCGATCAGGACTTTTTCGATCTTGGCCACTCGGGACGGCCCGCTTATTCGATGATCGCGAGCGGCTGGTCGAACTCGACCGGCTGGCCGTTGTCGCCCAGCAGCGCGACGACCC
>CAXTUG010000196.1:0-601 GCA_964247375.1 uncultured Sphingomonadaceae bacterium
GTTCTACGTGCTGGTCTACACCGTCTGGCTGAAGCCGCGGACGCCGCAGAACATCGTGATCGGCGGGGCGGCCGGCGCCTTCCCGCCGCTGATCGGCTGGGCGGCCGCGACCGGGCGGATCGACACCTTGCCGGTGCTGCTGTTCCTGCTCATCTTCCTGTGGACGCCGCCGCATTTCTGGGCGCTGTCGCTGTTCGTGCGCACGGATTATGCCGCGGCCGGCGTGCCGATGCTGCCGGTCGTGGCGGGCATCGGCGCGACCCGGCGGCAGGTGCTGCTCTACAGTCTGCCGATGGCGGCGGCCGCGGTGGCGCCATGGCTGCTCGGCGAGACCGGTCTCATCTACGGCGCGGCGTCGGTGCTGCTCACCGCCTGGTTCCTGCTCCTGGCGGTGCGGGTCGGCGCCAGCCGCCAGACCGAGCAGGCGCTGATGAAGCCCGAGCGCGCGCTGTTCCGTTTCTCCATCCTCTACCTGTTCGTGCTGTTCGGCGCCCTGGTCGTCGACCGGATGGTGCTCGCATGAGCTTGGCGCAAAGCTTGCCGTTCCCCGGGGCCATCCCGGGGGCCGCGGCCGGGAAAAACCGGCGGGCCGGCCCGGGGG
>CAXTUG010000196.1:611-6322 GCA_964247375.1 uncultured Sphingomonadaceae bacterium
CGCCACCTGGCCCCGCGGCCCCCCGGCTGGCCCCCGGGGAACGGCAGGCGTTTGGCAAGAGCGTTCACAACATGACTCCCGAATTCGAGCAGGAATATCGCCGCCGCCAGCGGGCGCGGGCCAAGGTCACGGCGCTGATCCTGGGCGCGCTCGTCACCCTGTTCTTCGCGATCGCCGTCGCCCGGATGACGTGATGCCGGCTACGCTCCCGCTCGATCGCGCCAAGCGGCGCACCGGCCTGCTCATGGTGGGACTGGTCGCGGCGATGGTTGCGCTCGGCTTCGCCAGCGTGCCGCTCTACCGCCTGTTCTGCCAGGCGACGGGGTGGAACGGCACCGTCCAGCAGCGGCTGAACGCGGTGGCGCCAGGACCGGTCGCGGGCCGCTTCGTCAACGTCCGCTTCGACGCCAACGTCTCGCCCAGCCTGGCGTGGCGGTTCGAGCCCGACCAGCGCGTCACCCGCGTGGCGGTGGGCGTGCGGCAGATGGTGTTCTTCACCGCCGTCAACAGCAGCGACCGTCCGCTCACCGGATCGGCGGTGTTCAACGTCACCCCCGTCCAGGCCGGCCAGTATTTCGTCAAGATCCAGTGCTTCTGCTTCACCGAGCAGACGCTGCGGCCGCACGAGCGCGTGCGCATGCCGGTCGTCTTCTACGTCGATCCCGGCTTCGCCAAGGATCCGGACGCGGCCGACATCAGCGAGATCACGCTCTCCTACACTTTTTACCCCGTAGCGAAGCCGCGAACGGCGAGCTAAGGGACCCAGCAGACAGACAGGGACGAGATAGCAGCATGGCCGGAGCGAAGAGCCACGATTACCACATCCTGCCGCCGAGCATCTGGCCGCTGGTCGGATCGTTCAGCGCGCTGCTGATGGCGGCGGGCGGCATCATGTGGATGCATGGCGCCAATTTTGGCGGCCCGACCTTCTTCATCGGCCTGGCAGGCGTGCTCTTCACCATGTTCTCCTGGTGGTCCGACGTGATCCGCGAGGCGCGTGCCGGCGACCATACGCCGGTCGTCTCGCTCCACCTGCGCTACGGCATGATCCTGTTCATCGCGTCGGAGGTGATGTTCTTCGTCGGCTGGTTCTGGGCCTGGTTCGACTTCTCGCTGTTCCCGTCGACGGTCGACACGGTCGGCGGCGTCTGGCCGCCCAAGGGCCTGATCGTCATCGATCCGTTCGCCTTCCCGCTGCTGAACACGATGATCCTGCTCTGCTCGGGCACGACCGTCACCTGGGCGCACCACGCGCTGCTCCACGGCGATCGCCAGGGCATGATCCGGGGCCTGTGGTGCACGATCCTGCTGGGGCTGACCTTCTCCGGCATCCAGGCGTGGGAATATGCCCACGCGCCGTTCGCCTTCAAGGGACTGAACTACGGCGCGGCCTTCTTCATGGCGACCGGCTTCCACGGTTTCCACGTGCTGGTCGGCACGATCTTCCTGATCGTGAACCTGATCCGCGCCTATCGTGGGGACTTCACGCCGCGCCATCATTTCGGATTCGAGGCGGCCGCCTGGTACTGGCACTTCGTCGACGTGGTGTGGCTGTTCCTGTTCGTCTCGATCTACGTCTGGGGCGGCTGGGGCGCGCAGCTCGCCGGCTGATGACCGCGGCCTGGCAGCTGGCGCAGATCAACGCCGGGCGCCTGGTCGCGCCCGCCGACGATCCGGCGGTTGCCCCGTTCATGGCGGCGCTCGCGCACGTTAACGCCATGGCCGACGCGGCGTCCGGCTTCGTGTGGCGGCTGAAGGACGACGAGGGCGCGGGCGCGACTGCGATCCGGCCCGCCCCCGATCCCCAGTTCATCGTCAATATGTCGGTCTGGACCGATCCGGACAGCCTGTTCGCCTTCGTCTATCGCAGCAGCCACACGCCCTACATGGCGCAGCGGCGACAGTGGTTCGATCGATTCGCGGGCGCCTACCAGGCCCTGTGGTGGATCCCGGCGGGTCATCGTCCGACGGTGGAGGAAGGCCTGTCCCGCTTGTGGCTGCTCGACCGCTACGGCCCCTGTCCGCAGGCCTTCACCTTCAAGGCGCGCTTCCCCGCGCCGGGGGAGGTCGGCCTGCCGGTCGACATGCAGCCCGATCCGTGGTGCGCCGGCCGCGCCTGACGTGCCGGACGCGACGCCATCGCCGATCCGGGCCGGCCTCGCCGGCCGCTGCCCGCGCTGCGATGCGCCGGGCCTGTTCGCCGGCTGGCTGCGCTTCGCCGATCGCTGCCGCCGCTGCGGTCTCGATTTCTCCGCGTTCAACGTCGGCGACGGGCCGGCCGCCTTCCTGACGCTGGTGATCGGCGCCCTGGTGGCGGCGCTGGCGATCACGGTCGAGCTGGCCTTCTCCCCGCCTTTCTGGTTGCACATGCTGCTCTGGCCGCCGATCGCCCTCGCTCTGATCGTGGTCGGTCTGCGCGGAAGCAAGGGCGTGCTGCTGGCGCTGGAGTATCGCAACGCCGCGCACGAGGGGCGGATCGTTCCATGAAGCGCGCCGTGCCGGTCGTGCCGACGATCATCGTCGCCCTGGCGGCCCTGCTGATGGTGCGGCTCGGCACGTGGCAGCTGCACCGCCGTCACGAGAAGGCGGCGCTGCTGGCGCACTATGCCGCCAACGTGGTCAAGCCGCCGCTGCCGCTCGTCGCGCTGTTCCCGATCGACGATGACGATCTGTACCGCCGCACCAGCGGCTACTGCCTCGACGTGACCGGCTGGCAGATGGCAGCGGGCCGGGGAATCGACGGCACGACGGGGTGGCGCCACATCGCGCTCTGCCGCACCGGCGCCGAAGGTCCGGGCTTCGCCGTCGATGTCGGCGTTTCCGCCACCGCCGACAAGCCGGACTGGAAGGGCGGACCGGTCCGCGGCCGCCTCACCTGGACCACCACCGGCGCGTCGATCGTCACCGCCCTGCTGCACCGCATCCCGCCGCGATCGCCGATGATCGTCAGCGACGCCGCGGCGCCCGGCCTGAAGCCGACGCTGCCGCCGAACCCCGGCGACCTGCCCAACAACCATCTATCCTACGCGGTGCAGTGGTTCCTGTTCGCGGGCGTTGCGGTCGCCATCTACGCCGTCGCGCTGTGGCAGCGGGCGCGCAGGCGGGCGCAGCATCCGGAATGAAGATGTTCCTGTCGATCTAACGGAGATCACGCGCCCCGCGCTGAAGTTGCTCTGAACGTGCGGCGCGGGTAACGGGCAGCATGCATTATGTCAGCACGCGCGGGACTGCGCCCGCGCTCGACTTCGAGGGCGTGACCCTTGCCGGTCTCGCATCGGATGGCGGCCTCTACGTGCCGGAGGCGTGGCCGGCCTTCTCGCGGGTCGACATCGAAGCCCTGCGCGGTCTGTCCTACGTCGACACCGCGGTCGCGATCCTGGCGCCGTTCGTGGGAGAGTCGCTGAGCCGCGAGAACCTGCGCAGCCTGTGCGAGGCCGCCTACGGCCGATTCGCGCACGGGGCCGTCACCCCGCTGGTGCAGCTGGAGGCGGGTCAGTGGGTGCTGGAGCTGTTCCACGGGCCCACGCTCGCGTTCAAGGACGTGGCGCTGCAGCTGCTCGGCCTGCTGTTCGAACGCTTCCTGGGCGACCGCGACACGCACCTGACGGTGGTCGGCGCGACCTCGGGCGACACCGGCTCGGCGGCGATCGACGCGCTCGCCGGTCGGGTCAAGGTCGACCTGTTCATGCTGCATCCGCAGGGCCGCGTGTCCGAGGTGCAGCGCCGGCAGATGACGACCGTGCTCGCGCCCAACATCCACAACATCGCGATCGAGGGCAGCTTCGACGACGCCCAGGCGATGGTGAAGGCGATGTTCGCCGACCGCGACTTCGCCGGCCGTTTCACCCTGTCGGCGGTCAACTCGATCAACTGGGCGCGGCTGGCGGCGCAGATCGTCTACTATTTCTATGCCGCCGTGCGCCTGGGCGCGCCGGAGCGGCCGGTCGCCTTCTCCGTGCCCACGGGCAATTTCGGGGACGTGTTCGCGGGCTACGTCGCGGCCCGGATGGGGCTGCCGATCGCCCGGCTGATCGTCGCCACCAACGTCAACGATATTCTCCACCGCGCGCTGAGCGAGGGCGACTATTCCGTGGGGACGGTTACGCCCACCGCGGCGCCGTCGATGGACATCCAGGTCAGCTCCAACTTCGAACGCCTGCTGTTCGACCTGCACGGCCGCAGCGGTACGGCGCTCGCCGCGGCGATGGGCGGGTTCGAGGCGCAGCGGCGCCTCGACCTGACCAGGGGCATGCGCAGCGAGGCGTCGGCGCTGTTCGCCAGCGCGCGGATCGACGCGGAGGCGATGACGCTCGCCATGCGCCGCGCGTACGAGCGGTCGGCGGCGATGCTCGATCCGCACACGGCGATCGGCTTCGCGGCCGCGCTCGCCGCCGACCTGCCGGCCGACGTGCCGGTGGTGACGCTCGCGACCGCGCACCCCGCCAAGTTCCCGGACGCGGTCGAGCGCGCGACCGGGCTGCGCCCCTCGCTGCCGCGCCGGGTGGGCGACCTGTTCGACCGGTCGGAGCGGTACGACGTGCTGCCGAACGATCGCGCCGCGGTGCAGGCCTATATTGCCGAGCGGGCGGTCGCCGCATGAGCGCGCGGCTGCACCGGCTCGGCAACGGGCTCACCGTCGCGGTCGAGCCTATGGCGGGCGTCGAGACGATCGCAGTGGGCCTCTATGCCGATGCCGGCGCGCGGTCGGAGCCGGCCGGCCTGTCCGGCCTCGCCCACATGGTCGAGCATATGGTGTTCAAGGGCGCGGGCGGACGTTCGGCGCGGCAGATCGCGGAGGCGATCGAGGATCGCGGCGGCGCGCTCAATGCCTGGACCGCGCGCGACCACACGGTGTTCCAGGTACGCGCGCTGGCGGGCGATCTCGCCCTCGGCAGCGCCCTCATCGCGGACCTGGTGCGCCATGCGGACTTGGACGCCGACGAGCTCGAGCGCGAGCGCCACGTCGTGCTGGCCGAACTGGGCGAGGCGCGGGACACGCCCGACGACATCATCTTCGACCACCTCCAGGCGGCGGCGTTCGCGGGGCAGCAGCTGGGCGAGGCCGTGCTGGGCGACGAGGCCAGCATCGCCGCGATCGACGTTCCTGCGATGCGCCGCTGGATCGCGGATCAGTATCGCCCGGACGGCCTGGTGCTCGCGGCTGCGGGGAGGGTCGATGAGGACGAACTGCTCCAACTCGCCGAGCGCCTGTTCGGCGACATGGCGGCCGGCGCGCCGCCTGCACCCGCAGCGGCGCAGTTCGGCGGGGGCACGCATCACGACCGCCGCCGCTTCGACCAGCTGCACGTCGCCTTCGCCTACGAAGGCGTCGGTCACGATCATCCCGACCTGCATGCCCTGTCGCTGTTCACCAGCGCGGTCGGCGGCGGCATGTCGTCGCGCCTGTTCCAGCAGGTGCGCGAGGAGCGCGGCCTCGCTTACTCGATCTACGCCTGGGCGCACGCCTATGCCGACACCGGTCTGTTCGGCGTCTACTGCGCGGCCGCGCGCAACGACGCCGCCGAAGCGCTGGCGCTGTCGCGCACGATCCTGGCCGACACTGCCGAGACGCTGAGCGCGGCGGAACTGGAGCGCGCCCGTGCCCAGGCCAAGGCCGGCCTGCTGATGGGGCTCGAGTCCGTCGCGGCGCGCGCGGACCATATCGCACGGTCGATCCAGGTTCATGGCCGGATCGTGCCGCCGGCGGAGAC
>CAXTUG010000197.1:0-6290 GCA_964247375.1 uncultured Sphingomonadaceae bacterium
AGCGGGCGAAGCTCGCCGGCGACAAGCTCGACTCGATGGAGCCGGTGCTGCCGGAAGCGCAGCAGAAGACGGTCGAGGCGCGGCTGGAGCAGGCGCGCGCCGATGCGTGGACGCGGCGGCTGTGGGCCGGCGATGCCGGCGTCTGGACGGGCGGCGACGAGGGCAAGTGGCTCGGCTGGCTCGCCGCCGGGCAGGGCAAGCAGGTCGACTTCGCGCAGTTGAAGGCGGTGGCCGAGCAGGCGCGCGGCCACAAGGACGTGGTGCTGCTCGGCATGGGCGGATCGAGCCTGGGTCCGGAGGTGCTGGCCGAGGTGATCGGCGCCGCGCCGGGCTACCCGACCGTGCATGCGCTGGACTCGACCGATCCGGGGCAGATCGCGACGGTCGCAAGCAGAATCGATCCCAAGGAAGCGCTGTTCCTGGTCGCGTCCAAGTCCGGCTCGACCATGGAGCCGGAGCTGCTGCGCGCCTATTTCTGGGACCTCGCCGGGCAGGACGGCAGCCGCTTCGTGGCGGTCACCGACCCCGGCTCCAAGCTGGAGAAGCTGGCGCGCGAGCATGGCTATGCGCACATCTTCCTTGGCGATCCCGCGATCGGCGGACGCTACTCGGTGTTGTCGGTGTTCGGAATGGTGCCGACGGCGATGATGGGCATCGACGTCGAGGACTTCTTCGCCAAAGCAGCACCGATGGTGCAGGCGTGCGGACCGGACGCGCCCCCGGGCGAGAATCCTGGCGTGCAGCTGGGCGTGATCCTGGGCGAGGCCGCCAATGCCGGGCGCGACAAGGTTACGATCCTGACCACGCCGGAGCTGGAGCCGGTCGGCGCGTGGCTGGAACAGCTGCTCGCCGAATCCACCGGCAAGCACGGCAAGGGCATCGTGCCGGTCGATCTCGAACCGCTGGCGCCGGCCGAGGACTATGGCAGCGACCGCATCTTCGCGGTGCTGAACCTGGACGGCGACGAGGATCCCGACCTGACCGCCCACGTCGACGCGCTGGTCGCGGCCGGGCAGCCGGTGGTGAAGATCGGGCTCGCCGACAAGGAGCTGATCGGCCAGGAATTCTTCCGCTGGGAGATCGCGACCGCCATTGCCGGCGCGGTGATCGGGATCGATCCGTTCGACCAGCCCGACGTGGAGGATGCGAAGATCAAGACGCGCGAGCTGGTCGACGCCTATGAGCAGTCGGGCAGCCTGGCGCCGGAGACGGCGTTCCACGAGGATGCGGAGCTCGCCTTCTTCGCGCCCGGCGACCACGGCTTCGCGCCGACCGATGCGGTGCAGATCCTGCGCAGCTTCTTCGCCGCGGCCGAGCCGGGCCGCTATGTCGGCTTTCTCGCTTATATCGAGCGCGACGACGAGCATGAGGCGGCGATCGCTCGCATGCGGGAGCAGGTAGTAACGAAGAAGGCGGTGGCGACCATCGCCGGCTTCGGCCCGCGCTTCCTTCACTCGACGGGACAGACCTACAAGGGCGGACCCAGGAGCGGCGTATTCCTGGAGATCACCCGCCACCCCGATCCCGACCTGCCGATCCCCGGCCGCAAGGCGAGCTTCGGCATCGTCCAGCTGGCGCAGGCGCGCGGCGACCTCGACGTGCTGGCGGAGCGCGGCCAGCACGTCCTGCGCGTGCACCTCAAGACCGGGGACCTAAACCGGCTCGAAGCGTTGGTCGCCGAAGCGTTGAACTAACGTGTTCCCGTCATGCCGGGCTCGTCCCGGCATCCACCTTTCCGCGCCTTCTGAACCGTCTGGCGTCGCGACACGGTGGACCCCGGAACAAGTCCGGGGTGACGGCGGTAGAACTGCATCGAGCAGGAGACAAATATGCGGATCGCGATGATCGGCCTCGGCCGGATGGGCGGAAACATCGTGCGGCGGCTGCTGCAGCACGGCCATGAGGCGGTGGTCTACGACCGCAACCAGCCGCTCATCGACGATCTGGTGAAGGAAGGCGCAGTCGGCGCCAGCGGCCTGCCCGACCTCAAGGCCAAGCTGGAGAAACCTGCGATCTTCTGGGTCATGCTGCCTGCCGGCGGACCGACCGAGGACACGATCAAGGCGCTGGCCGAGCATGCCGAGCCGGGCGACATCATCATCGACGGTGGCAACACCTTCTACAAGGACGATATCCGTCGCGCCAAGGCGCTGCGCGAGAAGCAGATCCACTATGTCGACGTCGGCACGTCGGGCGGCGTGTGGGGGCTGGAGCGCGGCTACTGCATGATGATCGGCGGCCCCGACGACGTCGTGACCGGGCTCGATCCGATCTTCGACGCGCTGGCGCCGGGGCTCGGCACGATCCCGCGCACGCCCGGGCTCACGCAGGACGACGTGCGCGCGGAGAAGGGTTACATCCACGCCGGTCCGGCGGGCGCCGGCCACTTCGTGAAGATGATCCATAACGGCATCGAGTACGGCCTGATGCAGGCCTATGCCGAAGGCTTCGACATCCTCAAGGGCAAGAAGTCGGACAAGCTGCCGGAGGACGAGCGGTTCGACCTCAACCTCAAGGACATTGCCGAGGTGTGGCGGCGCGGTTCGGTGATCTCCTCTTGGTTGCTCGACCTGACCGCGATCGCGCTCGCCCGCGATCCGATGCTTGCCCAGTTCTCGGGCCGCGTGGCGGACTCGGGCGAGGGTCATTGGACGGTCGAGGCGGCGATGGAGGAGGCGGTGCCCGCCAACGTGCTCACCACCGCCCTGTTCGCGCGCTATCGCAGCCGGGTGGATCACACCTTCGCCGACCAGGTGCTGTCGGCGATGCGCTTCGGCTTCGGCGGCCACGTCGAGATGCCGCAGTGAGGGGCTAAGGTATGGCCAAGATCACCAAACCCAAGCCCGCGCCTCCCGCCACGCTCGTCATCTTCGGCGGCACCGGCGATCTGGCGCGGCGGCTGCTGGTGCCGGCGATCACCAACCTCTGCGCCGACGGGCTGATCGGCCGGGACTTCACGATCATCGGCATCGGCTCCAGCGAGGGTGACGACGAGTCGTTGCGCGCGGGGCTCGACGAATTCGCTCCCAAGGGCGCCTGCTGGGACGATCTGCGCCGGCGCACCACCTATCTGCGCGGCGACTTCACACAGCCGCAGGTCTTCGCCGATCTCAAGGCGCGGCTCGGCGAGGGCAATGCCGTCTTCTACCTGGCAACGGCGGCCAAGTTCTTCGGCCCGCTGGTTGACAGCCTGGCCGACGCCGGCATGCTCGACGAGAACGGCGGCCGCTTCCGCCGGGTCGCGATCGAGAAGCCGTTTGGCCACGATCTCGCGTCGGCGCAGGCGCTGAACGCGCAGATCCTGGCGCGCATACCCGAGAGCCAAGTCTATCGGATCGACCATTTCCTCGGCAAGGAGACGGTCCAGAACATCATGGTCGCGCGCTTCGCCAATCCGTGGCTGGAGGCGATCTGGAACAACCGCTACATCGACCATGTCCAGATCACCGCCGCCGAGGCGGTGGACGTCGGCACGCGCGGCGCCTTCTACGACGCGACCGGCGCGCTGCGCGACATGGTGCCCAACCACCTGTTCCAGCTGATGGCGATGATCGGGATGGAGTCGCCCAACGACCTCTCGGCCGACGCGATCCGCACCGAGAAAGCCAAGCTGCTGACTGCCGTGCGCCGGCCGACGCCAGCGGAGGCCAAGGCGGACGCGGTACGCGGGCAGTATGCGGGTTATCGCAAGACGCCGGAGGTCGATCCGAAGAGCGACACCGCGACCTACGTCGCGCTGAAGCTGCAGGTGGACACCTGGCGCTGGGCGGGCGTGCCCTTCTACCTGCGCACGGGCAAGGCGCTGAAGGCGCGCGACACGGAGATCGTGGTCACCTTCAAGCCCGTGCCGCTGGCGCTGTTCCGCGATACGCAGGTCGCCGACCTGCCGCCCAATCGCCTGATCCTGCAGATCCAGCCGGACGAAGCGATCCGGCTCGACTTCATGGTGAAGCAGCCAGGACCCAAGCTGCAGGCGGTGCCGGCGGAGCTGGACTTCACCTATGCCGACCGCTTCAGGATCGGCGGACGCACCGGCTACGAGACCTTGCTATACGACATGATGATGGGCGACCAGACGCTGTTCCAGCGGGCCGACCAGATCGAGGCGGGCTGGGCCGCGGTACAGCCGTTCCTCGACAGCTGGGCCAAGGGCAAGGGCAAGGTCGAGCGCTACCCGCGCGGCAGCGACGGGCCGGCCGCGGCGGCCGAGCTGCTCGAGCGCGACGGGCGCCGGTGGCACGAGATCGGCGGATGAGCCTCGCCCTCGTGATCAGCGACGTCGACGGCACGCTGGTCAACCACGACAAGCAGCTGACCCAGCCGACGATCGAGGCGGTCGGGCGGCTGCAGGCGGCGGGCGTGCCCTTCACCCTCATCAGCGCACGGCCGCCGTCCGGCATCGCCTGGCTGGTGGAGAAGCTGAAGCCGAGCGGGCCGATCGCAGCCTTCAATGGCGGCACCATCATCGCGCCGGACGGCAGCATCGTCGAGCGGCACCAGCTGGTGCGCACCGCGGTGGAGGAGAGTTTCGGTGTTGCCGGCGGCACCGCGGCCACGCCTTGGGTGTTCGCCGATGGCCGCTGGCACATCGTCGATCCCGCCAATCCGCACGTGCCGCACGAGGTGCTGGCATCCTCGCAGCAGCCTGACGTGCGTTCCGACCTGACGCCGCTGTTCGACCATGTCGACAAGCTCACCTGGGTCAGCGACGATCACGACCTGCTGCTCGACCTGCAGGCGAAGATGCGCGACGCGATCGGGGCGCGCGCCACGATCGGCATGTCGCAGACCTACTATCTCGACCTCACCCACCCCACCGCCAATAAGGGCGACGGCGTCGCGACGCTGGCGCGGATCGCCGGCGTCGATCTGGCGCAGGTGGCCGTGCTGGGCGACCAGTATAACGATGTGCCGATGTTCGAGCGCGCCGGCATCGCCATTGCGATGGGGCAGGCGCCCGATCCGGTGAAGGGCAAGGCCGGCTACGTCTCGACCAGCAACGACGATGACGGCGTAGCGCATGCGATCGACACGATCCTGTTGCCCATGACCAAGCAGAGACAAGCTCGATCAATCTGAAATCGTCGTTGCGAGCGCAGCGAAGCAATCCAGAACTTCAGATCTTGGACTGGATTGCTTCGTCGCTACGCTCCTCGCAAAGACGCATGGCCAGAGGGCGAGTCAGATTTCAAAGGAAAGAGCATGAAAAAACTTATCGCCTTCGACCTGGACGGCACGCTGGCGCTCAGCAAGCAGCCGCTGGACGACGAGATGGCGGAGCTGCTCGCCCGCCTGACCAACGTGGCGATGGTCGACATCATCTCCGGCGGCGACTGGCCGCAGTTCGAGAAGCAGGTGGTGAGCCGTATGCCGGCCTCCGCCACGCTCGACAATTTCATCATCCAGCCGACCACCGGCACCAAGCTCTACCGTCATCAGGACGGCGACTGGGTGCAGGTCTATGCCGAGCTGTTCTCGGCCGATGAAGGCCAGCAGATCCGCGACGCCCTGCACAAGGCGGTCGAGCAGGCCGGGTTCGCGCACGAGCAGACCTGGGGCGAGCAGATCGAGGATCGCGGCAGCCAGGTGACCTTCTCCGCCCTCGGCCAGCAGGCCCCGCTCGAGGCGAAGGACAAGTGGGATCCCGATCACGCCAAGCGCAAGCAGCTGCAGTCGATCCTGCAGAACATGCTGCCGGACCTGTCGATCAACATGGGCGGATCGACCTCGATCGACATCACCCGCAAGGGCGTCGACAAGGCCTATGGGCTGAAGAAGCTGAGCGAGACGGTGGACGTGGCGCTGGACGAGATACTGTTCCTGGGCGACGCGATCTTCCCGGGCGGCAACGACTATCCGGCGAAGACGCTGGGGCTGGACACGGTGCGCGTGCGCGACGTGACGGAGACGAAGGCGGTGATGGCGGGGCTGATCGCCTGCCTGAAGCCGTAGGCTGATCAGCCTTTCATCAACCGCTCATGCTGAGTAGAGCCCGGGTAGCCCGCAGGGGCGTATCGAAGCACCGGGACGATCCTTCCATACGGGCTTTCGCTACGCGGCTGCGCCGCTACTCGATCCCTACTCGGGATGAGCGAGGTTGGGGATGAGCTTTCCTGTCGATGACGCCCGGTCCCCCATCCTCCTCGCCACCGGCTTCACGCGCGAGGTGCGCACGGTCGAGGGGGCGGGCATCGTCGCGGTTGCGGGCGGCGGCGTCGCGGCGCGGCTGGAAGAGGCGCTGCAGCGCGCCGCGGGGCGCGGCGTGGCCGGGATCGCCAGCTTCGGCCTGC
>CAXTUG010000198.1:0-3994 GCA_964247375.1 uncultured Sphingomonadaceae bacterium
CGAGCAGCAGCGCCAACCCCGCCCCTACAACCGATCGGAACCCGAACAAGCCCGATTGCCGGGGGGGTGCAGCCTCTGCCATGCTTATCGCCATGAATTCCTCTCCGCCCGCGGACGGGCGCCTCTCGCCCGGCCTCTATATCGTCGCGACCCCGATCGGCAACTTGTCCGATCTCTCGACGCGCGCTGCCGCAATCCTCGCCCGGGCCGATGCGATCGCAGGTGAGGACAGCCGCGTTACCGCCAAGCTGCTCGCGCATATCGGCACGCAGCGGCCGATGCTCCCGTACCACGACCATAATGCCGACCGGGTCCGGCCCGGACTGGTCGCGAGACTCGGCAGCGAGGCAATCGCGCTGGTGTCGGATGCAGGCACGCCGCTAATCTCCGATCCGGGTTTCAAGCTGGTGCGCGACGCGCGTGCCGCCGGCCATCAGGTAGTGACCATCCCTGGTCCCTGCGCGGCGATCGCGGCGCTCACGCTGGCCGGGCTGCCGACCGACCGCTTCCTGTTCCTGGGCTTCCTGCCGGCCAAGGCGAAGGCGCGCGCCGACGCGATCGCCGAAGTCGCCGCGGTGCGCGCGACGCTGATCCTCTACGAATCGGGCCCGCGCCTGGCGGCAACGCTCCACGGTCTGGCCGAGCAGCTGGGCGACCGCGAAGCCGGCGTCGCCCGGGAGATCAGCAAGACCTATGAGGAGTGCGTCACCGGCTCGCTCTCGTCGCTGGCTGCCCGCTATGCCGACGCGCCGCCCAGGGGCGAGATCGTCATCGTCGTGGCGCCGCCCGGCGAAGCCGCTGCGGCATCGATGGAGGATGCCGATGCGCTGCTGGCCGAAGCGCTCCGGCGCCTGCCGGCCGCGAAGGCGGCAGGCGAGGTCGCCAAGGTCACCGGTCTGCCGAAGCGCGATCTCTACGCGCGGGCGCTGGCGCTGAAGGCGTGAGGGATCGCCGCCGCGCCGAGCGCACCGGACGGGTCGGAGAGACGGCGGCCGCGTGGTGGCTGCGGCTGAAGGGCTGGCGTATCCTGGCACGGCGCGTGCGGACACCCGCCGGCGAGGTCGACCTGATCGCGCGGCGCGGCAACCTCGTCGCCTTCGTCGAGGTGAAGCGGCGACAGACCGGCGCGGAGCTGGACTTCGCGCTCGACCATCGCCGGCTCACCCGCGTCGCCCAGGCTGCCGAATATCTCGCACCGCGCTTCGTACAGCCGGGCGACGACATGCGGATCGACGCCATCCTGATCGCGCCCGGCCGCCTGCTTCGTCATATCGAGAATGCCTGGATCGGGTGACAAGGCGGTCCGTAGCGCCTAACCGCCGCCCCAAGGGAGTTGCCGATGAGCCTGCGCGTCGCCGTCCAGATGGATCCGCTCGAGACGATCAACATCGCCGGCGACTCTACCTTCGCGCTGATGCTGGCGGCGCAGGCGCGCGGCCACAGGCTGTTCCACTATGCGGCCGACGACCTCTCCTATCGCGACGGGCGGCTGACCGCGCCGGCACGTGCCGTCACCGTGCAGCGCGTCGCCGGCGACCATTTCGAGGCGGAGGAAGCACGGACCATCGACCTGGCCGACGATGTCGACGTCGTGCTGATGCGGCAGGATCCGCCGTTCGATCTCGCCTACATCACCGCCACCCACCTGCTCGAACGCATCCAGCACCGGACTTTGGTGGTCAACGACCCGGCGGCGGTGCGCAACGCGCCCGAGAAGCTGTTCGTGCTCGATTATGCCGAGTTCATGCCGCCGACGTTGATCACCCGCCGGCTGGAGGAGGCCCGCGCCTTCCACGCCGAACATGGCGAAGTGGTGGTCAAGCCGCTCTACGGCAATGCGGGCTCGGCCGTGTTCCACGTCGGTAGGGCCGACGCCAACCTGGCGGCACTGACCGAATTGTTCGGTCAGGTCTGGCGCGAGCCGTTCATGGTGCAGGCCTTCCTGCCCGACGTGGCCAGGGGCGACAAGCGGATCGTGCTGGTCGACGGCAAGCCGGCGGGCGGCGTCAACCGCCTGCCCAGGGAAGGCGAGATCCGCTCCAACCTGGCGGTCGGCGGCAAGGGGGCGGCGACCGACCTGACGCAGCGCGAACTGGAAATCTGCACGAAGATCGGACCGGAGCTCGCCCGCCGCGGCCTGGTGTTCGTCGGCATCGACGTGATCGCCGGCTACCTGACCGAGATCAACGTCACCTCCCCCACCGGCATCGTCGCGATCGACCGTTTTAACGGCACCGACACGCCCGCGCTGATCTGGGACGCGATCGAGAGCCGGTTTGCCGCCTTGCCGTTCCCCGACGAAAGTCGGGGTCCAGCATAGATCGAACGTTGCGCGCGGGAGCGCGCGCCGTGCCGCTCGCGCGACTTCTTCCTTTAAGCTTGGCCTCGACTTTCGTCGGGGAACGATCAGAGCCAGGGCTGCACCTGCGCTACCTGCCGTTCATAGGCACCGATCTCGTCGTCCATCGCCAGCGTCAGGCCGATCTCGTCCTGGCCCTTCATCAGGCAGTCGCGCCGGAACGGGTCCATCTCGAAGGTGAAGCGATCCTGGTAGGGCGTCGTCACGGTCTGCGTCTCCAGGTCGACCATGATCGGATCGGTGCGCGCCACCTCCAGAAGCCGATCGATCGCCGCTTGCGGCAGGACCACGGTCGCGATCCCGTTCTTGAAGGCGTTACTGGAGAAGATGTCGGAGAAGGACGGCGCCAGCACCGCCTTCACCCCCATGTCGCCCAGCGCCCAGGCGGCATGCTCGCGGCTGGAGCCGCAGCCGAAATTGTCGCCGGCGATCAGGATCGGCGCGCCGGCATATTCCGGATCGTCGAACAGGTTGCCGGGCTCGGCCCGCACCGTCTCGAACGCGCCGCGACCCAGGCCGGCGCGCGTGATCGTCTTCAGCCAGTGCGCCGGAATGATCACGTCGGTATCGACATTCTTGCGGCCGAACGGATAGGCCCGGCCCTCGACGGCGACCAGCGGCGTCATGGCTCCGCTCCTATTCCATCGAAGATCGTCGGCGCGCGGTAATAAGGCCGCAGCTCGCCGGACGAGTTGCGCCAATCGCCGTAGCGCACCTCGATTCCGCGCATGTCTCCAGGCTCGAACAGCCGCATGTTGACGCCCATCCGGTCGGGAGCGTCATCGGCGAGCGGCATCCAGTGCGTGGTGGTGCCGCAATGCGGGCAGAAGTTGGTGCTGAGGTACGGATCGGCCTCGTCGCCGCGGACGTAGGCTTCGGTCGCACCCTCAATCTCCACCTCGCTCCTCGGGAAATAACCCCAGAGTGCACCTTTCTTGAAGCAGAGCGTGCAGTTGCACGCGTTCAGATAGTCGGGAGAACCGGGCACCCGCACGGTGACGCGGCCGCAGTGACAGCTGCCGTTCACGCCACTAGGTCCCGGACATCGGTCAGACGGCCGGTGACCGCAGCCGCGGCCGCCATCGCCGGGGAGACCAGGTGGGTGCGCGCGCCCGGTCCCTGCCGACCGACGAAGTTGCGGTTGGAGGTCGACGCGCAGCGCTCGCCCGCCGGCACCTTGTCCGGGTTCATGGCGAGGCACATCGAGCAGCCCGGCTCGCGCCACTCGAACCCGGCCTCGATGAAGATGCGGTCGAGCCCCTCGGCCTCGGCCTGCCGCTTGACCAGACCGGATCCCGGCACCACCAGCGCCTGCCGCACCGATCCCGCGACCTTGCGCCCACGGGCGACCGCCGCCGCCGCACGCAGATCCTCGATCCGGCTGTTAGTGCAGCTGCCGATGAAGATGTTCTCGACCGCCACGTCCTGCATGCGCGTGCCCGGGGCCAGCCCCATATAGTCGAGCGACTTGCGCGCGGCCTCCTGCTTCGATGGATCGGCGAAGCTCATCGGATCGGGCACGCTCCCCGTGATCGGCACCACATCCTCCGGGCTGGTGCCCCAGGTCAGGTTGGGCGCGATCTCGGTCGCGTCGAGCGTCACCACCCGGTCGTAGCGCGCCCCGGCATCGCTCGG
>CAXTUG010000198.1:4035-6220 GCA_964247375.1 uncultured Sphingomonadaceae bacterium
CCGGCCGGCACCCTCGGCGGGACCGCATGCTTGGCGTAGGTGGTCGCGGCCGGCGCGATCAGGCCGGATCGCGCGCCGTGCTCGATCGCCATGTTGGCGACGGTCAGGCGACCCTCCACCGACATCGCCCGGATGACCGAGCCGGTATATTCGACGACGTAGCCGGTGCCGCCGGCCGCGCCGACCCGACCCACGATCGCCAGGATCACGTCCTTGGGCGAGACGCCGAAGCCGAGCGTCCCGTCGACCCGGATCTCCATCGTCCTGGCCTGCTTCAGCAGCAGCGTCTGCGTGGCGAGCACATGCTCCACCTCGCTGGTGCCGATGCCGAAGGCGAGCGCGCCGAGCGCACCGTGCGCGGCGGTGTGGCTGTCGCCGCAGACCAGGGTGGTGCCCGGCAGGGTGAAGCCCTGCTCCGGCCCGACGACGTGGACGATCCCCTGCTCGGGCGCGACCTCGTCGAACAGGCGGATGTCGAACTCCGGCGCGTTGCGGCGAAGCGCGGCGAGCTGGTTGGCGCTCTCCGGATCGGCGATCGGCAGGCGCTGCCCCTGCGCGTCCACCCGCGCGGTGGTCGGCAGATTATGGTCCGGCACCGCGAGCGTGAGGTCGGGGCGGCGCACCTTGCGCCCGGCCGCGCGCAGCCCTTCGAACGCCTGCGGACTGGTCACCTCGTGCACGAGGTGGCGGTTGATGTAGATCAGGCAGGTGCCGTCGTCGCGGCGCGCCACGACGTGTGCGTCCCAGATCTTCTCATAGAGGGTGCGAGGTGCGGACATGATGCGGCCACATAAGCCTAGCGCAGCTTTGTGGCTAGATGATCCGAAGCGGCGTAACTAGATTGCGCGCACACTCCGGCAGTGCTCTCAAGGCCGTCCCACTTCCACCCAGTCGTGGAAGGGCAGCCGGTAATATTGATCGAATATCTCGAGCGGCAGGCCGGTCGGCTTCACCGAGGTGGAGTTCCACAGCATGGCGACGCCGAACCGTTCGGACGGATCGAAGATGATCTCGGAACGTGATCCGCGCACCGCGCCGCGATGCCAGACGAGGTGGTGACCTTCATAGTTCGACTGACGGAAGGCGAGCCCGTAGGCGCTGTCCTTCAGCGCCAGATCGTAGGCCGCAAGCCCCCGCCGCGGCGTCGTCACGCGCGGCACATGCAGCTCGAACAGCAGGTCGTCGGGCAGCACGGACGGCGCGCCGCCCATCTGCGCGCGCATCCAGATGCCGAGGTCCACGATCGAGCTGTTGACCCCGCCGGCCGCCGGCACGCGGTAATAGGCATCCTGCACCGGAATGACGTGCCGGCCGCTATGGGGACGGGCCCAGCTCGCCGCGCCGATCAGCCCCTCCTTGGTCGTGCTGGCGCTGGTCATGCCGAGCGGCCCGAACACATATTGCCGAGCCGCCGCGTCGTAGCTCAGCCCGGTCGCCTTCTCGACCGCCTCGTGCGCCACGTCGAACGCGACATTCTGGTAGGCCCAGCAGGTGCCGGGCGGGCACATCGGATAGAGCGGCCCGTACATGCCGCGGATCGCGGCCGGATCCTCATTGTCCTCCAGGCGGTCGTCATAGGCGTTCTTGACGATGCCGAGCCGGTGCGAGAGCGCGTCGGCCAGTGTCGCGACATTCTGGTTGTCGTGCGGCAGCTTCAGCGATGCGGACCATTTGGAAATGGGATCGTCCAGCTTCAGCTTGCCCTGGCGCGCCAGCAGCGCCTCCAGCGTCGCCGCCACGCCCTTCGACACCGACGCCCAGCGCCACACCGTCTGCGCGGTCGCCTTCTCGCCGGTCTCGGCATCGGCCATGCCGTAGGCCTTGATGAAGGCGAGCTGCCCGTCCTCGATCACCGCGATCGCCAGCCCGGCCATGTCCTTGCGGTCGGCGATGCTGCGCGCCCTCTCATCCAGCCGCGCATAGTCGACGCGATAGACGCGCGGGTTGAGCGGACCGGCGCCGAGCGCGCGTTCCGCCTTGGCAGCGGCCCGGATGCCCTGCCGCACCGGC
This sequence comes from uncultured Sphingomonadaceae bacterium, assembly GCA_964247375.1. Lineage (GTDB taxonomy): Bacteria > Pseudomonadota > Alphaproteobacteria > Sphingomonadales > Sphingomonadaceae > Sphingomonas_I. The sequence continues at coordinate 6,046 of CAXTUG010000198.1, forward strand.
TGCGTCACCAGGAAGTGTTTGGCGATCACCAGCAGCTCGGCGAGGATCGTGAGCGCCAGCAGCAGCTGGAAGCTCCACGCGATCACGGGATCGCGCCAGAGCGGGCGGCGTCGTTTGGAGGAGGCGGGCGGCCGCGGCGGCAAAGTCACCGGCATGCCTTGGGACGCGGGGCGCG
>CAXTUG010000199.1:0-3438 GCA_964247375.1 uncultured Sphingomonadaceae bacterium
GGCCGGCATGCACGGCCCGATGCTCGACGCGCTGGTGGAAACGCTGGCGGTCACGCCGCTGATCGAGACCACCGTGTGGGAGAGTCTGGCGCTCGCCAATGCGATGACGGCGATGGCGGTCAATCGACGTTACGCCTGGCATTCGATCGGTGCGCTCGGCGTTATCGAGCTCACGGCGCCGGGGCGGTCGGCGCTGGTCGCGCAGGGGCTGAAGCGGATCGGCCTCTCCAATCGCGAGCGCCGCTACTTCGACCTCCACGCGGTTCTCGACGTGAAGCACAGCGCGGATTGGAATCGCGAGGCGCTGCGTCCGCTGGTCGACGAGGATCCGGCCCGCGCCACCGCGATGGCCGAGGGCGCGCTGATCCGGCTGCGCTGCGGAGTGCGCTGCTTCGAGCGCTACCGCGCGGAATTGTGGAACTGATCCGGACCGGCCGACCGGCGGCGATGGCGATCCGTTTGTCGGCTGCCAAGCTATTCTAACTGGCGGCAGGGGAGCCGACATTGCACTGCCGGACGGCGCCGCCTAAGCGCGGCGCTTTCCCGACATGATCGATGAGGCCATCCCGTGACCGTTGCCGTTTCCGCCCCGCTCGAACCCTCGGCCAGCCTGTCGGTCGAGAAGGTGCTGAGCGTGAAGCATTGGAACGAGCATCTGTTCAGCTTCACCATCTCCCGTCCGGCGACGTTCCGCTTCCGGTCGGGCGAGTTCGTGATGATCGGCCTGCAGGGGGACAAGGGCAAGCCGCTGCTGCGCGCTTACTCGGTCGCGTCGCCGGCCTATGCCGAGGAACTGGAGTTCCTGTCGATCAAGGTGCCGGACGGCCCGCTCACCTCCCAGCTGCAGCAGATCCAGGTGGGCGACGACATCTATCTCGGCCGCAAGCCGACCGGGACGCTGGTCACCGACGCGCTGAAGCCGGGCCGGCGGCTGTTCCTGCTCGGCACGGGCACCGGTCTCGCACCCTGGATGTCGATCATCCGCGACCCGGACGTGTACGACCTCTTCAACCAGATCGTGGTGGTTCACTCGGTCCGGCGGGTGAGCGATCTCGCCTATCGCGAGCTGCTGGAAGGCAAGCTGTCGGACGATCCGCTGGTGGCGGATGTCGCGGCCGAGCAGTTCGCCTACGTGCCGACCGTCACGCGCGAGGACTTCCATACGCGCGATCGGATCAACCTGCTGATCGAGGACGGCCGGCTGTTCGCGGGCAGTGCCGGCGAGCCCGCGCAATTCGATCCGGAGCATGACCGGGTGATGCTGTGCGGATCGATGGCGATGATCAAGGAGACCGCCGAGCTGCTGGAGCAGGCGGGGTTCACCGAGGGATCGAACGCCCAGCCGGGCGACTACGTGATCGAGCGGGCGTTCGTCGGGTAGATTGAAACACTCCGTTCGTGCTCGGGGCGAACGGTCGTCAGCAAGACTGTTCAGGTGCCTTCCAACCATGCCTGGAACAGCGTGTTGGCGATGGCGTAACGCGGCGGCGGAAGGAACGCGGCGTCTTCGGCGCCCGCCAGCGCCGCCGCCACGTCGGCGCGGTCCACCCATTTCGCATCCTCCAATTCCGTCCGGTCGAGCGTGATCGCATCCGTCGCCACGGTCGCGATGCAGGCGATCATCAGCTGCGACGGGAACGGCCAGGGCTGGCTCGCGACGTAGCGCACACCGGTGGCGACCACGCCGGCCTCTTCCCTGAGCTCGCGCGCGACCGCCTCCTCGATCGACTCGCCCGCTTCCACGAAACCGGCCAAGGCCGAGTAGCGGCCGGGCGGAAAGCTCGGCTGGCGGCCGATCAGCACGCGGCCGTCATGCTCCGCCAGCATGATCACGACCGGGTCGGTGCGGGGATAATGCTCGGTGCCGCAGGCGGGGCAGAGGCGCCCCCAGCCGGCATGATGGACGTGGCTGCGCGTCCCGCAATTGGCGCAGAAGCGATGGCGCGCATGCCAGTCGAGCACGGCGCGCGCCGCCGCATAGGTGCCGGCCTCGCCCGGCGCCAGTCCGTCGAGCAGCTCCATCAGCGCCGACGTGCGGACCGCGGCGCCGGCGGCCGGATCGATGCGGGCAAAGCGCGGCGCGCCGTCGAGCAGGCCGAGCAGCAGCGTCTCTTCGGCCGGGAGCGGGACCAGCGGCTGCCAGGCGAGCCGTCCGTCCACCGTGTCCGGCACATAGTCGTTCAGCACCAGCAGGCGCGCGGCCGGATCGGCGGCCAGGAGCGCGACGCTGCCCGGATCGTGCCGTGCCGGCTCCAGTCGCTGGAGCGGTGATCCCGTGAAACCGACAGGCTGGATCATGTCGTCTCCTTGCAGGCGAGGCGTGCGGCGCGGGCGAACAGGGTCGGCAGCCCCGCCTCCGCCAGGCTGTCGACCGGCCACCATTCGCCCTCGTTCGATCGGGTGGACGCGTTCGCCGCCACGACGCGATAGTCCAGGGCGAAGTGGGTGAAGACGTGCCGGCCGGTGCCGATCTCCCGCCAGTCCGCCGCAGCAGGTGCGTCGCACAGGCCGGGATCGCTCTCGCTCCACGGTCCGGTCGGCAGCGCGCGCATGCCGCCGAGCAGCCCGCTGGCGGGCCGCCGCACCAGCAGCACGGCGCCGTCCTGCTCCAGCCAGAACATCGTGCCTTGCCGGACGGGCTTGGCCGTCTTGGCCGCCTTGCGCGGGTAGGCGTCGGGATCGCCCGTGGCGCGTGCGGCGCACCCGTCGGACAGGGGGCACAAGGCGCAGAGCGGCGCCCGCGGCGTGCAGATCGTAGCGCCCAGATCCATCATCGCCTGGGCAAAGTCGCCGGCGCGCCGATCGGGCGTGATCGTGTCGGTCAGGCGGTAGAGGACGGGGCGGGCGGCGGGCAGCGGCTCCTCCACCAGGAACAGGCGCGACACGACCCGCTCGACATTGGCGTCCACCACCACCGCACGGCGATCGAAGGCGATCGCGGCGATCGCGGCGGCAGTGTACGCGCCGATGCCGGGCAGGGCGCGCAGGGCCGGTTCGGTATCGGGAAAGGCGCCGCCGCTCGCCGCCACGGCGCGGGCGCAGGCGATCAGGTTGCGGGCGCGCGCATAGTAGCCGAGGCCCGCCCAGGCGCTCATCACCTCGGCCTCGTCTGCTGCCGCCAGGTCGCGGACGGTCGGCCAGCGCGTGGTGAAACGATGGTAATAGGCCTTCACCGCCGCAACCGTGGTCTGCTGCAGCATCACCTCGGACAGCCATACGCGGTACGGATCCGGCGCGACGCCGGGCAGCGCCCGCCAGGGCAGGCGGCGGGCGTGGCGATCATACCAGGCAAGCAGGGCAGCGGCGACCGAACCGCTATCGACGGGCATGGCGCAGCTATGGCATGGGCCGTCCCATGACGGAACGGAAGAGTCGTGGGGAGGCGGCCCCCGAGGCGCCGCCGGCCCGCGGCCCCCGCCGCGGGGGGGGCCCGCGGGG
>CAXTUG010000199.1:3448-6207 GCA_964247375.1 uncultured Sphingomonadaceae bacterium
AGGAGCCGCGCCGCCGCGGCCAGCGCGCCGTTGCCGACCTGCTGCCCGAGATCGGCGGCGCAGCGTTCAAGCGATTCGGCTTCGTGCAATCGTCGGTGGTCAGCCGCTGGGGCGAGATCGTCGGGGCGCGCTATGCCGAGGTGTCCGCACCCGAATCGATCCGCTTCCCGGCCGGCAAGAAATCGTCCGGCACGCTGACCCTGACCGTCAGCGGCGCCCACGCACCGATGATGCAGCATGTCGGGCCCGCCATCATGGAGCGGGTGAACCAGTTCTTCGGCTATCCGGCGGTTGTGCGGATCGTGATCAAGCAGGGTGCGGTCGCCGCGCCCAAGCCGCGGGCAGCACCGCCGTCGCTGCGGCCGGTCTCGGCCGAGCTGGGAGAATCGTTGCGGGGGATCGTCGACCCGGAGCTGCGCGCCTGTCTCGCCGCCCTGGCCGGAGCGGTCGCCGCGTCGGACGGGCCGCCCACGGTCGGCGTGCGGATCAAGCGGGAGCAGGTGGATTGAGCGTGGTGCGGCGTGTCGTTTCCGGGTTGCTCCTGATGGTCCTGCCGCTGCCGCTCGCGGCCGCCCCCGCCACGCCCAAGGCGGCGCCCGCGCCGCCGGCACGCGACTGGACCAGGACGGCGACGCGCCTGCCGTCCGGGGCCTTCCTGTGGGGCAATCCCGACGCGAAGGTGCACGTCGTGGAATATCTCTCGCTGACCTGCTCGCACTGCGCCTACTTCTCCGATGAAGGCGCGGCGGCGTTCGCGGCGAAATATGTGCGGCCGGGGCTGGCCAGCTACGAGGTACGCCACGCCCTGCGCGACGCGTTCGACTATGCGGGATCGCTGCTGGCGCGCTGCGACGGACCGGACGCCTTCTTCGTGCGGCTGCCGCGCATCTACGCGCAGCAGAACGACTGGTTCGCGAAGGCGGAGACCTTCTCCCGCTTCGAGCAGACCGACAATCTGCCGCCCGACCAGTTGCTGCCCAAGGTCGCCCGCGGCGCCGACTTCGCGACCTTGCTCGGCATGACGCCGGCGCACGTCGACGTCTGCCTCGGCAACAAGGCGGAGCAGGACCTGCTGACCGCCCAGGCGGGCGAAGCCTGGCGGCGGCCGGGGATGAAGGGAACGCCCGCCTTCATGATCAACGATATCTGGCGCAGCGACATCGCGCACTGGTCCGATCTCGACGGCGCGCTCGCCCGTACGCTCAACCTATCATCCCCACGAAAGATCACACGTCGATGAAACACCCGCTTGCCGTTGCCGCCCTGATGACGCTCGCGCTCGCCGCCTGCTCGAAGAAGACGGATACGGGCGCCGGACCGGCCGGGACCCACGCGCCGGCCGCAGCCGTGCCGCCGCCCGCCGGCAAGCAGTGGACCGACATCGTCTCGCAGACCGCCGACGGCGGCTTCCTGATGGGCAATCCCGACGCGCCGGTGAAGCTGGTCGAATATGCTTCCTTCACCTGCCCGCACTGCAAGCATTTCGCGGTGACCGGGGTCGAGCCGCTGAAGGCCAAATATATCGGCACCGGCAAAGTCAGCTGGGAGTTCCGCTCCTTCCTGATCCACAGCCCGGACGCGCCCATCACCCTGCTGATGAACTGCCGCGGGCCCGAGCCCTTCTTCGCTCTGGCCGAGCAGTTCTATGCCGGGCAGGATGCCATGATGAACAAGTTCATCGCCATCCCGCCGGCGGAGCAGCAGCGTATCTCGGCATTGCCGCCCGCCGACAATTTCAAGGCGCAGGCGGAGGCTGGCGGCCTCTACGGCTTCTTCGGCGCGCGCGGGCTGCCGCGGGCGCAGGCGGAGGCCTGCCTGTCCGACAAGAAGGCGCTGGACCAGATCACCGCCTGGCAGGGAAAGATCCAGGAAGCCGGCATCAACCAGACGCCCACCTTCATCATCAACGGCGTGACGTGGGACGAGCCCGGTGCCGGCGCCGAGCTGTGGCCGCAGCTCGACACGGCGCTCGCCCAGGCGGTCGGCTGACCGTCTGACGCCGGGCCGGGGGGCCGAGCGATGCGGATCAGAAAGCTCCGGCTCGCAGGCTTCAAGAGCTTCGTCGAGCCTGCCGAACTGCTGATCGAACCCGGTCTGACCGGCGTGGTCGGGCCGAACGGCTGCGGCAAGTCGAACCTGCTGGAGGCGATCCGGTGGGTGATGGGCGAGGGCAGCCCCAAGTCGCTGCGCGGCGGCGGCATGGAGGACGTGATCTTCGCCGGCACCGCGACACGGCCGGCGCGCGACTTCGCCGAAGTGTCGCTCCTGACCGAGACGGCGGACGGCGAGCAGGAAGTGGTGCGCCGGATCGAGCGCGGCGCCGGCTCCGCCTACCGCATCAACGGCAAGGACGTGCGCCAGCGCGACGTGGCGCTGCTGTTCGCCGACGCCGCGACCGGTGCGCACTCGCCCGCTCTGGTGAGCCAGGGGCGCATTGCCGCGGTGATCGCCGCCAAGCCGATCGAGCGCCGGCAGATGCTGGAGGAGGCGGCCGGCATCGCCGGACTCCACGTCCGTCGGCGCGAGGCGGAACTGAAGCTGCGCGCGACCGAGACCAACCTCCAGCGGCTCGACGAACTGCTGGGCGAGATGGAGACGCGGATGGGCGCGCTCCGCCGCCAGGCGAAGGCGGCCGAGCGCTACCGGCTGCTTTCGGGCGAGATCCGGCTGGCGGAGGCGCGCAGCTTGTTCGCGCGCTGGCGGGAAACCGCCGCCGCCGCCGAGGCGGCGCGGGCGGAAGCGGGCGCGGCGGAGCAGGA
>CAXTUG010000200.1:0-3792 GCA_964247375.1 uncultured Sphingomonadaceae bacterium
GCGCACGCCGACCAGCATGCGCGGCTCGAGGATGTGGCCGTAGCGCAGCACGTCGAGCGAGCCCGACCCGGTGATCGCGGCGCTGTTGGCCGGATCGAACAGGAAGCCGACGATCTTGCGCGCGGCCTCGTCGGGAGCGAGGTTGGCGGTGTCGGTCGAGAAGTCGATCCTGGCCGGCGGCGTCGGCCGCGCGCCCAGCGGCGGATTCAAGGCGGTGATGTTCGGCAGCGGAATCGGGATCGGGACCTTGCCGGTGAACGGATCGAGGATGGTGAAGACCCGGATCTTCTTGGCCAGCCCGTTGAGCGTGAACGAGAGCGCGTCGACGTTGGTCGCCGCATCCATGTTGATGGTGAGCGCGGGCTGCGGGATCGGCAGGTTGAGGTCGGGGCCGAAATAGGCGACGCTCTGCAGCGGCAGCGGCCCGGGCCGCACGAAGAAGATGTATCCGCAGCGCGCGGCGATCTGGCGAATATAGTCGCGATCGGTCTGGTTGGTCTGGGTGTCCCAGCCCTTGGTCGGCGATTTCACGACCAGGCTGATCGGCGGAATCACCAGCGGCACGATGCCGAGCGCCAGATAGGGTGCCAGGATCATGTTGACGATCGCCACCTCGGGCATCGCCGTGAACGGTCGGGTGATCGCGGCGACGTCCATCGCCAGGCTCAAATCCTCACCGGTGATGGTGAGCGTCGACTCGCCGGGATTGCTGGAGGGCTGGAGCTGCTGCTGCGTGACCAGCCCGTCCATGAGCACGTGGGGGAAGCCGCCCATCGTCACCATGATGACGACGCGGGTAACCACCGGATCGAAGTAGCCGGCCGGCAGCATGGTGGTGAGCAGTTCGGATTTCTTGCTCAGCGCGAAGGTGAGCTGGAAACCGCTGCGATCGGCATTGTGGCTGACGCTGACGCCAGTCAGCGCATCGATCACCGATTGCGGCGCCGGAATCGGTACGGCGGGGCCGATCAGGAGCGTGAGGTCCAGGCTAGACATGGCCGCTTCCCGGCGCGGCGCCCGGTACGCCCTCGGCCAGCGTGATGCGGAGCCTGCGGCCGATCGTCTCGGTCAGCTCGGCCGGACGCATCGCCCGGTTGGCATCGGCGATCCGCCAGAAGAGCGTCGGATCGTCGAGATAGCGCGCCGTCACATTGTCGAGCCGCTCGCCCTGCGTCACCTCATGGACGGTCTGCAGTGCCAGCGTTTCCGGCTGCGGCAGGAAGCGGCGCCTCAGATAGACGGTGACCACGCCGTCCGCGTCCTCGATCGTCGCGGTCTCGATCTCCGAATAGCGGCTGGGAGGGGGAAAGCGCAGGTCCATCGGTTCAGATCCCCGTGATGCCGAGCGCGGAGAGCGAGGCGGCGGGCACGCGGCCGGCGAGCTGCTCCTTGGCCTGGAGATAGGCCATGAACAGGGCGCCGCCCTTGTGCGCGAAGCCGAGATCGTCGACCGAGAGCACGCGCATGCCGAGGCTCACCTTGGCGCGGATCGGGTTGAGATCGGGGTCGAAGCCGTCCTCGGTCACCGAGAAGTCGGTGATGCGGATCGGGAGCACGCGCTGCTTCGACCACACGAACAGGATCAGCGCGCTCTCGGCCGCCGCGATTTCGAGCGTGCCCGCACGCGCCGCCGCATTGGCGGAGAGCAGGGCGGCGCTGGTCGGATAGAGGATCGTTTCCAGCGCGGCGAGTTGCGGGAACAGGCCCAGGCTGGCGGTGTCGGCGTTGTTGCCGGGATGCTCGAGCTGGTCGGCCGTATCGATCTCGATCTCGACCTTGATCGTCTCGGTCGGCGGGCCCTTGAGCCGCAGCGCCTCCAGCCGGTCGCCCTCGCTGCCGGCCGCGTGCGGCGCGAGCGTGCGGGTGACGGTCTCGGGATTGTACTGCAGCGCGATCGCCCGGATCACCGCGCCGGACCCCGGATCGACGAGCACGATGCCGCCCTTGATGAGGCGGGGAGAGCGGGAGAGGCCGGTCATGGCGCGCGCTTGTCCCGAATAGCCGCGAGCCGTCGGAGAAGCGGTGCGAAGGCTGCGCCGTCCGCAGCCATGGCGGCGAGCCGTTCCAGCAGGGACAGCGTCCGCCCGTCGAGACCCAGCCCGGTGCTCCAGGTCTCGCCGGCGCGCACGATCTCGGCAAAGACCTGCGGCTCGTCGCTCACATAGGGACCGCTCTCGAAGCGGTATCCCGATGCCTCGATGAGCGTCGCCATGGCTGCGAGGTCGTCCCCAGCCGGCGCATCCGCGACGAAGGTCGCGGCGGTGGCGTCGACCTCGCCGGACAGCGCGATGCGCAGGCTTTCGGGCACCAAGCGTTCCGAAGCGCCGCCAGCCATGGTGCCGGACTCCTGGGCAGGGGCGATCATGGGTCGCCCGTTCCGACCGTGGTTGAGCCGGTCGCGATCTCGGACGCGCCGGCCTTGCGCTGCCAGGAACCGCTCGCCGCCTTCTCGAGCCAGGTGATCGAATGCCAGTTCAGCGAATTGGAGCTCTGCGCCCAGCTGCCCGTGCCAACCTTGACGTTGCAGGTCTCGGTGAAGCTGGCCTTATAGACCGCCTCGGTCGCGCTGTTGTCCCCGGTCGGATTGGCCAGCGTGTCCCAGCCCGGCGTGTCGATGACGTAGATATGGTTGTTCTCGGGGCTCAGGTCCTCGTCGTCATTGTGGGAGTCATCGTCCGCGCCGGGCCCGACGTGCGAGAGCTGGGTCCAGGCCGTACCCACCTTCTTCCAGGTTCCGCGCTCCTTCGTCCGCTTGATGTCGTACTGAGCACCGGTGACATGGCCGGTAATGTCACCCCGGATTTCCATGATGTTGGTGCCCGATGAGGCACCGACGCCGAGCGTCTTGGGGCAGAGGGGGCAATTATTCTCCGTGCTGGTGCTGCCCGAATTGCGGAAGTTGCCGAGCGCTACGGTCGGCGTGGCCGGTGCCGCTGGCGTGGCGCTGCCGCCGCCGCTCCCTGTTCCGTCTCGCGCGAGCGCGACCGGCTGCGCGCCGATTGGCCCCGCATACCCGCCGCCGGCGATCGCGTCGGCGACAGTTTCGGCTTCGCGCTCGGCAGGATCGCCGGCACTGCCGACCTTCAGGAAACGCGCCTGCGGGACGCTTGCACCCTGCTGCTGGACGACGTGGGTCAGTTCATGCGCGAGCAGCCGCCGTCCGGCCTGCGCGTGCGGAGCAAAGCCGCCTTCGCCGAAGACGATGCGATTGCCGACGGTATAGGCCCTGGCGTCGAGCGCAGCGGCGGATCGCGCCGCGGCCGCATCGGTGTGGATCCGCACCGCGCTGAAATCGTGGCCGAAGCGGCCTTCCATCTCGCGCCGGACATCGCCTTCGAGCGTCGCGCCCGGCTGCGAGAGAACCTCACCGACGCCGGCCGGAACGCGGCCTTCGTGCGTACGGTCCGAGATGCCGTGGCGGCGGAGCACCGCTTCCGATCGACCGCTGCCGCCCACGCGGGCGAGCGCATCCTTTGCGGAGCGCTGCAGCGCGCCCGCCTGCGGCGCCGCCTGGCGAGTCGGATCCCCGCTCACTTCTTCTCCTCCCCGTCGTCCTTGGCCGCAGCCTTCTTGGTGGGGCACGCGGTCGGCGGATCGGTCTTGGCGTTACCGCCCTTGCCATTGTGAGTCTCGCGGGCCTCGAGGAGCTTCTTCTTCTCCTCGGCATATTGCTTCTGCTTGTCGTCGCTCAGGCAGAAGTAACGGCCGAGCGCGGCATCGATCTGCGCGATGCGCGACGAATGCGACATCCGGCCGGTGCCGGCTTTCTCCTCTTCCCGACCTTCCCAGCTG
>CAXTUG010000200.1:3802-6204 GCA_964247375.1 uncultured Sphingomonadaceae bacterium
TTCATCGTCATCGTCACGCGCCGGCCGGGGCTGGCGGTCGGCGCGTTTTACGTCGGGCTGCCGGTGCTGGCGCTGCTGCTGATCCGCGCGCAGGCCGGCTGGGTGGACGGGCTGCTGTGCGTGCCCCACCTGCAGCACGCGGCGCGCGAACTGGTCGATATGCTCAACGAAATATTTGCCGACGGTGATCTTGCCCTTGAGCGTCGCCTTGTCCTTGCCGACCGGTGTCGTAGCAAGGCCGTCCTCGCCTTCCTTATATTCGACGCTGTCGAGCTTCGCGCTGTCGTAATAGGTGTCGACGATCGCCTTCACGGCCGCCTTGGCGCGCTCCTCGATCGGCTTCTTATCGTCCTTGGCGGCGTCGATGATCTTCTGCGCCTTGGTGTCGATCGGATTCTTGTCGCGTCGAAGCACCTGGCGGTCCGCGCCGCCCTGCTGCACCACGTGCGCCAGTTCGTGCGCGATGAGCTGCCGGCCCGACGACGATTGCGGCGCGAACTGCCCCGCGCCGAACACGATCGTGCTGCCGACGGTGTAGGCGTTGGCGTTGATCTCGCGCGCCGATTGCGCGGCGCCGGCGTCGGTGTGGACGCGCACGGCGCTGAAATCGTGACCGAAGCGGCGCTCCATATCGGTGCGCACCTGGGGGTCGAGCGGCGTGCCGCTGCGCCCCAGCGTCGCATGTACGCCCTCGGGCACGGCGGTCTGGGCGCCGCCTTCGCGCGACGCCTGCCGCCCGATGCCGGCGCCCGCCGTACCCGCCCTTGCGCCGGCCTGCTCGCCCGCCAGCACGCGCGCGGCGACGTCGTCTGCCTCTTCCTCCAGCGGATCGTTGCTAGCGCCGATGCTGAGCTGCTTCTGGATCGTGGGATCGTCGAGCTTGAGCTTGAAGCGGTCGCCGAACAGCGACGGCCGCTCCGGCGGGGTCAGCAGCGAGGGCTGGGTGAGCTGCAGGCTGCCCGGTGCGGCGGGCTTTGGGCCGATCCCCTTCGACCGCTCGATGATCTTCTGAATATCGATGCCGCCGCCCGCGCCGCCTAACACTGCGGCGATTTCAATCCTCTCCCGCTCGCGTGCCTCAGGTGAACCCGGCGGGTATTGAAGATTGTCGCGCGATGTCTTCTGCTCGGCGGCGGAACCGGGCTTGCTCTTGGTCGCCGGCGGCTCGAACTTGAGGGTGATCATGCCGTCAGTCGGCTTGTCGACCGGCCCGTTCCAGGTGAGCTGGACGCTGAGCCCAGGTTTGAGGAAGTCGAGCGGGATTTCCGGTATCTGCGCCGGCAGCTCCTTGTGCGTCGCGGCTAAGGTCGCGATCGTGCCCGCCGCCAGCGATCCGGTGGCGATCGCGCGGGGCGCGGTACCAAACAGGCCGTTGACGAGCGCATCCTTGATCTTGCCGCCCGTATCGGTCTTGAGGAGCGCTTCCGCCAGCTTCTTGAGCGCTTCCCCTGTAACGTCATCGCCGGATTTGGGGCGCATGTCCTGGAGCGGCGCCGGCACGCCGGTCTTGGCCGCAGGATCGGAACCCGCCGGATCGCGCTGGAGCAGCCGCTGTTTTTCCTCGCAGCCCTTGCACGTACCGCTGCCGGATGGCTTGTGCGCACCGCAGGCGCACTGGCGCTGCAAGAGGCCCGTTCTCACCGGCACCGCAACGGTAGCACTTGGCCGTGCCGGGCTGAGCAGCATGTGCTGGCGGCTCATGACGTTAGACTCCCCAGCGTCGCTCCGGCGACCTGCGCTCCCAGGCGCTCGGGCGCGCGATGCGGGCGATCCATCCGTACGCTGACGCAGTCCGTGCTGCGCAGCATGGCGGGATCGGCCAGTGCCCCCGCCTGCAGCATCCTGGTTAGCTCGGCGCGCACGGCCGCCTCGATCCGCGGTGCTTCGTGGCCGGCCAGGTCGAAACCGTCGAGCACCAGTTCGGCGATGTGGACGCGGACCTTCACGCGCTGCCTCCGACGCTCTCGAGCCAGCGGAAATCGGCCTCGTTGACCGGTCGCTCGAGCTTCAGGAACTCGCGGCGCGCGGCGTCCAGCAGGACCGGCATGGTGAGGCTCTTGTCCTGCGCGACCGCGGCGAAGGCGGCGCCCAGCGCGATGTTGCGGATCGAGCCGCCGGTGACGTTGAGCCGGGCGAGGCGGTCGAAGTCGATCGCGCCGGTGTCGACCTTGGCAGGGAAAGCCTTCTTCCAGATCGCGACCCGCTCGGGCACGCCCGGGAAGGGGAAGTTGACAATGAAGCGCAGCCGGCGGACGAACGCCTGGTCGAGCGCCGACTTCATGTTGCTCGTCAGGATGGCGAGGCCGCGGAACGCCTCGATCCGCTGCAGCAGGTAGTTGACCTCGATGTTGGCGTAGCGGTCGTGGCTGTCCTTGACCTCGCTGCGCTTGCCGAACAGCGCG
>CAXTUG010000201.1:0-6166 GCA_964247375.1 uncultured Sphingomonadaceae bacterium
GTTGAGGCCGACCAGGCGGTCGCCGTGGCGTACGACGCAATTCACCGCGCCGACTGGGCTTGTCTCCGCGAGGAAGGGGATCACCGCCTGCTTGTGCGGGATGGTGACGTTGCAGCCGCGCCAGTTCGGGTCGGTGCGGCGTTCTGTCAGGAAGGCCGGAAGGTCTTCGGTGCCCAGGCGACTGCGGCCGTAATCCGCCTCGATGCCGAGCCGCTCCAGCCAGAAGCCGTGCATCACCGGCGATTTGGATTGGGCAATCGGATAGCCGATCACCTCGGCATAGGGCCGGGTCACGCTGCCGATGCCTGAAAATCTTCACGCTCATCATCGCCGGGCGGGACCTCGCCAAGGCGGAGGCGATCGTCGGCAGTTTCGATGCCGCGCACACGCATGTCTGCACGCTGGACACCTTCGCGCGACCGCTCGAGTTCGACTGGGGCGAACCGGGTGATCGCCTCGACGTGGTGGTGAACGCGACCTCGCTCGGCATGACCGGGCAGCCGCCCCTGATAATCGACTTCTCCAACCTGCCGCCGGGCGCGATCGTCTACGACGCCGTCTACGCCCCGCTGGTGACGCCGCTGCTGGCCGAGGCGCAGGCGCGGGGGCATGCGACGATCGATGGCCTCGCCATGCTGATCGGTCAGGGCCGGCGGGCGTTCGAGCATTTCTTCGGCCAGCGCGCGCCGGACGACCCGGCGAGCGACGCCGAGCTGCGGGCGCGGCTCACGGCATGACGCTGGTGCTCGGGCTCACCGGCTCGATCGGCATGGGCAAGTCGACCGTCGCCGGCATGTTCGCGCGCGCGGGCGTGCCGGTCTTCGACGCGGATGCGGAGGTGCGCCGCATGCAGGGGCCGGGCGGGCTGCTGCTGGCGGCGATCGAGGCGCTTCATCCCGGCACGACCGGGGAGCGCGGGGTGGATCGGGCCCGGCTCGGCGCCGCGGTGCTGGGCGACAAGGTCGCGCTCGGCCGGCTGGAACGGCTTGTCCATCCGCAGGTGGAGCGCCGCCGCCGCGCCTTCCTGCGGCGGCACCGGTCCCGCCCGCTGGTGGTGCTCGACATCCCACTCCTGTTCGAGAAGGGCGGCTGGCGAAGGGTCGACCGGGTGGCGGTCGTGTCGGCGCCGGCCTGGAAGCAGACGGCGCGCGCGCTGCGACGGCCGGGCATGACGTCCGCCAAGCTGGCCCAGGTGCGCGCGCTGCAGCTGCCCGACGCCGCCAAGCGCCGTCGCGCCGACTTCGTCATCCCGACCGGCGGCTCGTTCGGCGCGACCCGCGCCGCGGTGCGCCGGACCATCAATGCTTGCCTGGACGCCGGCATCGGCAGATAGTCGCAGCCATGCGTGAGATCGTGTTCGATACGGAAACGACCGGCCTGAGCCCGGCCGACGGCCATCGCCTGGTGGAGATCGGCTGCGTCGAGATCGTCAATCGCTGCGAGACCGGCCGCAGCTTCCACGCCTACATCAACCCCGACCGCACGATGCCGAGCGAGGCGGAGGCGGTGCACGGCCTGTCCGCGATCTTCCTGTCCGACAAGCCGCGCTTTCACGAGATCGTCGTCGATCTGGTCGCCTTCCTGGGCGATGCCCCGCTGATCGCGCACAATGCGCACTTCGATTTCGGTTTCCTCAACTGGGAGCTGGAGCAGTGCGGGCACGATCCCGTCTGCATCAGCCGCATGATCGACACGCTGGCCATGGCGCGCACCCGTCATCCCGGCGCCAAGCACAGCCTGGACGCGCTGTGCACCCGCTACGGCGTCGACCGCAGCCAGCGCATCAAGCACGGCGCCCTGCTCGATGCGGAGCTCCTGACCCAGGTCTATGTCGAGCTGTGCGGCGGCCGGCAGATCGGCTTCATGCTGGCGGACGACGGGCCGGCCGAGTCGGACCTCATGGCCGCCGTGGCGGCAGCTGCAGCGGCCCCGCGCACCGTCCGTCCGCCGCGGCCGCATGCCGCCAGCGACGCGGAACTGGCGCGCCACGCAGCGTTTATTCAGAAGCTGGTGGATCCGCTGTGGGCAATGCTTCCCTCGGCGGGATGACGTGGCGCGACGACGGCGCTTGAATCGCCCCCGCTCTGCCGAAGCCGAGAAGGAGACGTCACTATGGATATCCGGGTTTCCGGTCATCAGGTCGATACGGGCGACGCGCTGCGCGTCCATGTCGAGGAACGATTGCAGAGCCTCGCCGAGAAATATTTCTCGCGCAGCATCTCGGCGCACGTGACGTTCGGCCAGGGTCCGCACAACTCCTTCTCGTGCGACATCGTCGCGCACGTCATGCAGGGCGTGATCCTGAAGGGCTCGGGCCAGGGCAACGAGGCGCATCCCGCCTTCGACCAGGCTGCCGACCGCATCGAGAGCCAGCTGCGCCGCTACATGCGCCGCCTCAAGAATCGCCACGGCGGGCCGGTGGCGCCCGACGGCTTCGCCGCCGATGCCGGCTATACCGTGTTCCAGGTCCAAGCCGAGGAAGAGGAGGCCGAGGGCGACCATCCGCCGGTCGTCGCCGAGACCCGCGTCGACGTGCCGGAAGCGAGCGTGTCGGACGCGGTGATGATGCTCGATCTGCGCAATACCAATGCGCTGCTATTCAAGAATTCGGGCACCGGGGCGTTCAATATGGTGTACCGGCGCGGCGACGGGACGATCGGGTGGGTGGAACCGCAGCGCGCTGCCTGAATCAGGTGTCGGCCCGACGCTGAGCGTATGACGGATTGTGTGAGCTCATGGACGACCTTTCGGATATCGTAAGCCCCGATGCCGCGCTGATCGGCGTTGCAGCGCCCAACAAGAAAGCGTTGTTCCAGTATCTCGCGGGCACGGCAGCGGCGCTGACCGGGCGCGACGCCCGGCTGATCGTCGATCGCCTGCTCGATCGGGAGCGGCTGGGGTCGACCGGCTTCGGCGGCGGCGTCGCCATTCCGCACGGCAAGATCGACGATCTGACCCGCGTGGTCGGGCTCGTTGCCCGGTTGGCGCAGCCGATCGATTTCCCGGCGATCGACGGCATGCCGGTCGACCTGGTCTTCGTGCTGCTCTCGCCGCCGGACGCCGGCGTCGAGCATCTGAAGGCGCTGGCCCGCGTCAGCCGCAAGCTGCGCGACCGGGCGTTCGTCGCCAAACTGCGCGGCGCGAACTCGCCCGACGCGCTATACGCCCTGTTCGCGCACGCCGACACGCGCGACGCCGCCTGACGATGGCGCCTCGCCTCGCCGCGGGCCTGCTCGTCTCCGCCCTGATCCGCCGCGCCGAGGAACGGGGCGGCAGCGGCATGGTGCTGGCGCGGGGCGCCGCCACCGCCGGCGCGCTGCTGATCCAACTGGCGGAGCGGGGCGCGGCGGGGGATCTGCTGGAACGCCGGCTCGATCAGGACGGTGCGTACCGCTGGACGCCGACCGGCCCGGCGGATCGCGCGATGCTTCCGGACTATGTCGCCCGCCGCCGACGGAGCGATCCCGATCTGTGGGTGATCGAACTGGACCTCGCCGACGGGCAGCGGCTGGTTGAGGAGGTCGCGGGCTGACGTACGGTCTCCTTCGTCCCGCGTGGTGCTCGACAGACAGCACGAGCGGAAATTGAAGGCTGCCATCTTTCGCTTGTTCCTGACCTGTTCTAACATCGCAAAATCATGGCGAGCTTGCCCGACTGCTTCGAGGATGCGCCGCTGGCGGCGCGAGACGTCGCCCGCGGCGTATCGCGCCTGTTCTGGCGGCAGGACCTCGTCGGCATCTGCGAGGTGCCGCTCGGCAACGGCCGCCGCGCCGACATTATGGCGGTGGACGGCAAAGGCTGTATCACGATCGTCGAGATCAAGTGCTCGCGCGCCGACCTGCGCGGGGACGGCAAGTGGCAGGACTATCTGGAATATTGCGACCGCTTCTGCTGGGCGGTGCCGGCCGGCTTCGCGCTGGAGCCGTTCGAGGAGGCGCATTTCCGCCCCGACATCGCCGGGCTGATCGTCGCGGACCGCTACGACGCCGAGATGTTGCGGCCGCCGCAGGTGCGGCCGCTCAACGCCGCGCGGCGCAAGGTGGAGACGCTGCGCTTCGCCCGTCGCGCCGCGACCCGGCTGCTGGGATCGATCGATCCGGGATTGCAAGGACTGGACTGAACACCGGCGAGGTAAGGACGTCTCAGTGCAGCACCGGGCCCGCCACCGCCTTCTTCGGTGCGGGCTTGGCGTCCTGCAGCAGCTTGACCATCGCCTGGCCACGCGCGTCGTCCTGCGCATAGTCGAGCGCGCTCTTGCCGGCGACGGTGTCCTGCAGCTTGGGATTGGCGCCGGCATCCACCAGCTGGCGGACCAGTGTCAGGTCGCGGCGCTGCACCGCCAGGATCAGCGGCGTCTCGCCCCGATTGTTGGTGGGATCGACCTTGGCATTCACGCTGAGCAGGTAGGCCAGCGCCGTCGTGTCGCCGAACAGCGCGGCATCGTGCAGCGCGGTGTTGCCCTCGCGGTCGCGGATGCTGGTGTCCGCGCCCTTGTTGAGCAGGAACCCGACCCAATTGTCGGCATGAGCCTTGACCGAGATGTGCAGCGCGGTCTCGCCCGTGCCCGGATCGCGTGCGTTGAGCACCGGCGCGCCCGGCTTGTTCAGATACTCGGTCGCCTTGGTGCCGTCATTCTCGCGCACCGCCTTCAGGAACTGATAACTGTCGGAGAATTGCGCGAATGCCGGCACCGCGCACAGCAGCAGCGCGCCGCCGATCGTCGCCCTGGAAATGCCGCCCGTCCATCCCATATCGAAAGCTCCCGACGCGCCCCTCGCGCTTGTCACCGGCCCGTTAGCAAAGCATGGCTAAGCGCACCATGAACAACCGACGCACGCTGCCGGCGCTCGCCGCCGGTCTTGCCGCCCTGGCGGCGCTGTCCGGCTGCGCCCGCCACGATGGAGGCACGCCGCCGCTGGCCGGCGCCGCGATTGGCGGTCCGTTCACGCTTACCGACCAGGACGGCAGGTCCTTCTCCAGCGCGTCGCTCGCCGGCAAGTACCGCATCGTCTACTTCGGCTACACCTTCTGCCCGGATGCCTGCCCGACCGACGTGGCGGTGCTCGGCAAGGCGCTGCGGCAGCTGGATGTGTCCGATCCGGCGCGCGCGGCCAGGATCCAGCCGCTCTTCATCACGGTCGATCCCGCCCGCGACACGCCGGCGGTGCTGAAGCAGTTCGTGCGCGCCTTCCATCCGCGCCTGATCGGCCTTACCGGCAGCGCGGCGCAGATCGCCGCCGTGGCGAAGGATTATGCCGTCTTCTACCGCAAGGCGCCGGCCGCAGCCGGTCCCGACAATTACCTGATGGACCATCCGCGCATCGCCATCCTGCTCGGCCCCGACGGCAAGCCGATCGAGCTGCTGCCGGTCGATGCCGGCGCCGACGCGGTCGTCGCCGATCTCCGGAAGTGGGTGGCGTGAGCCGGTTCTGGGAAGAGAAGCCGCTCCACCGCATGACGCGGAACGAGTGGGAGTCGCTGTGCGACGGCTGCGGCAAATGCTGCCTGCACAAGCTGGAGGACGAGGAGACGGGCGAGGTCTTCCCGACCAACGTCGCCTGCCGCCTGCTCGACCGGCGCGAGAGCCGCTGCCGCGATTATGCCAATCGCAAGACCTACGTGCCCGACTGCGTGCGCTTGAACCCGGCCAAGCTGCACGAGCTGGAGTGGCTGCCGTCGACCTGCGCCTACCGGCTGCTCGCCGACGGCAAGCCGCTGCCGGACTGGCATTATCTGGTGAGCGGCAGCCGCGAGACGGTGCACCAGGCCGGCATGTCGACCCGCGGCTGGACGGTGTCGGAGGACGAGGCCGGCGAGCTCGAATTCCACCTTGTCGACCGACCGCTCTGACCTGACGTTCGCGGGCGGCGGTCATGTCCGGCCGCTCAGCATCCGCCGCTCGGCCGTGGCGCGGCGCATGCGGCTGGCGATCGACCCGCGCGACGGCGCCGTGCGGCTGACGCTGCCGAAGCGGGCAGCGCTCAAGCCCGCGCTCACCTGGGCGGAGAGCCAGCGCGGCTGGATCGAGCAGGCGCTCGCCAAATTGCCGACGGCCGCGCCAATTGGACCGGGTACGACGATCCCCTTCGGCGGGGAGGCGCTGCGGATCGAGTGGAGCCGCGGGGGCGGGGGCGGGGGGGGGGGGCGCCGGGGGCCGCGGGGCGGG
>CAXTUG010000202.1:0-6122 GCA_964247375.1 uncultured Sphingomonadaceae bacterium
CCCGGCTGGACCGGTCGGAGCCGCAACCCGTTGCCGAGACGGAGCTGCCCGGCGTGGACCTGCATTCGGTGGTGGATGCCGTGCTGGAGGACATCGTCGCCGACGAGGAGACGACCCACCGCGCGCCCGGAGCACTCTACCAGGATTTCGCGGTACGCTGTCGCATGCGCGGCGCGGCCAAGCCGCCGCTCGCGCCGGCCGACTTCGCACGGCGACTGACGCTGGCGCGGGCCGGGCTGTTCTCCGCCGCTCTCGGCGACGAGAGCTGGGCGACGGCGCTGCGCATCGCGCAGGACGTGCCCGAGGACATGCTGGGCGTGTTCATGCTGATCGCCCGCGCCGCGCGCGATCAGGCACCCTGTCCGTCGGAGACGGAGATCGCCCGCGTCTACGGCACGGCCTCGATCGGGCGGGTGCGCCGGCTGCTCGGCTATATGGAGAGCAAGACCTATCTCGCGTTCCGGGTCGACCTGCGCGGCCGGCGCACGGCGGCCATACCGAGCCTCGGCTGGTCGACCGCGCCCGAAATACAGGCTGCCGCCTGATCCTCTGCGGCGCATTTCGGAGGATGTCGATCGCGGACCGGCATTGCCAGGCGGCGACGCGCATGCTTTGGCGACGATCGCTCGACAGGAGAGAAGAATGGCGGCGCGTCTGATCGGAATGAGTGCGGCGATGCTGGCGATGGGCATGGCGGCGCCGCTCGATGCCCAGAGCGTGAACGACGACGTACGCTGCCTGCTGGTGAGCAACGCCTTTGCGCGGGGGGAGAAAGATCCGGCCAAGAACCAGATCGCGAAGATCGCGGGAGCCTTTTACCTGGGCCGGCTGGACACGCGCCTGTCGACGGCTGAGCTCAAGGCCGCGCTGCTGGCGCAGAGCAAGACGATGACGCCGGCCGCGGCCGGGCCGGTCATGAACGGGTGCGTCCGTCGCCTGCTGCAGAAGAGCGGCGCGGCAGGTCCGGCCAATCCGCCTGCCGCTAAGCCGCGCTGAGGCTCCGGGTAAACCGAAAGATAGGGTATAGCCGGAGGAACTTCGGACAATCAGGGTCGTTCAGAACAAAAGGTGAATAGAGGTGACCCGATGACCGAGCATGTCCACAATCCGAAGCTTGAGAGCGATCCCGGTTCGAACACGCAGAAGGATCCTGACAACTGGGTGTCGGGCGGCGATCCGATGACCGGCGCACAGGCATCGTATCTGCAGACCTTGAGCGAGGAAGCGGGCGAGACGCCGCTGGACGACGATCTCAGCAAGGCGGAAGCGTCCAAGCGGATCGATGTCTTGAAGGAAGAACTCGGCCGCTGACCGGTGCTTCGCCGGGCTTGATCGACCGGCCCGCGGTCGATCCGGTTCGAGGGGAACGATCATGGTCATGATCCATTCCCCGCTCCGAAGGAGATGCCGATGCTGCCGCTGATCGTTCTTGCCGCCGGGCTGTTGGGCGACACGTCGGAGCGGGATCCGCTGGTGCCGCCCACCCGGGTTACCACCAGCTTCACCTGCGGCCGCGTCACGCGATCGATCACGATTGCGCACGGGATCGGGCGCGATGCTGTGGTCGCAATGTCGGCGAGCGGGCGGGCGGTGGTCGGCACGTCGTTGAGCGTGATCCGCAGCGGCCTCGCCCCGCTCGACGTGATCGAGGACGTGACCCCCTATTGCGGCAACGGACCTGACCGTATCCGCATCAAAGGTTCGAGCGGCGGCAAAAAGCGTAATCTGATGATCTTCTTCGGTCCCGGGGGCCGAGCCGCCGTGCGGGACGTCGGGTGAGCCCATCGCCATATCCTTGCGCTGCGGCAGCGGCCGGCCACTAGCCGCCGCGCTTCCGCCGCAATGCTGCACGTCGTGCACGACCCCGCTTACGTCGGCCCGCCGGCCAGAGGCAGCAGCTTTCCGCACGACAAATATGGCATGGTGATGCTGGCACTTGCCGAGAGCGGTGCCGCACTGACCGTCCACCAGCCCGAACCGATACCGCGGGAGTGGCTGGAGGCGGTGCACGATCCCGACTATGTCGACACGGTCCTGCGTGCAGCGGTGCCGCCGCCGATCGAGCGACGTATCGGCTTTCCCGTCACGCCGCACGTGTCGCGCCGATCGCAATTGTCGGTCGGGGGTACGTATCTGGCAGCGCGGCTGGCGCTGGAGCATGGCTATGCCGCCAACAGCGCCGGCGGCAGCCATCACGCACTGGCCGATACGGGCGCGGGCTACTGCGTCTTCAACGACCTGGCCGTCACGGCCAACCGCCTGATCGCGGAGGCGACGGTCGGGCGTGTCCTGATCGTCGATGTGGACGTGCACCAGGGCGACGGCACCGCCGCGCTGCTCGCGGGTCGCGACGACATCTTCACGCTGTCGATCCACGCCGAGAAGAATTTCCCGACGCGCAAGGCACGGTCGACGCTGGACGGCGGCCTGCCGGACGGTGCCGACGACGATCTCTACCTGGCGAATCTGCGTGCGGTGCTGCCGGACGCGCTCGACCGGTTTCGTCCTGATATCGTGCTGCTGCAGGCGGGGGTCGATCCGCATGCGCAGGATCGGCTCGGCCGCCTGGCGCTCACCGATGCCGGGCTGGAGCGGCGCGACCGCTACGTCGCGGGCGAGGCGAAGCGTCGCGCCATTCCGCTCGCGAGCGCGCTGGGCGGTGGCTATGGCGACGATCGGATGGCGGTGGCGCGCCGTCATGTCCGCACCATGATCGCGCTGGCCGACAGCTACGATCGCGCCTGACGACACGCTTGCAAGCGGATGCCCGCTGAAGGTGACACGGCAACAGGGTGATCGCGTCAGCTCAGCAGAGAGCCCAGAGCATCGCGCCTGAAATCTGACCCGTTCGCCCCGAGCGAAGTCGAGGCTTCTCGGCTACGCTCGAAGATGTGTCTCGACTTCGCTCGACACGAACGGAGACTAGGTCGGTCAGATTTCAGGCGCGATGCCATAGCGCGTGTGCTGATCGACTGAACTGCGGCACCGCTCCGCCTGCCGCGCGTTCAGGCCCCTCGTGGAGAAGCAATCATGTCGAACGATAGAATGACGGACGAGCCGGCAGATCCCGATAGGAAAACCGGTGATACGGGCAGCCGGGGTGCCGGTGAGTCCGGCGGCGGGCCTTATCCCAACCCGCACACCGGGAAAGCGCCGCAGGACGGGTTCACCGGCCATGGCGGGCAGACCGAAATCGATCAGAAGCTGACGCCCGGCGAGCCCGAGCCGCGCTGAACGCATCGCCTACCCGTTCTTGCCCCGCCTTCCTGTTTAGTCAGGCTTTCGCCTTCTCGGCTGACGACCGGCGGCCGGGCTCCGCCCATCCCGTCACGGTTCTTCCGCCGTATAGGTGGGACATGGCACGCTCCTCAGCGACATAGGCCGCGAAGCTGGGACCGGCCGCGTGCCGTTCCAGAGCGCGCGCCTGATGATCGAGTCTGCGGATCGCACCGAGCTTCTCGTCCTTGCCGAGCTTCGCGGCACCGATGGCGTCCTTCAGCACGCGGATGGTCTCGTCATACACCCTGGTCGGCACGGGAAAAGGATGGCCATCCTTGCCGCCGTGCGCCAGCGCGTAGCGCGCCGGATCGGAGAAGCGGCACGGCGTGCCGTGGATCACCTCGGCCACGAAGGCGAGCGACCGCACGGTGCGGGCACCCACGCCGGGGATCGCCAGCAGTGCGGCAAAATCTCTTGGCGCCGCCTCGGCGGCCGACGCCAACGTACCGTGCAGCCGCCGCAGGACGACGTCTGCGGCCGTCACGTCGTGGTGCCCCGGCAGATCGAGGTGCGGCAGGGACGGTTGCGCCGCCGGCCGGACGGTGACGCGCTCGATCGCCGCTATTTCACGCACCAGCCGATCGGGGCCGAGATCGTGCAGCAGCGTGAGTTGCGCGTCCCGCGCTCCCGCTGCACGATGATCGGCCAGGTTGATGATGTTGCCGGCGTCGTGGCCGTCGATCGCCGCGTGCGGCGCATCGACGAAGCTGTGCAGCCCCTCCGACAACCAATGGTAGCGACGTGCCTGACGCGTCGCGACATCCATCCCCTGCTGGACCACGGTCCAGTCGCCCTCGTCCGTAACGACGAAGCCGTGGATGTAGAGTTCGTATCCGTCCTGCACGGCGGCGCTGTCGACCTTGGCGACCAGCCGGCTCGCCGACGCGAGCGCCGCCCCGTCGAAACCGGCGCGGTCGCCAGCCGCGATCAGTTCCGCCGGCGTGCGGCGCGACTGTCGGCCGCGCCCGCCACAGACGTGAAGGCCGAGCTCGCCCGTAAGCGGCTCAAGACCGCGCTTGAGCGATCCCAGCACGCTGGTCGTGATACCGGACGAGTGCCAGTCCATGCCCATCACTGCGCCGAAGGACTGGAACCAGAACGGGTGCGCCAGGCGGCGAAGGAACTCGCGCCGCCCGTAATGGTGGACGACCGCCTGGGCCATCACCGCGCCCAGCCGCGTCATGCGCTCGCCGAGCCACGGTGGAACACGGCCGCCATGGAGAGGAAGATTGGCGCTGCCGGACCGCTGAGCCATGCCGCAACATAGAACATCGCAGGAACATGCACCAGCATGTTCCTGTCGACGAGGCGCGCAGTCGGGCTGGCGCAACCAGCCCGCGGGAAGCAGCTACATGGTCTTCAGCATTTCGATGTGATGCTTCACCACCGGTACGATGCCGGCCGCGGCCGTGCGCAACGGCGCGGCCGATCCGTCGGCAGCGTAAGCCTGCTGCACCGACAGGGCCTGGTTATGCGCCGCCTTCTGCTGGGCGATGTAGGCCTGATCCCGCGCAGTGCCGCTCTCGGCCTTCAGCTGCGCGATCATCTCGGTCTGCGCCGGCATCAGCTTCGGCGGCGCAGCCTTGACGTGCGACGCCGCGGCAGCCGCTTTCACCTTTGCGGTGCTGCTTGCGTGATCCTTGATCATCATGGCGGCGTACGACCGGATCTTGGGATCGGTCGTGCTCTGCAGGACGATCTGGCTGGCCTGACGCTCGTACAGGTCGCTGGCGCCGGCCGTCGCGACATAGTCGGCGGGAGTCATGGGTTGCGCCAAGGCGGGTGCCGCGAATGCCAGCACGACGCCGGCCGCGAAGAGAGGAAATGTGTTCACCTGAAGATCTCCTGAGAAGAGTAGAAAAGCATCACTTGGCGAACGCCGCCTTCAGTCGCGTGATCGCGAGATTGTCAGCGTCGTAGGCGCCGCGCACGACCTTCCCCATGCCGAAGAATTCGTGCGTGACGCCGGGAAAGGTCCGCTGCTCCACCCGATCGCCCGCGGCGCGCATGGCCGTCGCCAGGGTCTCGCCGTCCGATCGCAGCGGATCGATCTGGGCATTGATGATGGTCGTCGGCGGCAGGTTGCGAAGGTCCGCCTTCACCAGATTGATGCGGGGATCCATCTGGTCCGCCTCGGTCACCGAATAATAGTAGCCGAACCATTTCAGCATCGCGCTGTTCAGCGGCTTGGCATTGGCCGAGTCGATCCTAGACGGCAGCGTCGAATCGCTGTTGGCGATCGGATAGACCGCCACGACATGCAGCGGCGCCGGCAAGCCGTTGTCACGCGCATAAACGGCGGTAGCAACCGCCAAGTTGCCGCCGGCACTCTCGCCCGCGAGGGCGATTTTCGACGGGTCCCCGCCCCAGGAGGCGGCGTTCTGCAACACCCAGCGGTACGCCGCGGCGGCATCGTCATGCTGGGCAGGGAATTTCGCTTCCGGAGCGTGACGATACTCGACCGACACGACGATCGCGCCGAGTTGCTTGGACAGGAGCCGCGGCGCCGCATCATAGGCGTTTACGTCGGCGATCACCCATCCTCCGCCGTGGTAATAGACGACGACGGGCATCGGCGCGCCGCTCGAGCCCGCCGCCGGCGTGTAGATGCGCGCGAACTGCATCGGATCGCCGCCGTAGGGCACGTCCTTGGTCAAGACCGCGGGATCGGGTGCGGTGGACTGGCCCTGCCGCCGCATCACCGCCTTGGCGGCGTCCGCAGCCCCGGGCTGGATCCGTGCCTGCACGGGCGTAAGCGTCTCGATCGGCTTGGGGCCGAGCGCGGTCAGCTCGTCCAGCACCGCCTGCATGTCGGGAGCAGCGGCGGCCGGCTGGGTCGAAAC
>CAXTUG010000203.1:0-6095 GCA_964247375.1 uncultured Sphingomonadaceae bacterium
CATCTCCCCTTGAACGGCCTGCGCGTGCTGGATGCGGCCGCGCGCTACCTCTCCTTCACGCGTGCCGCCGACGAGCTGGCGGTGACCCCGGCGGCCGTCGGCCAGCAGATCCGGACGCTGGAGGACGTGCTCGGCGTCGTGCTGTTCCGCCGCACCGCCAAGGGACTGGAGCTCACGCCGGAGGGCGAGGCCGGTCTGGAGGCGCTGCGCCGCGGTTTCCTGGAGTTCGAGGAGGCAGTCCGCGCCATGCAGGCGCAGCAATCGTCCAAGCGGCTGACGATCGCGGCGCCGCGCGATTTCACGGCCAAGTGGCTGGCCGCGCGGCTGGCGGATTATGGCCGCACCGACGGCGAACTCGGCTTCGCCATGGTCGCCTCTGACGAGAGCCTGGATTTCACCCAGGCCAATCTCGACCTCGCCGTCTGCCTGGCCGCCGACAAGGGCGAGCATGAAGGTATTCAGGTCGGGGGCAGCGACTTCGTGACCGTGGGACTGGCCGACGGACCGGACCGCCCGATCGGCTGGCCGGGCTGCCCGCACAATGACGGCGAGGCGGTGATCAGCGTCGCCGATGCCGGGCTGGCGATCGACGCAGCGGCGGCAGGGTTGGGTCGCGCCACCGTGCCGGTGTTGCTGGCCGAGGCGGATATCGCGACAGGGCGGGTGGCGGAGCTTGGCCGGCAGGGCGGCAACAAGGGCTACTGGCTGATCGCCCCGGTGCCGCAATGGCGGCAGAAGAAGGTCAAGGCTTTGGTGATGGCGCTGACCGCCTAACCAGCGCTCCTTTTTCTCTCAGGGGAGGGCTTTGAGGCCTCACGCGTCGATCGCGTCTTCCTGCACCGCGGCGGCATTGGCCTGGATGAAGGCGAAGCGGTGCTCGGGATTCTTGCCCATCAGCCGGTCGACCAGGTCGCGTGTGCCGGCCCGCTCCTCATATTCCTGCGGCAGGGTGATGCGGATGAGCGTGCGCGTCCTGATATCCATGGTGGTCTCGCGCAGCTGCTGCGGGTTCATCTCGCCCAGCCCCTTGAAGCGGCCGATCTCCACCTTCTTGCCCTTGAACTCGGTCGCCTCGATCCGCGCGCGGTCGGCATCGTCCTTGGCGTAGAGGCTCTTGCCGCCCGCGGTCAGCCGGTAGAGCGGCGGCTGTGCCAGGAACAGCCGGCCCTCGCGTACGATCGGCGCCATCTCTTGGAAGAAGAAGGTCATCAGCAGGGTCGCGATGTGCGCGCCGTCGACGTCGGCGTCGGTCATGATGACGATGCGCTCGTAGCGCAGGCTCGCCGGATCGCACTTGTCGCGGATGCCGCAGCCGAGCGCCAGGGTAAGGTCGGCAATCTCCTGGTTGCCGCGGATCTTGTCGGCGGTGGCGCTGGCGACGTTCAGTATCTTGCCGCGGATCGGCAGGATCGCCTGGGTCTTGCGGTCGCGCGCCTGCTTGGCGGAGCCGCCGGCGCTGTCGCCCTCGACGATGAAGATCTCGGTCCCGGCCGAATCGTCGTTGGCGCAGTCGGTGAGCTTGCCCGGCAGCCGCAGCTTGCGTGATGAGGTGGCGGTCTTGCGCTTGATGTCGCGCTCGGCGCGGCGCTTCAGCCGCTCGTCCATGCGATCGAGGCAGAAGCTCAGGAGCGCGCGGCCGCGTTCCATGTTGTCGGACAGGAAGTGGTCGAAATGGTCGCGGATCGCATTCTCCACCAGCCGCACCGCCTCGGGCGAAGTCAGCCGATCCTTGGTCTGCGACTGGAATTGCGGGTCGCGGATGAACACCGACAGCATCAGCTCGACGTCCGTGACCACGTCCTCCGGCGCCAGGTCCTTCGCCTTCTTGTTGCCGACCAGCTCGGCGAAGCCGCGCACGCCGCGGATCAGCGCGGCGCGCAGACCCTGCTCATGCGTGCCGCCGTCCGGCGTCGGGATGGTGTTGCAGTAATAGCTGTAGGAGCCCTCCGAGTAGAGCGGCCACGCCACCGCCCACTCGACCGATCCCTGCCCGTCGGGAAAGTCCTGCCGTCCGACGAACGGCTCGGCGGTGGCGCACTCGCGCTTGCCCAGCTGCTCGCGCAGGTGATCCGCGAGGCCGCCGGGAAACTGGAAGCTGGCCTCGGCCGGCGTGTCGTCGCCGATCAGTTCCGCATCGCAGCGCCAGCGTATCTCGACCCCGGCATAGAGGTAGGCCTTGGAGCGGGCGAGGCGATAGAGCCGCGCCGGCTTGAAGCGGGCGGTCTCGCCGAAGATCTCCGGGTCGGGCGTGAACGCCACGCTGGTGCCCCGCCGGTTGGGCGTCGGACCGACGATCTGCAGCGCGGAGGTGGGCAGGCCCTTGGCGAAGGTCTGGCGGTACAGCGTACGGTCGCGCGCCACCTCAACCACGGTGTCGGTCGAGAGCGCGTTGACGACGCTGATGCCGACGCCGTGCAGGCCGCCGGACGTCGCATAGGCCTTGTCGCTGAACTTGCCGCCCGAGTGGAGTGTGGTGAGGATCACCTCCAGCGCCGACTTGCCAGGATATTTGGGATGGGGATCGACCGGGATGCCGCGGCCATTGTCGACGATGGTCAGGCGGTTGCCGGCCGAGAGCGTGACCTCGATCCGCGACGCATGGCCCGCCACCGCCTCGTCCATCGCATTGTCGAGCACCTCGGCGGCGAGATGGTGGAAGGCGCGCTCGTCGATGCCGCCGATATACATGCCGGGGCGGCGGCGCACGGGCTCCAGCCCCTCCAGCACTTCGATCGCGGAGGCGTCGTAATTCTGGGCGGAGGAGGAAGCAGGGGATGCGAAGAGGTCGTCGGCCATATACCGGGCGACCTTAGCGCCCGGGTGCCCGCCTGTCAGCTACGGCCGAGCGTCGGGCGGATGGTCGATCGCCTGTAGCATGGCATCGCCCTCGATCGGGCCGGCCGCTTCGCGCAGCACGCGCCCATCCTTGTCGATCAGCAGCGCGTGATAGGCGTCGGCCGGTATTCGGAAGCGTCGGCGCAGCTTGTCGCCGGTGTCGTGCGCACCGATCACGGTCTTGGGATCGACCTGGACGAACAGCAGGTCGCGGGTGGCGGCCTGGACCGCCAGTTGCGCCATGATCGCGCGCTGCAGAGCCAATCGCGTGTCGGCCAGCGACGGCGTGAAGACGATCAGCACGCGATTGTGGCTCTGCATGCCGGCGACCGATCGCAGGTCGTCGCTGGTCGCCAGCGCCGGAGCAGCAAGCGCCAGCACAAGGCCGGCGAGGATCGGGCGCATCTGCTTCATGGCGGCGGAACGCATGATGGTGCTGCGCGATCCGACCGCAACCGCACGCCGCCGGCCGATCCGACCTATTTTCGGCGCGCCGTCTCGGCCCGGCGCATCGGCATGGCATCGATCGCCGCTTCCAGGCTGGCGGCGGTGAGCGGCGCATCCTGGCGGAGCGCGACATTGCCGTCCTTGCCGATCAGCAGCACCCGGAAATGATCCGGGGCGACATTGTAACGGCGGCGTAGCCGTGCGGCGTCGTCGTGCGATCCGACCACGGCATTGCCGGCGACCTGCACCAGCCGCAGGTCGCGGTCGAGCGCGCCCGCCGCGAAACGCGTCATGATGTCCCGCTGCGTTTGCAGGCTGGCATCGCTCATGCTCGGCGCGAAGACGAGAACCACCCGGTGATCGCCCCGCATCGCTGCGAGCGATCGGCCGTCACCGGCGTGGGCCGCACCCGGTAAGGCCGCAAGGACCGCCAGTGCGGCGGGCGTCAGGGGCGCGAAGGAATGCACCATGACGGCCGAACGCAGCAGTGCCGCCGCAGTTCATCGCGGCGCCATCCAGCGCCTCAGCGGACGCGCGGACCGCCATAGGGCAGCGGCGGGGGCGGACGCCGGTCGCGGCGCGGCAGCTGCGCCTGATAGGCGACGGAGCAGTGGTCCAGGCAGTAGGGGAAGCCGGGGTTCACCGGATTGCCGCAGAAGTGGAAGTCCGGCTCGCCCGGATGGCCGAGCGGCCACTTGCAAATGCGGTCGTTGAGGTCGAGCAGGCTGGTCTTGTCGGCGATGTCGGCCGACGGCTTGGCCGGCACCAGCCGCCGTGGCGGCGCGGGCGGAAGCGGCGACTGCTGCTCGTGCGGGGTCTGGCGCTGGAAGCCGCCCGGTCCGATCGACCGCACGACCGGAACGTCCGCCGGCGGTGTCGCAGCAGGGGCGGGCGCGGGTGCCGCCGCAACCGGCCTCGGCTCGGGCGCGGGCGTCGCCGCCGCGGTCGGCGCTGCCGCCGGCTTCTCTACGACCACGGCCGGCTTCTCGGCTGCCTCGGGCTCCGGCTCGCCCGGCTTCACCGGCGACGGGCGCGACTGCAGCCCCAGCCGGTGCGCCTTGCCGATCACCGCATTGCGGCTGACGCCGCCCAGCGTCTCCGCAATCTGGCTGGCGGTATGGCCCGATTGCCACATCTGCCTGAGCTGCTCGATCCGTTCGTCGGTCCACGACATGCAAAAATTCCCTCGGCTCTCGAGGCTTGCCGCTGCAACGCCCGGTGGCTACCCGGGCGGCATGAGCCACGCCTCGATCGAAACTGAACGTCCCGCCCCCGGCGAGCCGGTGATCGCGATGATCAACTGGGGAGGACTACGCGCCCTCTATATCAAGGAGGTGCGGCGTTTCTTCAAGGTGCAACTACAGACGGTGTGGGGACCGGCCTTCTCGGCGGTGCTGCTGCTGGTCGTCTTCTCGGTCGCTTTCGGCCACAGCGGCCGGCAGGTCATGGGCGTGCCGTTCGCGCACTTCGCGGCGCCGGGGCTCATCGCCATGTCGATGATGCAGAATGCCTTCGCGAACGCCAGCTTCTCGCTGCTGGTCGGCAAGATGCAGGGTACGATCCTCGACTATCTGATGCCGCCCTTGTCGGCTGGCGAGCTCCTGTCGGCGCTGGTCGGGGCGGCGGTCACGCGCGCGGTGCTGATCTGCGGCGCGCTGCTGATCATCGTCAACATCTGGCCCGGCCACGTCGTACCGGTGGTGCCGTGGGCAGCGCTGTATTTCGGCCTGATGGGCGCCGGCATGCTCGCTTTCCTGGGCGTGCTGACGTCGATCTGGGCCGAGAAGTTCGATCATAATGCGACCGTCACCAATTTCGTGGTGCAGCCCTTGTCGCTCCTGTCCGGCACCTTCTACTCGATCGAGGGGCTCCACGGCGCCTTCCGCGCCTTCAGTCACGTCAACCCCTTCTTCTACGTGATCTCCGGTTTCCGCTACGGCTTCCTGGGTGTCAGCGACAGCAACGTCGCGGTCGGCGCGGCGGTGCTGCTGGCGGCGAATGCGGCGCTCGGCGCGCTCTGCTACGCACTGATCCGCAGCGGTTGGAAGCTGAAGAACTGAAGCCTGGAAGCGTCGCGCTTCATTATGGCTGACGGTACAAGGCTCCCATGAAGGAAGAACGTGCAATCTTCGGACAGCCCGATTCCCATGCCGATACGGCGGCGGACGCACGCGCCGAGGCAGATATCCAGGCGGGCCGTCGCGCATGAAGACGTCGCCGCTTGGCTGGAGCGCTGGGGTAGCGCTGAGGAGAAGCCCGCGCCTCCGGAATGGCTCGCATCGTCTGGCCAAGGGAAGCGCTCCTCAGCCTTGAACTGATCCGCTCCTACATTCACCGATTCGACCCAAACGCTGCCCGACGCATGGCGCGACGCCTGATCGAAGCGGGCGACAGTCTGCGCGATTTCCCGAACGCGGCCACAGAGTTACCAATGGCCGCCGCGAACCGGCGACGATCCCGCCTTATGTCATCCGCTACAAGGTGGAAGGCGATACCGTCTTCATCATCGGCATCAAGCATTCGGCACAGCAGAGCTAGCGTAAGCTGCGGGGGGGCCCCCCGGGATAGAGCCCCGGGGGCCGCGGACGCGGCCCCCGCGCAGGCGGTCGGGGTTGGGCACCAGCGACTGCACCAGGCCGCGTCGCGCGGGAGGCCCGAGGCGCCGAAGGAGAGGCCGTTGAGCGTGGTCTGGTTCTGGTCGGCGGAGAGGCCTAACACGGAGTACCCGTTCGGGTCGCCGTCGGCGCCGGGGACGGGGGTGACGCCCGGCTGCGCGGCGGCCGCGGCGGCGAAGTCGCCGAGCTGGTCGGGCG
>CAXTUG010000204.1:0-6073 GCA_964247375.1 uncultured Sphingomonadaceae bacterium
TGGGCGAGATCGTCGAGCAGCTCCAGGAACCAGCGGGTCTTCTTGATGGTCGCGGACGCGCGCCCTTCCCGCTCCATCTTCTGGATATATTCCTCGGCGACCAACCCGAAGGTCGTGCGCGCAGCGAGCTCGGCTGCGATCTTGCGCTGGCGCTTCTCCTCGACCGGATCGATGCCATCCTCGAGCTTGGCCCTCGCCTCATCCAGCAGCCGGCGCGCCTGCTGAAGCGAGACGTCGGGAAACTCGCTGAGCGAGAGCTTGCGCTCGATCCCGCAGAACCGGAAGCGATAGCGCCAGAGCAGAGCTCCGGACGGCTGCACCAGCAGGAATAATCCGTCGCGATCGGCGACCTTGTAGGGCTTGGGAGCGGGCTTGAGCGCCCGGATCTGCGTCACTGACAGCATGGGACCACGCCTTTCCGCGGGTCCGTGGTCCCACCCTATATGGTCCCAAAAGTGTGGACCACGGTGGAACATAATGAGAAAACCTGGAACCCGATAAGGCGCAGTTTAGCCCAGTTTACCGCCAAATTCTAGAGGAACAAAAAGGGTAAGTGGTGCCGCCTACAGGACTCGAACCTGTGACCCTCGCATTACGAATGCGATGCTCTACCAGCTGAGCTAAGGCGGCGGGTCGGAAGCGCGCCGTTACCAGCGTGTTCCCGCGCTGACAAGGCGCGGCGTTCTTCACCCTTCCTAAACTTCCGGGGCGCATTGCGGGGCGGACTAGGACAGGTGAGCTCCATGGCTGGCGCAAGCGCGATCGCAACCGCAAATCCTGCACCGACGGGCAGCGAACCGTTCTTCGCGTTCGGGCACGAGCGGCGCATGCATGCTCGCGCCTACGATTACTGGGTCTCGCTGCTGCGCGGCCGCCGCATGCCGTGCATCGGCGATCTCGATCCCGCCCGACTGGACGATTTCGCCGGGCGCAGCGTGTTGGTCGACCTGCCGGCGAGCGGCGGCGCGCCGGTGATCGCCTATCTGGGACAGGAGCTGCGCGACGAGGGCCGGGTCGCGACCCCGCGTCCGACCATCGCCGACGTGCCCGCCGGCACGCTGCTGGCCGAGTTGCTGCGGCGCTTCTCCGACATCGTCGCGCACCAGGCGCCGGTCGGCTTCGAGGCCGAGTTCGCCGGTCGCGGCGGCGCGCGCATGCTCCACCGCGGCATCCTGCTGCCGTTCGCCGACGAGCGCGGCGCGCTGGTGTCGGTCTACGGCGTGATCAACTGGAAGCAGGTCGCCGCCACGCAACCGGCCGCCGACATCGCCGCGGCGATCGGCAGCGTCATGGCGTCGCGTCCCAGCGGCCCCCTGCTCTGCGCGTGGGGCGATGGCCCGAGCGCGGCAGGTATCGCCCACGCGCAGCCGGGCCTGCCGCCGCAACCGCGCGAGCAGCAGCTGGCGACGGCGCGGACCTGGGCGGCGCTCGCCGCCACCGACACGGTGCGCGGCGCCGCGAGCGTGCATGCCGCGCTGAGCGCCGCCTACGACTATCTGCTGGCTGCGCACGAGCAGGCGCCGACCAGCCGGCAGGTGATCAACCGCGTGTTCGGTCCGGACCTCAAGCGGCTCGACCGCGTCCGCTACACCGCGACGCTGGACCATGCGCGCCGGCTGGGCTTCGGTGCCGGCAAGGTCGGGCCGTGGCTGGACCGCCACGCCGGCGGCTACGTCGCCGTCGCGATCGCCGAGCGTCGCGCACGCCGTGCCGAGCGGTGGCAGGTCGACATCGACGCGGCGCTCGACTGGGTCGAGGCGCAGCCGCCGATCGGCCAGATCGAGCTGGCGGTCGACGACGAGCTGATGCTGCTGATCGGCCGGCGCATCGGGAACGGGGTCGAGGTGATCGCGCCGGTACCGGCCGACGACCTGTTCACCGGCGCCGCGCTGACCCGCGCCCGGCTCGCCGGATAGGATCGCGGCCAGGGTTGTCCCCGGCCGCGCACAGGCGCATAGGCGCCGCCATTAACCAGGACAGAGCCGCGGCGGCGGTCCGCCGGCCGCGACGGAGAGCAGGATGACGAACACGGATCTGGCCACTCCCGCATTTCGGGAGGAGGCTGCCACCGCCATTGGCGCCGCCCTGATCGCGGGTGCGCTGCCGGGCGAGACCGACCATTTCGACGCCGCAGCCCAGGCCGATGCCGCCGCCTTCATGGCCGGCATCGCCTGCCGCCGCAGCCCCGGCCGGCCGGCGATCGCGCTGGAATCCGTTGCCGGCGACAGCGTGCACCGGCGCATGCGGCTGGGCATCGTCAACGACGACATGCCGTTCCTAGTCGATTCGGTGGCGTCGCTGCTGGCGGCGCGCGGCATCGACATCCATCGGCTGCTCCACCCCGTGCTCGCGGTACGGCGCGACGGCGACGGCATGCTGAGCGCGATCCTGCCCGACGACACGAGCGGCGAGCGGCGCGAGTCCATGATCTACATGGAAGTCGACCGGGCCGATGCCAAGCAGCGGCGCACGCTGGAGGAGGAGCTGCACGCCGTCCTGGCGGACGTGCGCGCCGCCGTGTCGGACTGGCCGCGCCTGCAACTGGCATTGCGCGACGCCGCCCAGACCCTGCCCGACGGCGAGGGTGCGGCGCTGCTGCGCTGGTTCCTGGAGCGGCACTTCACCCTGCTCGGGCACCATGTCGAGGCGCGCGACGGCAGCGCCGACGGCGGCCTGGGCATCCTGCGCGACACGGCCGAACCGCTCTGGTCGGCGAGCGCGCGCGAGGCGGCGTTCCGCTGGTTCGACGGCGGCGGCGAGGCGCCGCTGCTGGTCAAGGCGGACCGGATCGCGACCGTGCACCGCCGCGCGCCGCTCGACATGCTGGTCGTGCCGGTGCGGCAGGATGGCGTCGTCGCCGGCCTGTCGGTCGTCGCCGGCTTGTGGACCAGCGCGGCGCTGCGGGCGCCGTCCGACAAGGTGCCGGTGCTGCGCACCCGTCTGGCGCAGATCGAGGGCAAGTACGGATTCGCGCCCTCCTCCCACGCGGGCAAGGCGCTGCACCATGCCTTGTCGGACCTGCCGCACGACCTGCTGATCAGCTTCGCGCCGCCGGTGCTGGAGCATGTCGCGCTGACCGCGATGAGCCTGGCCGACCGGCCGCGGCCCAAGCTGGTGCTGGCTCCCGCGCCGCTGATGCGCCAGCTGTTCGCCTTCGTGTGGCTGCCGCGCGAGGCGCTGACCACGACCCAGCGCGAGGCGATCCAGAACCTGCTGGAGCAGGCGGCGGGTGCGCGCGTCACCAACTGGGCGCTCGACCTGGGCGAGGGCGATCTCGCGCTCATCCGCTACATGCTGGACCTGCCGCTCGGCGCCGCGCTGCCCGACGCCGCCGCGCTGGACCGGCAGATCGAGACGATGCTGCGGGGCTGGGCACCGGCGGTCGAGATGACGCTGAACGAGAGCGTGGCGCCGACCCGCGCGGCGCGGCTGGCGATCGACTGGGCGGACGCCTTCCCGGTCGACTATCGCACGCGCACGCCGATCGACGAGGCGGCGGCCGACATCCAGCGCCTGGGCGGACTGGACGACGCGAGTTCGCGCGCGGTGCGCCTGTTCCGACGGTGCGGCGCGGCAGGCGCCCGGCTGGGCCTCAAAAGCTACCGCCTTGGTGAGTTGCTGCCGCTGTCGGAAGCGGTGCCGGTATTCGAGAATTTCGGCTTCCGCGTGATCGAGGAGATCCCCACGCCGCTGAACGGCGGATCGGCGGGCTACGTCCACGATTTCCTGCTGGAGGCCGCGAGCGAGGCCGCCGCCGAGGCGCTCATCGCGCGCGCAGACGTGGCGGAAGCCGCGATCGCGGCGGTGCTGGCCGGATCGGCCGAGAATGACCCGTTCAACGCGCTGATCGCCAGCGTCGGCCTGGCGCCGCGCGAGGTGGTGCTGGTCCGCGCCTGGTTCCGCTACCTGCGCCAGACCGGCCTGCCCTACGGCCTGCAGACGGTGGCCGACGCGCTGCACCGCGCACCGGCCGTCGCGCGGAGGCTGATCGCGCTGTTCGATGCGCGGCACCAGCCGCACGGAACTGGCGACGAGGCGGCGGCAGGCGAGGCGCTCGACGCGGCGCTGGCGCAGGTCGCCTCGATCGAGGACGACCGCATCCTGCGGCGCCTGGGCGCGCTGGTCCGTGCGATCCTGCGCACCAACGCCTTCGCGCCGGCAGCGGACGAGGCGCTCGCCTTCAAGCTCGATTCGGCCGCGGTGCCGGGCCTGCCCAAGCCGCTGCCGTGGCGCGAGATCTGGGTCTACTCGCCGCGGGTGGAAGGCATCCACCTGCGCGGCGGGCCGATCGCGCGCGGCGGGCTGCGCTGGTCCGACCGGCGCGACGATTTCCGTACCGAGATCCTGGGCCTGATGAAGGCGCAGGTGGTGAAGAATGCGGTGATCGTGCCGACCGGCGCCAAGGGCGGCTTCTACCCCAAGCAGCTGCCGCCGATCGCGCAGCGCGACGCGTGGCTGGCGGAGGGCACGGAGAGCTACCGTATCTTCATCCGCGCGCTGCTGTCGGTGACCGACAATCTGGTCGAAGGCGCGCTGGTGCATCCGGACGCGGTGCAGGTGCGCGACGGCGACGATCCCTACTTCGTCGTCGCCGCCGACAAGGGCACGGCGACCTTCTCCGACATCGCCAACGCCATCGCGGTCGAGCGCGGCTTCTGGCTGGGCGACGCCTTCGCCAGCGGCGGCAGCAACGGCTACGACCACAAGGCGATGGGCATCACCGCCAAGGGTGCGTGGGTGTCGGTGCAGCGCCACTTCCGCGAGATGGGCGTGGACGTTCAGACCGATCCGGTGTCGGTGGTCGGCTGCGGCGACATGTCGGGCGACGTGTTCGGCAACGGCATGCTCCTGTCCAAGTCGCTGCGGCTGGTGGCGGCGTTCGACCATCGCCACATCTTCCTCGATCCGAACCCGGATCCCTCGGCGAGCTGGGCCGAGCGGCAGCGCATGTTCGCCCTGCCCCGCTCGTCCTGGGCCGATTACGACGCCGGCCTGATCTCGGCGGGCGGCGGCGTCTTCCCGCGCACGCAGAAGACCATCCCACTGTCTCCGGAGGTGCGCGTGGCGCTGGGCATCGACGCGGCGGAGCTGGATCCGTCCAGCCTGATCACCGCGATACTGAAGGCGCCGGCCGACCTGCTCTGGTTCGGCGGCATCGGTACCTACGTGAAGGCGACCGCGCAATCCAATGCGGAAGTCGGCGATCCGGCCAACGACGCACACCGCGTGAACGGGGTGGAGCTGCGCGCCAGGGTGATCGGCGAGGGCGCCAACCTGGGCGCGACCCAGGCGGGACGGATCGAGTTCGCCGGTCTCGGCGGCCGGATCAATACCGACTTCATCGACAATTCGGCCGGCGTCGACTGCTCCGATAACGAGGTCAACATCAAGATCGCGCTCAACCGCGAGATGAACGAAGGCCGGCTCGGCTTCGAAGACCGGAACGCCTTCCTGGCCGAGATGACCGACGACGTGGCGGCGATCGTGCTGGAGGATAACCGCCTGCAGACGCTGGGCCTCAGCCTGGCTGAGCATGGCGGCGCGGCGGCGCTGCCCGCGCAGCTGCGGGTGGTGGAGATGCTGGAAGCGTCCGGGCGGATCGACCGGACGGTCGACGGGCTCGACAGCAATGCCGCCCTGCTGCGCCGCGCGCAGGAGGGCTCCGGCCTGACCCGGCCCGAGCTGGCGGTGATCCTGAGCCACGGCAAGCTGGCGCTGCAGGCGGCGATCGAGGTGTCGAACGTCGCGGGCGATCCGCTGCTGCGCCCGATCCTGCACGCGGCGTTCCCGCCGGCGATGCAGGACCGCTTCGGCCAGGCGATCGACGACCATCGGCTCAAGCCGGAGATCGTCGCCACCAAGATGGCGAACCGCGTCGTGAACCGGCTCGGCCTGGTCGCGCCGTTCGAGCTGGCGGAGGAGGAGGGCGCCGCGCTGGCGCAGGTCGCCGCAGCCTACTTCGCGGTGGACGCGATCTTCGACCTGGAGAGCCTGTTCGCGGCGATCGAGCAGGCGGCGATGCCCGAGACGTCGCGTCTCACGCTGCTGTCGGCCGCGGGCAGCGCCGCCTGCT
>CAXTUG010000205.1:0-6063 GCA_964247375.1 uncultured Sphingomonadaceae bacterium
TCCATCACGCGCACGAACGGGATGATGCCGCTGGTCTTGCCGTTGAGGCCGACCGGCTCGCCGATGCCGCGCACCGAGCCCCAGTAGGTGCCGATGCCGCCGCCGCGCGAGGCGAGCCAGACATTCTCGTTCCAGGTGTTGACGATGCCGTGCAGGCTGTCGTCGACCGAATTGAGGAAGCAGCTGATCGGCAGGCCGCGGCCGGTGCCGCCGTTGGATAGCACGGGCGTGGCCGGCATGAACCACAGCCGCGAGATATAGTCGTAGATGCGCTGGGCGTGCGCCTGATCGTCGGCATAGGCCGAGGCGACGCGCACGAACAGGTCCTGGAAGCTCTCGCCCGGCAGCAGGTAGCGGTCCTTCAGCGTCTCCTTGCCGAAGTCGGTGAGCAGCGCGTCGCGCGAGTGGTCGACGTCGAGCGGATAGGGCGTGTCGCGGCGGCGCGTGTCGGGTGCGGCCGACTTCGCCGTGCCGTCGCTGCCGTTGCCGGCCCCGATGCCAACATTGTCGAGGAGAGTGGCCATATCGCTGGTTTCCCGATCGCTGCTGCCCGAAAGGTCCATCGTCCGTCCCCCGTTCCTGTCCTGTTCGACTCGGACGCATGCCGCCCGAATGCTACGCGCATCGACCCCCGGGGCAAGGGATCGAGGCCGCGCCACGCCGTTCCGTCCCCGTGATCCACAGGGCCAGCGTCTCCGGACACATATGGTAATGCGCCGGCGCGATCTCAATCACAAGTATCGAGCCCCCTCGACCCGACGACACAAGGGATAGTGTCACTGCTGTCCGG
Organism: uncultured Sphingomonadaceae bacterium; assembly: GCA_964247375.1. Taxonomy (GTDB): domain Bacteria; phylum Pseudomonadota; class Alphaproteobacteria; order Sphingomonadales; family Sphingomonadaceae; genus Sphingomonas_I. The sequence goes on from CAXTUG010000205.1 coordinate 791, forward strand.
CGTGCACAAGATGCTTTATTTGGCGAAAGGCGGAAAGTGCGCTTGACGTGCCGGAAAGCGGCGGATTTCCGGCGCCGTCCGGGTCTGCGGACGGGTGGACTGGGCAATTTCGCTGCACTGCGATATGGCTCCGCCATGACCACCATCATCCGCGAAGCCGACCTGATCGAGAGCGTGGCCGACGCGCTCCAGTATATCTCCTACTATCATCCGATGGACTATATCCGCGCACTGGGCGCGGCGTACGAGGCGGAGCAGTCGTCGGCGGCGAAGGATGCGATCGCGCAGATCCTGACCAACAGCCGGATGTGCGCGGAGGGGCATCGACCGATCTGCCAGGATACGGGCATCGTCGCCATGTTCGTGAAATGGGGCCAGGAGTGCCGCTTCGCCGACGGATCGCGCAGCCTGCAGGACGTGGTCGATGAGGGCGTGCGGCGGGCTTACCTGCACCCGGAGAACAAGCTGCGCGCCTCGATCCTGGCGGATCCGGCGTTCGGGCGGGTCAATACGAAGGACAATACGCCGTCGGTGCTGCACGTGGAGATGATACCGGGCGATCGCGTCGACGTGACGGTCGCGGCCAAGGGCGGCGGCAGCGAGAACAAGTCCAAGTTCAAGATGATGAACCCGAGCGACTCGATCGTCGACTGGGTGCTGGAGATGGTGCCGCAGATGGGCGCGGGCTGGTGCCCGCCCGGCATGCTGGGGATCGGCATCGGCGGCACGGCGGAGAAGGCGATGCTGCTCGCCAAGGAATCGCTGATGGGCGATATCGACATGGCGCAGCTGCGCGCGCGGGGGCCGACCAGCAAGCTGGAGGAACTGCGGATCGAGCTGTTCGAGAAGGTCAATGCGCTCGGCATCGGCGCGCAGGGGTTGGGCGGGCTGGCGACGGTGCTGGACGTTAAGATCCTCGACTGGCCGACCCATGCCGCGTCCAAGCCGGTCGCGATGATCCCGAACTGCGCGGCGACGCGGCACGCGCACTTTCACCTCGACGGATCCGGACCGGCTTATCTGGAGACGCCGAAGCTTTCGGACTGGCCGCAGGTGCAGTGGACGCCGAGCAGGGAGGCGATCCGGGTCGATCTCGACACGCTGACGCCGGAGGTGGTGGCGAGCTGGCGGCCGGGCGACCGGCTGCTGTTGAATGGAAAGATGCTGACCGGGCGCGACGCCGCGCACAAGCGTATCGCGGACATGCTGGCGCGGGGCGAGGAACTGCCCGTCGAGTTCAAGGGACGGGTGATCTACTATGTCGGGCCGGTCGATCCGGTGGGCGACGAGGTGGTGGGACCGGCCGGGCCGACGACCGCGACGCGGATGGACAAGTTCACGCGGATGATGCTCGACCAGGGCCTGCTGGCGATGGTCGGCAAGGCGGAGCGCGGGCCGGCGGCGATCGAGGCGATCCGCGAAGCCAGGTCCGCCTACCTGATGGCGGTGGGCGGCGCGGCCTACCTGGTCGCGCGCGCGATCAAGGGGGCCAAGGTGGTCGGGTTCGAGGACCTGGGCATGGAGGCGATTTACGAGTTCGACGTGCGCGACATGCCGGTCACGGTCGCGGTCGACGCCACCGGCACCAGCGTCCATCACACCGCGCCTTTGGTCTGGCGCGAGAAGATCGCGCGCGAGCGGCTGCTGGAGCTGAGCTAAGCGTTTCTCCTCGGCTCCGCCGTTTCCCGGCGCAGGCCGGAGTCCAGTTCCTGCGAAGAACGCGCGCGATAGCGCCCGCGCTGCCGCGCGGAAGATTGTTAAGCTGGACCCCGGCCTGCGCCGGGGAACGGCAGAGCCAAAACTTCAGTCAGGCGATGTGGACCGCCTTGGTGATCATGTGGGCGGCGACGCCTTCGGGGCCGTCTTCCGAGCCGAAGCCGGATTCCTTGACGCCGCCGAACGGCGCGTCGGGCCAGGTCAGGCGGACGCTGTTGATCGCGACCATGCCCGATTCCAGCTCCTCCGCCAGCCGGTTCTGGCGGCGGCCCTGCTCGGTGAAGCAGTAGGCGGCGAGGCCGTAGGGGAGGCGGTTGGCTTCGCCGATCGCGTCCTCGATTCCGCTGAACGGGCGCAGCAGCGCGAGCGGGCCGAACGGCTCGTCGTTCATCGCCTGCGCCGCCAGCGGCACGTCGGCGATCACGGTCGGCTGGAAGAAGAAGCCGTCGCCCTCGCCGCGCGATCCGCCGGCCAGCAGGCGCGCGCCGGCGGCCTGGGCGTCGGCGACCATCTTCTCGATCGCCTCGGCGCGGCGCGGATTGGCGAGCGGGCCCATGGCCGAGCCGCTCTCCAGCCCCGAGCCGAGCGTCAGCGCGCGGGTACGCTCGGCGAAGCCGGCGGCGAACGCCTCGTAGATGCCCTCCTGCACGTGGAAGCGGGTGGGGGCGACGCAGACCTGGCCGGCGTTGCGGAACTTGTGCCCGACCAGGATGTCGAGCGTCTTGTCGAGGTCGCAATCGTCGAACACCAGCACCGGCGAGTGGCCGCCCAGCTCCATCGTCATGCGCATGACCGTGTCGGCGGCGAGCTTCATCAGCGCCTTGCCGACCGGCACCGATCCGGTGAAGCTGAGCTTGCGGGTGACCGGCGAGGCGAGCAGGTGACGCGAGACCTGGTCGGGCACGCCGAACACGATCTGCGCGACATTGCCGGGCAGCCCGGCGTCGGTCAGGCAGCGCATCACCGCGATGGCGGCGCCCGGCGTCTCCTCGCTCGGCTTGAGGATGATCGAGCAGCCGGCGGCGATGGCGGGCGCGATCTTGCGGACCACGTTGATCGCCGGGAAGTTCCAGGCGCAGAAGGCGGCGACCGGCCCGACCGGCTGGTGCAGCACCATCGAGCGCATGCCGGCCGGCCGCTGCAGCACGCGGCCGCCGATGCGCATCGCCTCGCCGCCATGGAATTCCAGCATGAGCGCGCCGGCCAGCACCTCGCCCCTGGCTTCGGCGAACGGCTTGCCCTCCTCCAGCGTGACGATGCGGGCGATCTGGTCGGCCCGCTCGCGCAGCAAAGCAGCCGCCTTCACCATCACCGCGAAACGCTGCTCGGGCGGGGTGACGCGCCAAGTCTCGAACCCGGCCCGCGATGCTTCGAGCGCCCGGTCAAGGTCGGCGGTCGTTGCCAGCGGCAGGTCGGCGAGCGGCCGGCCGGTGGCGGGGTTCAGCACCGGCTGCACCTCGCGGCCGTCCGCACCGAGCCACTCGCCCGCGATGAACAGGCCCAATCGAGGATAGTCGCTCATGTCTTGCGTCCTTGTCAGTGATGGGGAGTGCCGGGAGAAGGGTGCCCATAGGTCATCCGCTCCGTCTGCCAGTCGGCGCGTTCGGCCGAGCGGCCGGCGCTCAGTTCAGCAGCTTGTCCAGCGTCGCTGCCACCGTCGGGTGATAGTTCGGCCGCGCGGTCACGTAGATGCGGCGCGCGATCGGCAGGCCCCAGTCGCCCTGCGCCTTGAGCGCGCGGTAGACGGGGAAGATCAGCAGGCCGCGGCCGATCCGCGGCAGATACTCCTGCATCGACGCGACCGCCGGATCGTAGCGGTTCTCGGCGGCGAGCACGAGCCAGTGCGAGCGGACATAGGCGTTGGGCGAGGCGGAGAGGTGGAGCTGGCGGTCGAGCTCCGCCAGCCGCGCCGCCTCCTGCCGGCGCGGCAGACCGTCGAGGAAGCGGATCCACTCCTGCGTCGACCAGTGCGACGGATCGACCGACGCGATCGGCGCGCCGGCATTCACCCGCGCCAGCGTCTGGTCGATGCGCGCCAGCGTCGCCGAGCGCACGTGCACCGCATTGTCCGGCAGCCCCGGCTGATAGGCCCAGGCGTCCAGCTGCAGCCGGTCGTCGAGCGCCTTGTCGCCGCCGATCAGGTTGGCGCGCAGGTCGGTCAGGAAGCCGGCGGTGGTCTGCGGCTGGAAGGCGTGGCGGTTGAAGTAGGAGGTCAGGTAGGCGTCCCAGCGCGGCCGGCCGACCTCGGTCTCGATCGTGCGCAGGAAGGTCGAGCCCTTGGTATAGTCGAGCTCCCCGAACGTCCCCTCCGGATCGCCGTGCAGGCGCGTCTGGGCGGGCTTCGCCGCCTTCAGGTCGCGCTGCAGGTCGTCCCAGGAGAGATCGGCGAGCGTGGCGGCGCGCTCCCTGCCGTACACCGCCTCGTCGATCCGGTTCTCGAAGTAGGTGGTGAAGCCCTCGTTGAGCCAGATGTCCGACCAGGTCGCATTGGTAACAAGGTTGCCCGACCAGCTGTGCGCCAGCTCGTGCGCGATCACGTCGACGTTGGACTTGTCGCCGGTGATGATCGTCGGCGTGGCGAAGGTGAGGGTGGGATTCTCCATCCCGCCGAACGGGAAGGAGGGCGGCAGCACCAGGACATCGTAGCGGCCCCAGCGATAGGGGCCGTAGAGCTTCTCCGCCGTCGTCACCATCTTCTCGGTATCGGACAGTTCGCGCGCGGCGCGGTCGAGCATCTCCGGCTCGGTATAGACGCCGGTGCGCGGCCCGAGCGGCCGGAACGCCAGATTCCCGACCGCCAGCGCGATCAGGTAGGGCGGGACGTTATGGTCCATGCGGAAGCGGTAGCTGTGCCAGCCCTTACCGGCAGCGCCGGCAGGCTCGCCCCTGGGCGTCAGCCGCTCCGCGCTCATCACCGCGGTCAGGTCGGCGGGCACGGTGATGCGCGCGGTCCAGCTCTGGCGGATGCCGGGACTGTCCTGCGTCGGGATCCAGCTGCGATTGTTGATCGCCTGGCCCTGGCTGTACAGGTAGGGCTTGCGCTTGCCCGCGGTCAGCGCCGGCGGCAGCCAGCCGAGCGCGCTCGCGTCCGGGCTCGAGCGGTAGGTGACGACGATCCGCCGCGCGGTGCCGATATCGACCGTCAGCGGCGCGCCCTTGTAGTCGTCGCGCGCACCCACCGACCAGCGCAGCGCATGCCCGGCCGCATCCGTGATCCGGCTGATCACCAGGCCATTGTCGTCCAGCACGATCTCGCGCGCGTCCGGCCTGGCCAATATGTCGAGCGCGGCCGTCCCGCGCATCGTCCTGCTGGCGAAGTCGGCGGTCAGGTCCAGGTCGACGTGCGTCACCCGCGCGATCTCGGGGCGGGCGTAGGACAGGCTGTCACGCGCTTCGGCGCCGGTGAGGATGGGGGAGGGCGCGTCCGGGCGGGCGAGCACGGAGGTGGCGAGCAGGCCCGCAATCGGGGCGAGGGCAATCAGGCGCATGCGGCGAAGTCTCTTTGGATTAGGCGATGATGCGGCCTTGTGGTCCGCTTGGCCGCGCGCGGCCAGCCG
>CAXTUG010000206.1:0-2786 GCA_964247375.1 uncultured Sphingomonadaceae bacterium
CCATGGGATGACCTGAAAGCCCTCTCCCCTTCAGGGGAGAGGGTTGGGAGAGGGGGAGTTCGGTCGAGGCGACACGCTCGCAGACAGGCCCCTCTCCCCTTAAGGGGAGAGGGCGAAGCACGCTGCCAACCCCTCCCGGTACGTGGAATAGCGCGGCCGCCAGCCGAGCAGCCGCCTGGCCTTGCCGTTCGCGATCCGCCGGTTTTCGCTGTAGAAGGCACGCGCGGCGGCCGAGAGACCGAGCGCGTCCAAGGGCCTGAGCGGCGGCGGCGCCAGGCCGAGCAGTCGGCAGGCATGCGCGACCACGTCGTTCTGCGACGCGGGCAGATCGTCGGCGAGGTTGTAGACGCCGGCCGGCCCCCGATCGATCGCCGCCAGCACCCCGCCGACGATGTCGTCGACGTGGATGCGCGAGAAGACCTGATCCGGCAGGTCGACCCGGTGAGCTTCACCCGCACGCACCCGCTCGAGCGCCGACCGGCCTGGACCGTAGATGCCGGGCAGGCGGAACACGCGCGCGCCGATCCGCTGCCACGCCAGATCGGCCGCGATCCGCCCGCCGCGGCGCCCGGCGAGCGGCGCGCGCTCGTCGACCCAGGCGCCGCCAGTGTCGCCGTAGACGCCGGTGGAGGACAGGTAGCCGATCCAGGGCACCTGGCTGACGGCGGCGCCGTATGCAGCGAGAATAGGGTCTTCGTCTCCGGCCGGCGGCACCGTCGAGACGATATGTGTCGCCCGGGCGAGCGCCTCGCGAACCTCGACCACGTCGACGGATCGCCCGAGAGCGTCGATCTGCCATTCCACCCGATCGTTCCCCGGCGAAAGCCGTAGTCCAGTGTTCATGGCAGGACTGGACCCCGGCTTTCGCCGGGGAACGGGAGAGCCAAGCGCCGCCACGATGCGCGAGCCGGTATAGCCGGGGCCGAACAGAACGAGACGGGGCATGGAGCCAGATAGTCGGTGTGCCCTGCGCCTGGCCAGTATGGACCGATTCCGCCTTGCACTGGCGGGCGCAGGTCATAGATGCATCGGATGGTCGATGCCGTGAATGCCGCCGCCGCTCCCCACGCCGCCGTCCGGCGCGGGGATTATCGTCCGCCGGACTGGCTGGTGCCGGATGTGGCGCTCGCCTTCCAGCTGGACCCCGCCGAGACGATCGTCACCGCCCGCCTCGCGGTGCGGCGCAATGGTGAGCACGCGCATCCGCTGCGGCTGAACGGTGACGGCCTCTACCCGGCGCATGTGCGGATCGACGGTGAGGAACTGCACGACGCCTGGCGGATGGACGGGCCCGACCTGCTGATCGATCTCCCCGGCGACGCGCACCTGATCGAGACCGAGGTGGCGATCGCGCCTGCCGCCAACACCAAGCTGATGGGCCTCTACGAGTCCGGCGGCCTGCTCTGCACCCAGTGCGAGGCGGAGGGCTTTCGCCGCATCACCTTCTTCCCCGATCGGCCGGACGTGCTGAGCCGCTTCACCGTACGGATGGAGGCGGACGAGGCACGCTATCCCGTGCTGCTCGCCAACGGCGATCCGGTGGAGAGCGGCCGTCTCGACGGCGGTCGCCACTTCGCCGCGTGGCGCGATCCCTTTCCCAAGCCCTGCTACCTGTTCGCGCTGGTCGCGGGCGATCTCGTCGCCAATCGCGACAGCTTCACCACCATGTCCGGACGCGAGGTGACGCTGGGCATCTGGGTGCGGGGCGAGGACCTGGCGAAGACCGATCACGCGATGGCGGCGCTCAAGGCGTCGATGATGTGGGACGAGCGCGTCTACGGCCGCGAATATGATCTCGCCATTTTCAACATCGTGGCGGTGAGCGACTTCAACTTCGGCGCGATGGAGAATAAGGGCCTCAACATCTTCAACTCGCGCTACATCCTGGCCGACGCGGAGACCGCCACCGATGCGGATTTCGACGCGATCGCCGCCGTGGTGGCGCACGAATACTTCCACAATTGGTCGGGCAATCGTGTGACCTGCCGCGACTGGTTTCAGCTGTCGCTGAAGGAAGGCTTCACCGTCTTCCGCGATCAGGGCTTCTCCGCCGACCAGGGTTCGCCCGCGGTCAAGCGGATCGAGGATGTGCGTGCGCTGCGTGCGGCGCAGTTCCCGGAGGATGCGGGCCCGCTCGCCCACCCGATCCGGCCCGAGACCTATATCGAGATCAGCAACTTCTACACCGCCACTATCTACAACAAGGGCGCAGAGGTGATCCGCATGCTGCACGGCATGCTGGGGCCGGAGCGGTTCCGCGCCGGCACCGACCTCTACTTCACGCGCCATGACGGGCAGGCGGCGACGTGCGAGGATTTCGTGCGCGCCATGGAGGATGCGACCGGCGCCGACCTCGCCCAGTTCCGGCTATGGTATTCCCAGGCCGGCACGCCGCGGGTGAAGGCCAGCCTGGAGCATGACGCGCCCGGCGGCCGCGCGCGGCTGAAGCTGGAGCAGACGGTGCCGCCGACGCCGGGCCAGCCGGAGAAGGCGCCGATGGTGATCCCGCTCAAGGTCGCGCTCCTGGGCGCGGACAGCGGGACGCCGATGGGCGGCGAGCAGCTGGTGATGTTGGACGCGGCCAAGTCGGAGATGCTGTTCAACGGCCTGCCCGAGAAGCCGGTCCTGTCGATCAATCGCGGCTTCTCGGCGCCGGTCGTGCTGGAGAGCGACCGCGGCCCGGCCGAGCTCGCCTTCCTGTCCGCGCACGACGACGATCCGTTCGCGCGCTACGAGGCGATGCAGCAGCTGATGCTGTGCACTTTGCTGGCCGAGATCGGCGGCGG
>CAXTUG010000206.1:2796-6059 GCA_964247375.1 uncultured Sphingomonadaceae bacterium
ATGCAGCAGCTGATGCTGGATACGCTCATCGCCGGCGTGACCTTGGGCAAGGCGGACCATGCGCCGGTGGCGGCGGCGGTGCGCAACACCCTGCTCGATCCGGCGCTGGACGCGGCGTTCAAGGCCGAGGCGGTGCTGCTGCCGACCGAGGCGCTGATCGGCGACCAGCTGGCGGAGGTCGACCCGGAACGGATCGGCGCGGTGCGGGAGGCGCTGCGGGCCGAGCTCGGCCAGGCGATGGCGGAGGACTGGCGCGATGCCTATGCCGCGCACCGTGCCAATCGTTACGAGTATACGCCGCCGGCCAAGGGCGCGCGCCGGCTGCGCACGGTCGCGCTCGGCTACCTGGCGGCCGGCGGGGTGGAGGATGCGCCGGCGCTGGCGTTCGACCAGTTCGTGCAGGCCGACAACATGACCGACCGGCAGGGCGCGCTCGGCGTGCTCGCCAACGGCGATACGCCCGAGCGAACCCAGGCGCTCGCCGCCTTCTACGACCGCTTCCGCGGCGATGCGCTGGTGCTGGACAAATGGTTCAGCGTGCAGGCGCTCTCCACCCGCCGCGACACGCCGGCGCAGGTGCAGGCGCTGGCCAGGCACGCCGACTTCACCATCGCCAACCCCAACCGCATGCGCGCGCTGGTGAGCGCCTTCGCGGTCAACCAGCGCGCCTTCCATGACCGTTCGGGCGGCGGCTACCGCTTTCTGGCGGACATGATCCTGGCGGTCGACCCGCTCAATCCGCAGAGCGCGGCGCGGCTGGTGCCCGCGCTCGGCCGCTGGCGGAGGTTCGAACCGAAACGCGCGGCAGCGATGGCGACGGAGCTGGAGCGCATCCTGAAGGCGCCGGGCCTGTCAAAGGATACGGCGGAGCAGGTCTCCAAGAGTTTGGGTTAGAGCGAAGTTACGATGATCGCGTCCTGAAGCCCGGTCTACCTGTAGTTCTTTCACTAGCGAAGGTTGGGAATTGGCGTTCACCACGCACGCTTCTGCTGGCTTCGAATATCGGCTGAGAAGAGGTGGTAAATCTATTAAGGTCTATATTGGCGATAAAGGTTTTTTGGTGCCAAGGCGGTAACGATAACAGATCCACGCTGCTCGGATATTGGTTAGAGCATGCCCTAACGTCCAATCCAGTCCGCCACCTCACCCGCAACCTGGTTCGCCGCTTGGTTCAGGGCGACCGCCACGACTTCCGGCTGCTGCGAGGTGACCGGCAGCCGCGTCGAGAAGCGGCGACTCTGCAGTTGGCCGTCGCCGCTATGGGCGCGGGTCGCATCGAAGGTCACCACGACCGCGTTGCCAGGACCGTCCAGGCCGAAGGCGGAGAGCTGGCCGGCGATGCGCGTGTCGGGCTGGATCTGCAGCGTGCGTGCATCGGTGACGATGCGCCCGGTTCTGGCGGTGATCGTCTCCGACAGGAGGCCGCGGAACAGCTCGGTGGGCTGCGCCGCCCACAGGCCGCCCTTCAGATAGGCGAGCGCGGTCGGGCCGTCGGTCACCAGCACGCGCTGGGTGAGCAGCGGCGGGACGGCGCTCAGCGGCACGATCGACACCGCCCGGGCGTCACCCGACGTGATCGCCGTGCCCGGCGCGATCGGGGTCGTCGCGGTGAGCGCCATCAGGCGGGGCGGCGGCTTGGCGCCGAAGCTGATGCAGCCCGACAGCGGCAGTGCGGCCGCGGCGATCAGCAGAGCGAGTGCGTGTCTGTTCATCACTTCCTCGGCTTGTAGTCGGGCAATTTCGATCCGCCGATCAGGCTGCCTGCGCCGCCCTGGCCGACCCGGCCGGAGATGACGCGCAGCGACGCGGCGGTGTCGCCGAGATCCCGGACCAGCTGGTTGACCGCGGGCACGGTCTGGGTCGACAGCGCCTTGAGGCCCGGCTTCGCGTCGGTGATCGCGGAGTCGAGATTGGCCATGCTGTGCTTGGCCGAGCCGACCGCGTCGTTCAGGTTGGCGAGCAGCGGCTTGATGTTCTGATTGGTCGTGTCGGCCAGGACGCCGAACTTCTGCGCCGCCTCGCCTGCCTGTTGGATCGCGACATGCGCATCGGCCAGCGTGGCGGCAATGTCGCCGCTGCGGTCGGCCAGCGCGCCGGAAATGGTGTCGAGATGGGCGAGGATGCCGCTGATCGACTTCTGGTTCTGCGGGTTGAGCAGGTCGGTCAGCCGCTCGGTCAGCGACGTCAGCCGATCGAGCAGTGCCGGCGCATTGTTCAGGATCGCACCCAGGCCGCCGGCCTTGGGCGGAATCAGCGGCACGCCGAACGGCCCCGGCTGGTCGATCGCGGGCGCGCCGGTCACGGCACCGTCCAGGTTGATCTCCGACACGCCGGTGAAACCGACCCCGGCGATGGTTGCGGTTGTTCCCTGCAGGATCGGCGTATCCTGCTTCACCGCGATGCGGACGCGGATCAGTTCGGGCTGATCGGGCATGACGACGATCTCGTCGACCTTGCCGACCGGCACGCCCGAGAAAGTGACCGCCGATCCCTTGGCCAGGCCTTCGACCGATGTCTTGAACAGGATGTCGTACTTCTTCTCGTCGGCCCCGTTCGATCCTGCCATCCAGATCGTGAAGGCAACGATGATGCCGATCAGGACGAGCACGACCCCGCCGACGAGCACGTTGTTCGATCGCGTTTCCATCAGCGCGTCACGCCCCCGTCTCCTTGACCGCCGAGTCGCCCCCGGCCGATTGCATCGCCGCCTGCCGCCGCTTCTGATCCTCCGCCGAATCCCCCTTCGCGTCCCGATCGGCCGCGTCCTGCGCAGCGCGACCGCGCGGACCGTTGAAGTATTCCTGAATCCACGGATGATCCAACGCCAATAATTCCGGGATCGTTCCGACCGCCACCACCTTGCGGTCGGCCAGCACTGCGACGCGGTCGCAGATGGCGTATAATGTATCCAGATCGTGCGTGATCAGGAACACGGTCAGGCCGAGCGTCTCCTTCAGGCTCTTGATCAGGTCGTCGAATGCCGCGGCGCCGATCGGATCGAGCCCGGCGGTCGGCTCGTCCAGGAACAGGAGTTCCGGATCCAGCGCCAGGCTGCGCGCGAGCCCGGCCCGCTTGCGCATGCCGCCGGAGAGTTCGGAGGGGTATTTGGGGGCGGCGTCGGGCGGCAAGCCGCTCATAGCCACCTTGTAGCCCGCAATCTCGTCGAGCAACTGCTGCTCCAACTGCGGAAAATATTCGCGGAGCGGCACCTGCACGTTCTCGGCGACGGTCAGCGTCGAGAAGAGCGCGCCGCCCTGGAACAG
>CAXTUG010000207.1:0-5985 GCA_964247375.1 uncultured Sphingomonadaceae bacterium
CCCGCGGGGGGGGGCTCTGTGCCGCGCGGCCCCCGCCCCCCCGCCCGCCGTGCCGGTCTCGGCCGGCGCGATCCGCGCCGATCCGTTCGCCCACTGGCATTATCTGGCGACGCCGGCGCGGCCGTTCTACGCGCGCACGATCTGCCTGCACGGGCCGGAAAGCACGGGCAAGAGCACGCTGGCGCCCAAGCTTGCCCGTCATTTCGGCACATGCTTCGTGCCCGAATATGGCCGGACCTACTGCGCGCAGCACGGACTGTCGCTCAGCATGGACGATCTGGTGGCGATCGGCCGCGTCCACGCCGCGATGACCCGGTCGATGCTGCGCCAGTGCAACCGTCGCCTGTTCCTGGATACCGATCCGCTGATGACCGCGATCTGGGCCGACATGCTGTTCGGCACGCGGGACCGCTGGTTCGACGCATTCGACCGGACCGCCGATCTCTACCTGCTGTTGGACATCGACGTGCCGTGGGTGGACGACGGCACGCGCTTCTTCGGCGGGGATCACGAGCGACGGCGCTTCTTCGACCTCTCGCGCGACGAACTCGAGCGGCGCGGACTCGCCTACCGCATCATCGGCGGTCCGCCGGACGAGCGGTTCGCACGCGCGCTGGCGGCCATTGCGGACGCCGGGCTGTGATGCCATGTCCCCACCTTGTCCCGCGTCTATCCACAGCTTTATGACCAGCGATGGCGACGCTCTCTTGCGTCCCGTTCCGGCTCGGTTAGGCTGGCGGCAGGAAGGTGAGGTGCGACGATGATCGCCGACGAGTATGAGAGCGGCCGTGAGGACGAGGCGCCGGTCGATACGCTCGAGACCTATTTCGAGGCGCATGGCTGGACGCACGAGCGGGTGAGCGAGGACGAGATCGTCGCCACCGTGCCCGGCAGCTGGACGCAGTATGAGCTGCGCGGCGTGTGGCGCGAGGACGATCGCGTGCTGCAGTTCCTGGCGCTGCCGGACATCCGCGTCGCCGCCGACAAGCGCAGCGCGGTCTACGAGACGATCGGGCTGGTCAACGAGCAGTTGTGGATCGGTCATTTCGAGATCTGGTCGTCCAACGGCATGCTGCTGTTCCGCCACGCCGCCTTGCTCGACGGCGGCAGCGACAATCCGCTGACACTGGACCAGGCCGGCACCCTGATCGAAGCGGCGATCGACGAGTGCGAGCGCTTCTATCCGGTGTTCCAGTTCGTGCTGTGGGGCGGCAAGACGCCGGCCGAGGCGCTGGCGGCCGCGTTGATCGAGACGCACGGCGAGGCGTGACCGCCTTCGTCGGCGAGGGGCCGATCTGGCTGGTCGGCTGCGGCAACATGGCCGGCGCGATGCTGCGCCGCTGGCTCGACTGTGGACTTGATCCCCGGGAGGTGACGGTGATCCGCAGGTCGGGCGCGCCGGTCGCGGACGGCGTGACGGTGCTGACCGCCCCCCCGCCGGACGGGGCCGTGCCGGCGGTCGTGCTGCTCGGCGTCAAGCCGCAGATGCTCGACACGGTCGCGCCGACGCTGGCGCCGGTGCTCGGGGCGGAGACGCTGCTGGTCTCGATCCTGGCCGGCGTGGAGCTGGCCGCACTGCGCCGGCGCTTTCCCGCGCCGAATGCTATCGTGCGCACCATGCCGAACATGCCGGCCGCGCTTGGGTTGGGCGTGGTCCCGCTCGCAGCGGATAACGCCGACCCGCTGGTGCGGGAACGTGCGACCGCGCTGATGAACCCGTTCGGTCTGGTCGAGTGGGTGGACGAGGCCCTGTTCGACATCGTGTCGGCCTTGTCGGGATCGGGCCCCGCTTTCCTGTCCCGCTGCAGCGCCGCGCGGGCGGACGCCGGCGCCGACGCCGGTCGGCCGGCCGACACGGCAGCGCGGTTCGCGCTGGCGACGGTGCGCGGCGCCGCGCAGCTGGCGGCGGAGACGGGGGAGAGCCCGCGCGCGCTCGCCGATCGCGTGGCCAGTCCCGGCGGCAGCACCCGGCGCGGGCTGGACGTGCTCGATCAGGATGACGGCCTCGTGCCGCTGGTGCGGGACACGCTCACCGCAGTGATCCTGCGCAACCGCGAAATGGCCGCTGCCGCGCGGTGATCCGTGCTGAAGGTAGACGGTTGACGAAACAGCATATTGTAGTTACAGAAACTCTGTGAAGATCACATATGACGCCGCCAAGCGCGATATCACGCTCAAACAGCGAGCGATTGATTTCGCGGAAGCGGCAGAGGTCTTCGCCGGGACGACGTTCGAGTTCCGGGACGATCGTCGCGATTATGGCGAGGCTCGGATGATCGCGGTCGGTCTGCTTCGAAACCGGATGGTGGTCGTCGTCTACACGGACCGCCCAGGTAGTCGGCACATCATCTCGATGAGGAAGGCTAATGAACGTGAGCAGCAACGATACCGAGGACAGCTGGGTCGATCCGGATGATGCACCCGAGCTCACCGACGCCTGGTTCGACAAGGCGACAATGGTCGTCAGCGGTAAGGTGGTAAATCGTGGTGGCCGACCAAAAGGCTCCGACAAGGAGCAGGTGACCCTCCGGCTCGACACGGCCGCGTTGAATTATTTTCGGGCGGCAGGTCCTGGTTGGCAGACCCGGATCAACGAGGCGGTGCGGAAAGCGGCCGGGCTCTGACGGACCGGCCGCTCAGCGCGGGCGGCTGATCGGATGGCCGCCCAGCTCGCGATGCCGGATCACGCGCAGGTAGCCGTCGACCAGCGAACGGTTGACCGCATCCCAGGAATAGCGCTCGCTCACTGAACGACCGGCGGCCCCGGCGGCGGCGCGCGCTTCCCGGTTCTCGCAGTAGAGCTGGAGCGCCGCCGCGAAATGCTCGTTGGCGCCGGGGCGGACGAGGCGGCCGGTCACATTGTCCTCGACCAGGCTGAGGCTGCCGGTCGCCCGCGCCGCCACCACCGGCAGGCCGCACGCCATCGCCTCCAGCGTGACGTTGCCGAACGTCTCGGTCACGCTCGGGTTGAGCAGCATGTCGGAACTGGCGATCGCGCGCGCGAGGTCGTTGCCGCGCTGAAAGCCGACGAAGGTCGCATCCGCGCCCAGCCTGGTCTCGAACCACTGCCGTGCCGGGCCGTCGCCGATCACCAGCACGCGCGCCGGCACGCCGCGGCGATGGAGCGCGTCCATCGTCTCGGCGAACACGTCCAGCCCTTTTTCCATCACGATCCGGCCAATGAAGCAGATGACCGGATCGTCGTCGCCGATGCCGAGACTGCGCCTCCATGACAGGTCGCGCTGCGCCGGCGCGAACACGTCGGTCTCGACGCCGCGCGACCAGATGCCGACGTCGTAGCTCATCCGCTGCTCGCGCAGCACCTGCGCCATCGACTCCGACGGCGCGAAGATCGCGTCGCAGCGGCGATAGAAGCGGCGCAGGATCGCCTCCACCAGCGGCTCGACGAACGCGAAGCCGTAGTAGCGGAAGTAGGTCTCGAACCGGGTGTGGACCGATGCGACCACCGGAATGTCCCACTTGCGCGCGAGCGTCACCGCGCGGTGGCCGAGGAATTCCGGCACGGCGACGTGGAAGATGTTGGCGCCGAATTCCTTCAGGTCGCGCTGCACCTTGCCGGGAATGCCGAGCGGGACGCGATATTCGGTTCGGCCGGGGAAGGGGAAGGCCGGCACGCCCACCACCTTGCCGGTGGAGGGAAAGGCCGGCGTCTTGCTCTTGGGGCTGTAGATGCGGACCTTGGCGCCGTTCTTCTGCAGGTAGCCCGCCAGCCGGTTGAGCGCCTGGTTGGCGCCGTCGCGCACATAATTGTAATTGCCCGAGAAGAGCGCGACGCGAAGATCGGAAATGTCCATGTGGCCGCGGCTGTTAACGGCGTATCGGCGAAAAGGCCATGGGTGGCGAAGTCACAGCAGCCGCAACAGATCCGCCGCGGCGAGGAAGTCACGCCGCCGCGCATCGCGTGCCGCCGCGGCCTGCGCATCCTCGCCCCAGCGCTCCGCCTGCCACAGTTCGTCGAGGTGGGTGATGTCGAAGGCGGCGGCGGGCGCGATCGCATCCTCGGCCAGCGCGAGACCGACCACGAGCGAGCCGCCGGTCGTGATGATCGGCGACAGCGCGGCGAGGCTGAACGGGTCGCGCGCGGCCAATGCCTCGCTCAGCCGCGCTACCGTCGCCTCCGGCTGCGGGCGGTGCACGATCCCCGACGTGACGGCGAAGTGCACGTCGTAGCGCTGCCGCGCCCACGCCAGCAGCGGGTCCCACGCCGCAGCCTGCCGCGCGATCAGTTCCGCGGGCGCGTCCGCGCGGTAGCAGAGCAGGTCGCTCTCGGCATAGGCGGCTAGCGGCCGGATGAAGGCGGTGGGGTCAGGTGCGACCCGGTCGATGGCGGCATTGCTGAGGCCGGTCAGCGGCATCGAGCGCGGGTCGATCTGGTCGCCTTGCGCGCGCCACTCGGCTGCTACTGCTTCCGCCAGCATGGTGCTCGGAAGAATGAGAGGGGCGCGTGCCGGCGTGCGCACCGGTCTGCCATCGAGCAGGATCTGCCCGTCGCTGACTTCCACCTGCTGGTAGAAGCGCTTCACGGCAGTTCGCCACTATCTAAGCTCCTCCCGCAAGCGGGAGGGGCGTGCTTCTCCAGGAGTGCGACCAACTGTGACGGGTGCTCCGCCACCACGTCCGCGCCCGCCGTACGCAGCGTTTCGGCATCATGATAGCCCCAGGCGACGCCGACCGCGGCGCAGCCGGCCGCCTTGGCCATCGCCATGTCGAAACTGGTGTCGCCGATCATCACCGTCGTCTTCGGCGCCGCGCCGGCATCGGCCATCGCCTGCTCCAGCATCGACGGGTGCGGCTTGGACGGATGGCGGTCGGCGGTCTGCAGCGTGACGAAGCGCGGATGCAGGCCGTGATGCTCCAATATGTGCTTCAGCCCGCGATCCGACTTGCCGGTCGCGACGCCGAGCAGCCAGCCGCCCGCCTCCAGTCCGGCGATCGCGTCCGCAATGCCGTCGTAGAGCGGCTCGTCGGCGAGGCCGGCGGCGCGCAGGTCGAAGAAGGCACGCTTATAGGCTTCGACCAAGGAGTCATGCGTGTCGGCGGTACCGGCCGGATGCAGGGCAGTCATGGCTTCGAGCAGCGACAGGCCGATGATGCCGCGCGTCGCCGCATCGCCGGGTCCTTCCAGGCCGCGAGCGGCGAACCCGCGTGCCATCGCCAGGCAGATCATCGCCTGCGAATCGACCAAGGTACCGTCGCAATCGAAGACGGCGAGACGGTTCATGCCCGCTCACTTCTTCCTGTCATCCCGGTGAAAGCCGGGGTCCACCAGGAGGGCTGTCCCCAATGGAGGGATGGATCCCGGTCTTCGCCGGGATGACGGGGAAGGCTCAAGTCCTCAACCCCCGCGCGAACGCCGCTCGCCGCGTCGTTCCTTGCGGCGCGCCTTGGCCGCCTGGCTCACCGCCTTGCGCTTGCCCTCGGGCGTCTCACTGAACTTGGGTTCGTCGAACGGCAGCGCGTCGCCGGCGGCGAGGTCGAAGCCGAGATGCTGCACGCTCTCCAGGAAATGGCGCGGCGGATCGGCGGTGACGTCCAGCTTGCCGCCGTCGGGATGGTCGATGCGGATGCGGCGGGCGTGGAGATGCATCTTGCGGCTGATCCCACCGGTCAGGAACGCGTCCTGCCCGCCATATTTACCGTCGCCGACGATCGGATGACCGATCGCCGCCATGTGCACCCGCAGCTGGTGGGTGCGGCCGGTATAGGGCTGCAGTTCGACCCACGCCGCGGCGTTGCCCGCGCGTTCGATCACGCGATAGCGGCTGCGCGCGGGCTGGCCCTCTGCCTCGTCGACGTGCATCTTCTCGCCGCCGGTGCCGGGCTGCTTGGCGATCGGCAGCTCGACCATGCCGTCCTCGATCGAGGGTACGCCCGTCACCAGCGCCCAGTAGACCTTGCGCGCGGTGCGCCCCGAGAAGCTCTTGGCGAAGAAGGCGGCTGCGCGGCTGGTGCGCGCGAGCAGCA
>CAXTUG010000208.1:0-309 GCA_964247375.1 uncultured Sphingomonadaceae bacterium
GCCGCGGCTCGGCACCGGTATCGGCGAACTCGACCGCGCGCTCGGCGGCGGGTTCGTCGCGGGATCGGCGACCTTGATCGGCGGCGATCCGGGCGTGGGCAAGTCGACCCTGCTGCTGCAGGCAGCGGCGAAGCTGGCCGATGCGGGATCGCGCGTCACCTATATTTCGGGCGAGGAGGCGGCCGATCAGGTGCGGCTGCGCGCGCGGCGCATGGGGCTGGGCGGCGCCCCGGGGCCGCGCGCCCCCCCCCCCTCCGGGCGCGGCATAATTGCCACCCGGGGCCACCGCGCGCCCCCCCGCTTGGGGGG
>CAXTUG010000208.1:319-5898 GCA_964247375.1 uncultured Sphingomonadaceae bacterium
CTGGACAACGGCGCGCCGCCCGCTTTGCTGATCATCGATTCCATCCAGACGATGCACTCGGACCTGATCGAGGGCGCCCCCGGCACCGTCAGCCAGGTGCGCGCCTCCGCGCAGGAGCTGATCCGCTACGCCAAGGATCGCGGCACCGCCCTGGTGCTGGTCGGGCACGTCACCAAGGACGGCACGATCGCCGGTCCGCGCGTGCTGGAGCATATGGTCGACACGGTGCTGGGCTTCGAGGGCGAGCGCAGCCACCAGTACCGCATCCTGCGCGCGGTCAAGAACCGCTTCGGCGGCACCGACGAGATCGGCGTGTTCGCCATGGTCGAGAAGGGACTGGAGGAGGTCGCCAATCCGTCCGCCCTGTTCCTCACGCAGCGCGGCGACGGCATCAGCGGCGCGATCGTGTTTCCGGCGATCGAGGGCACCCGGCCGGTGCTGGTCGAGATTCAGGCGCTGGTGGTGCGGCTCGCCAGCGGCGCCACCCCGCGCCGGGCGGTGGTGGGCTGGGACAGCGGGCGGCTGGCGATGGTGCTGGCGGTGCTGGAGGCGCGCTGCGGGCTCAGCTTCTCCACCTGCGAGGTCTATCTGAACGTGTCCGGCGGCTACCGCATCGCCGACCCGGGTGCCGACCTGGCGGTGGCGGCAGCCTTGATCTCCGCGCTGGCCGAGCGGCCGGTGCCGGCGGACGCCGTGGCGTTCGGCGAGATCGCTCTGTCGGGCGAGGTGCGCGGCGTCGCCCACGCCGCGCTGCGGCTGAAGGAGGCGGCGAAGCTGGGCTTCGCGCGGGCGCTGCTGCCCGCGGCGGCGCGGGATGCGGCCGGGGGGCTGGCGGTCAGCGGCTTCGGGACCGTCGGCGCGCGGGTGGATCATATGCTGGGGCGGTAATTTTTCACGCGGCGGCGCGGAGGCCGCGGAGTTTAGAGCACTACGCCTTAGATTCGGATCAACTCTCCTCCGTTCGCCCCGAGCGAAGTCGAGGGGCCCTGCCTAGTCAGCGGAAATTCGGGATCAGGCTCTCGCCAGGGCTGCAAGCTCCGCGATCTCCGCGCCTCCGCGCGAAGAGATCTTTCGAAGATGCGGGGCGTTCAGCGCTTCACCCCCACCCGCCGCCGCGCACGCCTGGCCGAGCTGTCGCGCAAGGCCCAGCGCATCGCCGTGCCGACGCCGTATATGCCCGCGTCCAGCAGCGGCCGGGGTGCGCGGCCGAGCCGGTGCATCTCTCGCGCCCAATCCGGCAGCAGGTCGACGCCGGCCTGCATCATCAGCTTGCCGAACGGCGCCAGTGCCGGCTTCGGCGCAGGCTGCGACAGCAGCGCCGCCGCCACTTCGCGCGTCCGGTCGTCATAGCGCAGCTGCGGCCGCACGGCCGTGAGATAGGCGCCTAACTCCGCCCGGCTGGCCGGCACCTGCGCGGCACCCAGCCGCCGCGCAATCTCCGCCGTCTCCGCGAGGTACCGATCCTGCGCCGCACCGGGAAAGGTCGGATCGCGGTGGCGCAGGAAGGCTGCGAGGAAGCTGCTCACCTCCGCCACGTGCACCCACGTCAGCAGGACGGGATCGTTGGCGGTGTAGGGCGTCCCGTCCGGCAGCGTGCCGTGAACCCGATCATGGATCGCCCGGACGCGTCCGATCAGCCGCTCCGCCTGCACGGTCGAGCCGTAGGTCGTGCCGGAGACGAACTGCGCGGTGCGGCGCAGCCGGCCCAGCATGTCCTGCCGGAAGTTCGAATGGTCCCACACCCCGGCGAGCGCACCGGGGTGCAGCATCTGCAGCAGCAGTGCGGACACGCCACCCACCATCATGGTCGTGAAATCGCCGTGCACCTGCCACGCCGCCGATCCGGGCCCGAACAGGCCGGCATCGCCGCTGTCGAGGTCGACCTCGCCCGATCCGAAACCGACCAGCTGGTGGATATGGTGCTGAAGCGCCTGGCGAAGCATGGTCGCTGAACGAGCGATCGCCGCTCCCGCTCCCACGGGCGGTGCGGCTCCGCCCGGCGCTCGTGCGTTGGCGGCGCATGATCGTCTTCATCGATTTCGAGGCCTCCTCGCTGGCGCGCCGCTCCTATCCGATCGAGGTCGCCTGGATCTTCGAGGACGGGGAACAGGAGAGCTACCTGATCCGCCCGGCACCCGCGTGGGACGACTGGGACATGGCGGCCGAGGCGATCCATCATATCCGCCGGGCGGACTTGCTCCGGGACGGCACGCCCTATGACGAGGTTGCGCGCCGCATGGTGGAGCGGCTGTCGGGTCATGATCTCACCGCCAGCGCGCCGTCGTGGGACGGCAAATGGCTGAGCGTGCTGCTGCGCGCGGCCGGCCTGCCGCGCCACAGCCTGCGGCTGCGCGACACCGAAGCGGCGCAGCGCGACGTCGCGGTCGCAATCCTGCGCGATCGGCTGCCGCCGGACAGGTTGCTCCAGTCCGCCGAGCAGGTCCGGGCACAGGCGGTGGCGACACATAGCGGCAGACCGGTTGCCCATCGCGCGCTCGCGGACGCGCAGGAGGAACGGGAACGATGGCTGGCGGTACGAGCCGCCGCGGAGCAATTTCCTCATGCGGAAAGCGCCGCAACAGTTTAGCTATCCCGCCCGGCAGAAGACCGCTTATACGCGCCCGCAATTCTCCGGGTGGAACAGGCACGACTGCCGTGCCGAACAGGGTGGACACATTGACGACCAGGCTCGTGGCGATTGACATCGGAGGGACGCATGCCCGGTTCGCGATCGCCGAAGTGGACGGGGGATCGGTCGTCCACCTGGCGCCCGAACTGACGCTCAAGACTGCCGAGCATGCGAGCCTGCAGCTGGCGCTGGAAGCATTCGCCGCCGAGCAGGCGGAGCCGCTGCCGCGCAACGCCGCGATCGCGATAGCCGGGCCGATCCAGGGCGATGTGCTGAAGCTGACCAACAATCCGTGGATCATCCGCCCGGCGCTGATCCCCGAGAAGCTGAACGTCGATCGCTATACGCTGGTGAACGATTTCGGCGCGGTCGCGCATGCGGTCGCGCGCTGCGACGCGGCCTATCTGAAGCATCTGTGCGGGCCCGAGCGCAACCTGCCGGAGAAGGGCGCCATCAGCATCGTCGGTCCGGGCACCGGTCTCGGCGTCGCCTACGTCGTCCGGAGCGCGAACGACTATCATGTCGGCGAGACCGAGGGCGGCCATATCGACTATGCCCCGCTCGATCCGATCGAGGATGCGATCCTGAAGCACCTGCGCAACCGCTTCCGGCGGGTCTCGGCGGAGCGGGTGGTGTCGGGTCCCGGCCTCAACAACATCCACGCCGCGCTGGCGATCCTGGAAGGGCGCGCGGAACCGCCGGTCGACGACAAGGCGCTGTGGACCGCCGCGCTGGAGGGGAATGACAGCCTGGCGGCCGCCGCGCTCGACCGCTTCTGCCTGTCGCTCGGCGCGGTGGCGGGCGACCTGGCGCTGGCGCAGGGTGCCACCGGCGCGGTGATCGCGGGCGGCCTGGGGCTGCGGCTGGCCGAGCATCTGCCGCGTTCCGGCTTCGCGCAGCGCTTCGTCGCCAAGGGGCGGTTCGAGCGGATGATGTCCGACATTCCGGTCAAGCTGATCACCCATCCCCAGCCCGGGCTGTACGGCGCCGCCGCCGCTTTCGCCCACGAGCATCAGGTCTAGGCCATGCTGGCGCTGTCGGCGGATGACCGGGCGATGCTCGACGACGTGGCCGGGCAGGAGCGGATGCTGATCGATCGTGCGATCGACTGGTGCGCGGTCAACAGCGGCAGCACCAACCTGTCCGGGCTGCAGGACATGGGCGACATGCTGGCCGGCGTGATGTCCGGATTGGGCACGGTCGAGCGCCTGCCGCTCGCCACCACGCGAGAGGTGGCGTCCGACGGGACGCTGCGCGACGTCGGCACCACCGCGGCGCTGCAGCTGCGGGTCCGTCCGGACGCACCGGTGCAGGTCGCGCTGACCGGCCACTACGACACCGTCTATCCGGCGAGCACCGCCTTTCGGGACGTGACCACCCGCTCCGACGGCTCACTGCGCGGGCCCGGCATCGCCGACATGAAGGGCGGCATCAGCGTCATGCTGGGCGCGCTCGCCGCGTTCGAGCGGCATCCGCGGGCAGACCGGCTCGGCTATTGCGTGCTGCTGTCGCCGGACGAGGAGACCGGATCGGTCGCCTCCGCCCCGCTGCTGGCCGAGCTCGGGGCTTCAGCCCACGTCGGCATGACCTACGAACCCGCGTTCGCCGACGGCACTTTGGTGTCCGCGCGCAAGGGATCGGGCAATTTCCACGTCCGCCTGACCGGCCGGGCGGCGCATGCCGGGCGCGATTTCGCCAGCGGCCGCAACGCGATCGTGGCGGCGGCGCGGATCGCGCAGGCGCTGCACGCGCTCAACGGGCGGCGCGACGGGCTGACGGTCAACGTCGCGCGGATCGACGGCGGCGCGCCGCTCAACATGGTGCCCGACGTGGCGGTGATCCGCTTCAACGCGCGCCTGCCCGACGCCGGCACCGGGCAGTGGCTGATGGACGGGATCGCCGAGGCGCTCGCCGAAGCGCAGCAGGACGGCGTCGCCGCGGAGCTGCATGGCGGCATCACGCGCAAGCCCAAGCCGTTCGTGCCGGCGCAGCAGCGCCTGTTCGAGGCGGTGCGGGAAACCGGCGCGCTGATCGGCCAGTCGCTGGCCTGGGCACCGTCGGGCGGCGTGTGCGAGGGCAACAACCTGTTCGCCGCCGGCCTGCCGGGGATCGACACACTGGGCGTGCGCGGCGGCGACATCCACAGCGAGCGCGAGCATGCCTGGCCGGAGAGCTTCGTGGAGCGGACGCAATTGTCGGCGCTGCTGCTCGCCAAGCTGGCGGAAGGCGCGATCGATGCGCCTGCGCTGCGGCGGGGGCTGGCTTCACAACCGGCCTAGCCGACTCTAACATCATCGTCGTTGCGAGGAGCGAAGCGACGAAGCAATCCAGCCCTGCCTGGACATCTGGATGCTTCGCTGCGCTCGCAATGACGACAATTTCAGATCGCCGGATCAATCGTTAAGGCCACCCCCATCCTCAACAACGACGGTACAGACATGGCCGAATTGCCGACCGGGCGCAGCTTCGCAGCCTTCCTGTTCGACATGGACGGGACTCTGCTCAACAGCATCGAATCGGCCAATCGCTGCTGGGCGGCATGGGCGGCGCGCCACGGGCTGGACTTCGCACCGATCCGCGCGACGATGCACGGCATGCGCGCGGTCGAGACGATCCGCCGCTGGGGTCCGCCCGACCTCGACGTCGAGCATGAATATGCTCTGCTGACCCAGGCCGAGCTGGACGACGTCGACGACGTGGTCGCGATTTCCGGCGCCGAGGCCTTCCTGAACGCGCTGCCGAAGGAGCGCTGGGCGCTGGTCACGTCCGCGCCGCGCGGCCTGGCGCTGCGGCGGATCGAGGCGGCCGGCCTGCCGATCCCGCCCGTGCTGATCACCGCCGACGACGTGGCGCACGGCAAGCCCGCGCCGGACTGCTTCCTGCTCGCGGCACGAACGCTCGGCGTGGCGGCCGCCGACTGCCTGGTGTGGGAGGATGCGCCGGCCGGGAT
>CAXTUG010000209.1:0-5625 GCA_964247375.1 uncultured Sphingomonadaceae bacterium
GCCCCATGCCGTACCTGCCAATCCGTACCAGCGGCTGCTGCTGTTCGCGGTCCGGCGGATGGCGGCGTCCGGAACCTCCGATGCGCAGGCGGCCCACGCCATCTTCACCGGTTTCGGGCTGGGCTATCGCCGTCCGCTGGTACTGCTTCGTGCCTTCATGGCGGAGGTATCCCGCGTGTCGTCGGTGACGCTCAAGATGGCGCCCTGCTGCTGCGCCAGGATGACGGACGACGAGGCACGGCTGCTGGCGATCCTCTCCGATGCGGCTCACTGCCCGCGGGAAACGCACGGGATGCTCGCCGAATTTCTCCACGTACGCGCCTGCCCCGGCGCAGCCAGCAGCGCGGAGGCAGTCTGCACCGCCTTCATGGAACTCGGCATGCCGCTGAACACATGATTGCAGAAGTTGCATCTGCGTCGAACGGTTTAGAACTGGCGATAAGCCGATGATCGCCTTACCTCTGCTGCACTGCACAAGAGATGTGGTGTTTTACAGAAGGAAATAGGTGTGAAAACGTTCGAGAACGCGACGAGCCTGGTGCTCGCCCTCGCGACGCAGGTGCTTGCCGTCGGCCTCATTCTGGCGATCTGACCGTCGGCGTGGCAGGCGACGGGGCAGTGCCCGTCGCCTTAGCCGGCTCTGTAGCTAAACCGCGTCTGCCTGCGTGACGCGACGCCACATGAACCACGCGAGCGAGCCCGCAGCATAGGCGGTGATCGCCGCAAAACCCCAGTCCCACGCGCCGAGAACGGCAAATGGCGCCATCGTCCAGATCAACGTGTCGGCGCTGGCCAGCCAGATCGACCTGAACGTCGGCTGGCTTCGTCGTTCGGCCCACAGGCCGAGCATGGTGCCCAGCAGCACGGCGCCGATCAGCCACCATCCCCACTGCCCGGATTGCTCCGCCAGCAGGCGCGCGAGGCCGACCGCGCCCAGTACGCTGCCGGCGATGCGCATGCGGCCGAACAGATGCGCTCGCAGACGCGATCCTTGCCGAATTCGGCCGAGCCGCGCCGCGCCGGCCGCCATCGGCCCGCATAGCAGCAGGCCGATCAGGGCCGGCCACCTCCAGCCGATCAGACTTGATAGTCCGGCGAGCAGCGCCAGCGCAGCCGCTCCGCCCGCGACCATGTTCGCATCGGCCTTGCGCGCCAGCAGCAGCGGCAGCGCCAATTCTTCCGTCGGCGTGAACAGCACCCGCCCGATCAGGTCGTCGGCCGGCTTGCGGGCGCCGGCGAGGATGGCCTGCTCGCCCGCCTGAAGCGCGGCCGCGTCCGTCGCGAGCAGCGGCGGCGAAGGCGCATCGATGCGGCGTGCGCCATCCTGTACTGCCCGCCGCAACAAGGTCGACATCGGATCCCAGGCACCGATCATCGCCGCCGTCTCGGCAATCCGATGGCCGTCGAGCAGCGCCACCCCGGCCCAGCGCTGCGTGGCATCGATCCGCTCGAACTGGCCGTGCTCCGGCAGGTCGGGGAGCACCGCAACGGCAGGAACCGGCTCGACGATGACGCGCTGCAGCAGCGCGACCTCCGGCAGGCACGCCTCCGCGATCAGCAGCACGTCCTCGTCGGCGTCGATCGCGTCCGCCGCCTGATCGATCCCGCGCGCCGTGCCGGCGGTGATCCCGTCGTGTCGCAGGCGGAGGATCGTCGCGGTGAGTTCCGGCGGCGATTCGTCCACCAGCAGCAGGATGCGGGCCGCCCCGGCGTCGACCGCCCGCCGCGCCTGATGCTCGACCAGGCTCATGCCGGCGAGCGGCAGCAGCGCCCGCAAGCCGCCGGGACCTGGCCCCGGCTCGTAGGCGCCGATCAGCGCGGTCGCTCCCCTCCCCTCCATTGCCGCCGACTTTCCTTCGCCGGCGGCGGCAAATCAAGCGGCACCGTGCATGTCCGCTTCCGCACGCGCGCCAAGCTGGTAGAGTCGCGCTCATGAATCGGGGAACATCGCGCGTGGGCTGGGCGGAAGAGGAACCGCAGATCGATCCGACTGCGCATGCTTCGCCGCCAATGGCGGAAGCGGCATGGGATCCCGCGCCTTCGCAGCCATGGCATGGCAGGCTGGCGGGATGGCTGCTGCTCGGGCTCGGTATCGGCTGGATCGTCGCGCTGGCCGTCACGCTGTTCCAGGCGAGCCCGGCCCGGCTGCTGCCGCCGCTCACGCTCGCCGCCTGGGTCGCGATCGGCAGCGGCCCCCTGGCGCTCCTGACCTTGTTGTACCTGGTCCTGCTGCGCACCGGCCGTGTGGAAGCGCGGGCCTACTCCCGCGCATCGGCACGGCTGCGGGCCGACACCGCCCTGCTCGCCGACACGCTGGTCCTGCTCACCCGCCACGTGGAGGAGGCACGAAGCGCGCTGGGCGAGCAGGCGAGCGACCTGCAGGCGCTCGGCGGCGATGCCGGCGACCGCATCCGCAGCGCCGCGGCCGAACTCAGCGCGCAGGCGGCTTCGGTCGGGCAGACGGTAACCTCGCTCAACGACGCTACCGCGATCGCGCGCGAGGATCTGGGCGTGCTGCTCACCGAACTGCCCAATGCGGAACATGTCGCGCATGGCGTATCGCAGGCGCTGCGCCAGAGCGGCGTCGAGGCGGATGCGCGCGCCCGCGCGCTGACCGAGTTGCTGCAGACGCTCGACGCGCAGGCGCGCGCCGCCAACGAGTCGACCGGCGGCGCGGCCGCGCGGCTCGCCAGCCAGATCGATCGGATCGAGGCGAGCGCCGCGGCGGCCGACAAGCGGATCGAGGATGCGGCGGGGACCATGGGGCGCGCGATCGACGCCGCGCTGCAGGCCGCCGCCGAGAGCCTGGACGATGCGCGCCAGGTGATCGCCACGCAGAGCGCCGCGCTCAACGCGATGGTCGATCAGGGCCACGCCTCCGTCATGGCGACCGGGGAAGAGGCGGTGCGCGCGCTCGGCGTGCGGCTCGACGAGCTGGCAGGTCGGGTCGAGGGCATCGGCGTGGGCCTGCGCGGTCAGGATTTCGCCGTGCGCGGGCTGCTGACCCAGCTCGACCAGGCAATCGCCGCCGCCGAGAGCCGGTTCGCCGCGCTGGGCGACAAGGGCGCGGAACACACCGCCGACCTGGCCGAGCATATCGTGGCCTTGTCCAACCATGCCGAGGCGGTCGGCCGGACCCTCAACACCAGCAATCACAGCGCCGAGACCCTGCTCGGTCGGGTCGAGCAGTTGCGCGTGCAGACCGAGGCGAGCAGCGTCGCCGTCATCGACACCATTCCCGCCGCACTGGCGCGCATCCGGCTACACGCGGAGCAGAGCCTGCAGACGATCGCCACCGCCGGTACGCGCACAGACCATCTGCAGGAGGCGGCGGCCAATGTCGGCGAACGCCTCGCCGAGGCGGAAACACTGCTGGACCGGCAGCGCGCGATGCTGGGTGAAGTGAGCGGCCTCGCCGACACGCGCCTCAGCGCGCTGATCGAGCAGACCCGCACGCTCGAGCAGTTGCTCGCGCAGGCCGACGACGAGGTCCGCTCGCTGAGCGAGGGCGCGTCCGGCCACCTGGTCCAGGCGCTGACCCAGGTGCGCGAGACCGCGTCCCTGGCCGCCGACCAGGCACGCGACGCGTTCACCGCCGCGATCCCGCGGGTGGCGCAGCGCATGAGCGAGAGCGCCGCGCGCGCCATGAGCGCCGCACTCGCCGATGTCGGCCAGCAGGAGATCGCTGCGATCGGCAGCGCCTCGGAGCAGGCGATGCAGGCGGCGCATCTTGCGACCGAGCGGCTGAGCCGCCAGCTGCTCACCATCGTGGAGACCGCCACCGCGGTGGATGCCCGGATCGAGGCCAACCGCACCGACACGGAGGCGCATGACGACCAGAGCTTCGCCCGCACGGCGACGCTGCTGATCGAGGCGCTCAACTCGACCGCGATCGATGTCGCCAAGATCTTCTCGAACGAAGTGACGGACGAGGACTGGAAGGCCTATCTGCGCGGCGACCGCGGCATCTTCACGCGCCGTGCCGTCCGCCTGCTGGACCGCGCCGAAGCCAACGCGATCACGCAGCGCTACAATGAGGATGGCGAGTTCCGCGATCAGGTGCACCGCTACATCCACGATTTCGAGGCGCTGCTGCGGCGGGTGATCGCGACCCGCGACGGGACCGCGATCGCCACCACCATGCTGTCGTCGGACACGGGCAAGCTCTACGTCGCGCTGGCGCAGGCGATCGAGCGGTTGCGGCGCTAGGCGTGGGCGACCGGATCCTCATCCTGTACGGTTCCTATCGGTCGGATCGGCGGGGTATTCGGCTCGCCCGCTACCTGGTCGATGCATTCGCCGCGCGCGGCGCCCATGCGGAGCTGATCGACGCCCGGGCGATCGGCCTGCCCATGCTCGACCGGATGTACAAGGAATATGCGCCGGGCACGGCTCCTGCCGCGCTGGAGGAGCTCGCCGGCAAGATCCGTTCCGCCGACGCCTTCGTGTTCGTGACGGGTGAGTATAATTGGAGCGTTCAGCCGGGTCTCAAGAACCTGACCGACCACTTCCTGGAGGAGTGGTTCTGGCGACCGGCGGCGATCGCCAGCTACTCGGCCGGACGCACCGCCGGCGTGCGCTCAGGGCTTACCTGGCACGGCATCCTCTCCGAACTGGGTATGGTGGTTGTATCGAGCGCGCTCGCGGTCGGCGGTATCGGCCAGGCCTTCGATGAGAATGGCAAGCCGACCGGCGAAGGCGGCGAAGCTGCCGCCAAGGCCTTTCCGCGTTTCGCCGACGATCTCGCCTGGTGGACCGAAGCCGCGCGGGCGCAGCGGGCCCGCAAAGATCCCCCATATTAGGAGGACTGTCATTGCGAGCGTAGCGAAGCAATCCAGGCCCGGACTTGGATTGCTTCGCTGCACTCGCAATGACGGGCTGGTCAGGCCGACTCAGCCGTAATGCACCCAGTCCAGTTCGCTTACCGGCAGCCATTGGTTCACGTAATTGGCGTAATAGAGCCCGAACAGCACCGCCGCGACCAGGGTCGTCCACTTGGCCGTGCGGGCGAAGCTGAACAGCGGCGGCGCGCTCTCCGCCTGGCCGGGAATGCGCGCATCCTGCCCCTCGGACCGTAGTCGGAAGGGCAGGACGAGGAAGAAGCTCATCGCCCAGAACAGCAGATAGATCGCGACGATCGAGCTCCAGCGCATGGCGGGTCAGAGCCGGATGAGCGACACGTCGACGATCGGCTTCTTACCGGTCCAGCTGGTGGCGGACCGCCGCACCGCGAGGCGGATCGCCTCCCGCAGCGCCGCTTCGTCCTTGCGCCCGCCGTTCACGGCCTCCGCTGCGGCGACGCCCGCTTCCTCGACGAAGTCGGCCTTGTCCTCCTCCACCGGCACGCCCTGCAACGCGACGGCAGGCTTGCCCCGCAGTCGTCCGGCATTGTCCAGGGCTACCGTGACCGCGATTATGCCGTGATTGGCAATGCGGCGGCGCTCGCTGATAGTCGCGCCGTCCGCCGGCAGGATCACGTCGCCGTCCAGCACCAGGCGGCCGGCACGCTCGGTGCCGATCTTCTTGGGGCCATTCGGCGCCAGGCGGATGAGGTCGCCGTTGCTCTGCACGATGCCGCGCGGCACGCCTTCGCTGCGCGCGAACCGCTCCTGCTCGGCCATGTGC
>CAXTUG010000209.1:5635-5872 GCA_964247375.1 uncultured Sphingomonadaceae bacterium
ATCGGGGGCGAGACGCACCACCGTGCCGTTCGACTGGACGAGGCCGTGCGGCACGCCGAGACCCTTAGCGAAGCGCGCCTGCTCGGCCATGTGCCGCATCTCGCCATGGACCGGCAGGATGATCTCGGGCCGGATCCACTTGTACATCAGCGCCAGCTCCGGTCGGCCGGGATGGCCGGACACGTGAACGTGCGCCTGGCGGTCGGTGATCATCACCACGCCCTTGGACGCCAGGGC
>CAXTUG010000210.1:0-5839 GCA_964247375.1 uncultured Sphingomonadaceae bacterium
GTACTGATCGGCCGAGCCTTTCGAGCAGCCGTAGGGCGTGTGGAAGTCGAGCGGGCGCGCCTCGCCGATCCCGTGCGCGCGCACTTCAGCGTCGGCGGGGACGTAGCGGTCGCCCTCCAGCGTGAAGTCGATGTCGGCGAGGTCGCCATACACCTTGTTGGTCGACGCGAATATGATCGGCGCCTCCGGATTGCGGGTCCGCAGCGCGTCCAGCAGGTTGATCGTGCCGACGATGTTGGTGGTGAAGTCGTCGCGCGGATCGACCATGCTGGTGGTGACGGCGACCTGCGCCGCCATGTGGAACACCGCCTGCGCCTGCGCTGCCGCGTCGGCGAGCCGATCCTCGTCGCGGATGTCGGCGACGATCGCCTGGACGCGCTCGCCGTGCCGCTGCCGGAGCCAGTCGAGATTGGTCTCAACCCCGGCGCGCGACAGCGCGTCGTAGACGAGCACGCGGTGCCCCTCGCCCGCCAGCCGGTCGGCGAGGTTGGAGCCGATGAAGCCGGCGCCGCCGGTGATGAGGATCGGGCGGTCGTCGCCCACGCTCATGCGACCAGTCCCCGCGCCTCGAGCTCGGCCCGCATCTGCTCGACCCGATCCTGCGCGGTCTGCTGCGCGACCCACTCCGCCAGCTCGGCCAGGCCTTCGCCAAAATCCTGACGCGCGCGGAAGTCGAGTTTGTCGGCGGCGAGGCCGGTGTCGCAGAAGCAGTGGCGGATGTCGCCGATGCGGGCCTTGCCGACGATTTCCGGCGCGATGTCGTTCTTGCCCATCGCGCGGGCCAGCTCGGTCGCGACCTCGGTCACCGACCGGTCCTTGCCGGAGCCGATGTTGAATGTGCCGCCGACCGCCTCCGGCAGGACCAGCGCGTCGGCAAAGGCGCGCGCCACGTCCGACACGTGCACGAAGTCGCGCCTCTGCTCGCCATCCTCGAAGATCATCGGCTGCTGGCCGTTCAGGAGTCGCGAGGCGAAGATCGCGAGCACGCCGGTATAGGGATTGGAGAGCGCCTGGCCGGGGCCGTAGACGTTGAACAGGCGCAGGCACACGCCCTCCATGCCGTAGGGCGCGGCCATGATATGGGTGGTGCGCTCCTGCACATATTTGTTGAGCGCGTAGATGGACGAGAGACTGGGCCGCTTCCACTCGGGCGTGGCGACCGGCGTCAGCGGCCGGCCGAGATCGTCGACCGGCTCCCAGTTGGACTGGCCGTCCTTCAGCGACTTGCGCTCGGCATCCTGCACCAGCTCGCCCTCGGCGTCGCGGTACAGGCCCTCGCCGTAGATCGACATGGAGGAGGCGGTGACGACGCGCCGTACCGGCTTGTCGATCAGGGCCTCGAACAGCACGGCGGTCCCGACGTCGTTGGTCGAGGTGTAGCGCTCGACCTCATACATCGACTGGCCGACGCCGACCTCGGCGGCGAGGTGGATCACACTGTCGACGCCCTGCAGCGCTTTCGCGACCACGTCCTTGTTGCGCACGTCGCCGCGGATCAGCTCCGCCTCGCGGTTCAGCATCTGGGAGCCGTCGGTCGCGCCGTGAACCTGCTCGATCAGGCTGTCGAGCACCCGCACCTTGTTTCCCCGCCGCAGCAATTCGTCCGCGACGAACCGGCCGATGAAGCCGGCCCCGCCGGTGATCAGAACAGTCTCCACGCCACCTCCCAGTTGGCAAGTCGCCCGCCTCCGCTCACTGTACGGCGGCTGGGCTTCCACTTAGTAGGTGGTGAACACCTTCTTCTTCATCTTGGTTCCCGGTCACGTTCCATAGCCGTAACTTTTTTCGACGCGAAGGAACGGGCGGAACTCCGGCAGGTTCCGCTCCGAGCCATGATCGTCCGGTCATCCCCGCTGTGAAGACGATCCTGCTCGCACGGCACGGCACGCATGCAGAGGTGGGGCGCTTCCTGAGCGGCAGGTCCGACATCGCCCTGAGTCAGCCCGGCGCGATCGAGGCCGAGGCACTCGCCGGATACCTGTCCGGCCGGCCGCTCGCCGCCATCCACAGCAGCCCTCGCCGGCGTACCCGCCAGACCGCCGACGCGGTAGCACACCGCACCGGCCTGGCGGTGCAGACCGCGCCGGCACTGGATGAGATCGACTTCGGCCGGTTCGGCGGCAAGTCCTTCGCCGCACTGGGCGAGGATGACGCCTGGCAGCGGTGGAATGCGGAGCGCGATACCGCCCGCTGTCCCAACGGCGAGACGATGCGCGAGGCCGTCGACCGCGCGCTCGCCTTCCTCACAGCCTTGCCGTCGAGCGCCGCGCCGATACTCTGCGTCACCCATTGCGACATCATCCGCGGCATCGTCGCGCACGTGCTCGGCCTGCCGTTCAGCCGCATGTTCGCGCTCGACTGTGCCCCCGCCTCGCTGACGACGATCGCGATGGATGGGCGGGACACCCGGCTGGTCACCCTGAACGAGCATGGCTGGTTGCGGCGCGATCACTGACCGATCGCGACCGTCTGCTCCAGAGCGCCGAAGACCGACATGCCGTCATTGCCGCACGCCTCGATGCAGACCCGCTCACCGGCCGCGAGATAGCCGGTCAGCGCGCGACCGCTCAGCTTGTCCAGCGACCGGCGCTCGGCGATGCAGCCGGAGCCGATCTCGGCCGCGTCGCGATTGGACACGGTCCCCGATCCGAGCACCGTTCCGGCGCAGAGCATGCGGGTGGCGGCGGCATGGGCGACGAGATCGTGGAAGCCGTAGCTCATCTCGCGCCCGTGCGGCCGCCCGAACAGCTCGTCTCCGCGCATGATCGAGAGCGGCAGCGCCACGCGCCCGTCCTGCCAGGCCTGCCCCAGTTCGTCCGGCGTGACCGCGACCGCCGATAGGGCGCTCGGCGGCTTGGCGTGCAGGAAGCCGAAACCCGCGCGCATCTCGGCCGGCCCGAACGCGCGCAGGCTCCAGTCGTTGATGAGGACGAGCAGCCGGATATGGCGCATCGCATCCGCTGCCGTGACGCCGCGCGGTACCCGGTCGGTGATGATGCCGAACTCGGCCTCGAAATCGATCTCGTCCGCCGCGGATCGGAACGTCACCTCGCTGAACGGCGGGCAGAAATGGTCCGAGAGTCCCTGGTACATGAGCGGGGGATCGGCCGGAGTACGGCGCGCATAGTCCCAGGCGTCGGCAAGGATATGGTTGTGCGCCAGGAAGGCCGATGCGTCCAGGAACTGGTAGGAGCGGGGCATGGCCGCCAGCAGCCGCCCGAAATCCGCTTCCTTCCCTCGCGTCGCATCGGCCTCCAGCGCCGCCGCCTGCATCCGAAGCGCCGGCTCGACCTCCTCCCAGCGGTCGAGCGCATCCTGCATCGTCGGGGCAGCCTGCGCCTCCTCCATGCGCGACAGGTCGCGCGTCACGACCATCAGGCGCCCGTCGGGATGGCCGTTCGCCTGGGTCGCGAGCTTCATGCCGTCCCCGCCTCGTCGAGGATCGCGACCGCGCGGGTCCAGCCGGCGGACGCACCCCTGATCTTGACCGGGAAGCAGGAGACGGTGAAGCCGGTCGCCGGCAGCGCCTCCAGATTGTGCAGCTTCTCCAGGTGGCAGTAGCCGATCTCGCGGCCGGCCTTGTGCCCTTCCCAGATCAGGCCGGCATCGCCCGTCGCGGCATAGGCCTTCGCCGTATGCGCGAAGGGTGCGTCCCAGCTCCAGGCATCGGTGCCGGTAAGGCGCACGCCGCGCGACGTGAGATAGAGCGTCGCCGCCATGCCCATGCCGATCCCCGCCTCGAGATAGTCGGAATGGCCGTAGCGCTCGCCCGCGCGCGTGTTCACCACGACGATGTCGAACGGCTGCAGCACGTGGCCGATCCGCCGCAGCTCGGCCTCCACCTCGGCCGCGGTCACCACATGCCCGTCCGGCAGGGCGCGAAAATCGAGCTTCACGCCGGGGCGGAAGCACCAGTCGAGCGGCACCTCGTCGATGGTGATCGCCCGCTCGCCCCGGTTCATGGTCGAGGCGAAGTGGTACGGCGCATCCAAGTGCGTGCCGTTGTGCGTGATGAGGTCGATCCGCTCGAACGACCACGCCTCCTCGTCCGGCAGATCCTGGGCGGTCAGGCCGGGGAAGAAGGCGGCCAGGCCCTCCACCGAGTCCTTGTGGTCGAAATACTGGATCTTCGGCGCGTAGACCGGCGGATCGGAGAGGACGCCGTTCTCCAGCGGGATCGAGATGTCGATGAGCTGCCTCGCCATCACCGCCACCTCACTGCCCGCGCGCGGCATAGGCGTAGAGCGGATCGTCCGCGCCGCGCTTGCCGAACAGGAACGGCATCGCCGGATGCTTCTCCCAGAATTTCTCGGTCTCCGGCTCGACCCTGCTCCAGTCGAAGATCACGTCGCGGTGGACGATCGCCCAGCGGCCGTCGCGCCGCTCGAACCGGTCGAGATAGCGGCCGCCGATCGTGGCGTCGGTGCCGTCGGTCATCTGGCACCAGGCGACGTGGTAGGATTCGCAGAAGGCGTGGTCGGCATCGTCGAAGTCGACCAGGATGTTGGTGACGACGTGGTGCATGCCCCTGATCGGCGATCCCGGTTTCGGCCGCGTGAAGGAGGCCACGTCGATGAACTCGACCGCGGTCCCGTCGAACAGGCCGTGCCGCTCGGTCGCACCGGGATGATAGCAGGTGTGCGCCAGCTCGGCGTCGGCGCGATCGCCGGCACGGGCGCGGCGATAGAGTATTTCGGCGATGGCCTGCTTGTCGAGAAGCTGCTGGACGGCATCCATGATCGGTGATCCCTGTACGGTTGGAGAGGATGGGAGGCGGCCGCGCCATCCGGGCCGGACCCGGTAGAGCGGATCGCCGGACGTGCGCGTGCCGCGCAGAGGAGCGGGCCGGGCCGGCGTGGCGACACCCTCGGCGGTGGGCATGACGCGCGACCAGTCATACACCACGTCGCGGTGCTGGATGAGCCAGCGCCCGCCGATGCGGCGCAGCGTGTCGAGGTAGCGGCCACCGATATGGTAGTCGGTCCGGCCGTGCGGCTCGTCGAACACCTCGTGCGCGACATGGTAGGATTCGACGAAGATCTCGTCGGCGCCCCTGACATCGAACAGCGCGTTGGCGACCAGATGCTGCTTGGAGACGCAGGGCGGCCCTTCGCCCGCACGCCGTTCCAGCAGCGTGATGAAGTCGTACATTCTGCCCCGATAGGTGCCGTGATTGTCGGTGGCTTCGGCCGGATGGCAGGCGCGCATGAGCTCCGGATCGAACCGGTCGGCGCCGAGCGCACGGCGCATCAGCAGGTCCATGGCAGCCTGCTTGTCGGCATATTCCGCCAGCGCCTCCCTCATCCGGCCGCCTCGTCGACGACCTCCGCCTCGATTGCGCCGATCCGCTCGACCTCGCATCGCACGACGTCGCCCGGCTGCAGGTAGACCGGCGGCTGGCGCGATCCGCCGGTGCCGAACGGCGTGCCGGTGGCGATCACATCGCCGGGCTCCAGCGTGCACACCATGGAGAGATATTCGATCTGCGCGTAGCAGTCATCGATCATCTCCGCGGTCGACCCGTCCTGCCGCAGCTCGCCATTGACCCAGCAGCGCAGGCGCAGCGCATGGGGATCGCCGATCTCGTCGGGCGTGACCAGCCAGGGACCGAGCGGCCCGTGCGTGTCGAACGACTTGCCGAGCATGATCGTCGGGCTGCGCCGCTGCCAGTCGCGCGCGCTCACGTCGTTGTGGGCGGTGAAGCCCGCAATCACGTCCGGTGCATCTGCCGCCCGCACGCGGCGGCAGCGCCGACCGATGACGATCGCGAGCTCCACCTCGTAGTCCAGCTGGTCGGATTCGGGCGGCTTCAGGATCGGGTCGAACGGACCGTTGAGGC
>CAXTUG010000211.1:0-5803 GCA_964247375.1 uncultured Sphingomonadaceae bacterium
CGGCCGTCCGCAGGTGCTGACCATGATGGAGCTGCAGCGCTGGATCGGCGGCGCGATCGGCTGCAAGCGGGATTTCATCGCGCTGCCGGACGTCGTCGGCTCGACGATGGCGCGTTTCGGCTTCCTGCCCGGCGCGCCGCTCACCTGGGACCAGTGGCTGATGCTCCAGCACGACAATGTCGTGGCGCCGGGTGCCGACGGTTTCGCCGGGCGCGGTATCGAGATGCTGAAGCGTGCGATGCCGCTGGCGGCGGTCGCGCCGACCTGGCTGGTCCGCTACCGACGCCAGGGCCGCTTCAGCCTCACCGAATCCTGAGGGCATCGACATGGACATTGCGACACCCGTGCTGCTCGGCATCGTCGAGGGGCTCACCGAATTCCTGCCCGTCTCCTCCACTGGCCACCTGATCCTGGCCACGCGCCTGCTCGGCTATGATGCGACCAGGTGGGAGGTGTTCAACATCGTCATCCAGCTGGGAGCCATCCTGGCGGTGGTGGTGCTCTACTGGCGGACCTTCCTGGCGGTACTGCACGGCCTCGTCCGCCGAAGCGCCGCATCGTTCCGCTTCGTGCGCAATCTGCTGGTCGCATTCGTGCCGGCGGCGGTGATCGGCCTGGCGCTGCACAAGAAGATCGAGGCGCTGCTCGGCAATGCGGTGGTGGTGGCGGTGGCGCTGATCGTCGGCGGCGTCGCCATCCTGGTGATCGAGCGTCTGGCCAAGCGGCAGGATGTCGTCGGCGTCGCCGACATCCCGCTGCCGACCACGATCGGCATCGGCCTCATCCAGTGCCTCGCCATGATCCCCGGCGTCAGCCGCTCGGGCGCGACCATCATGGGCGCGCTCAGCCTGGGGGTGGAGCGTCGCACCGCGGCGGAATTCAGCTTCTTCCTGGCCATTCCGACCATGCTCGGCGCCACTGCGTTGGAACTCGCCAAGCATCGCCATGACCTCGCCGCACCGGGCGCCGTCGGCCTCGGCACGATCGGGATCGGCTTCCTCGTTTCGTTCGTCGTGGCCCTGATCGTCATTCGCTCCTTCGTGGCGGTTGTCACGCGCCACGGCTTTGCTCCGTTCGCCTGGTACCGCATCGTGGCGGGCACGGTAGCGCTGATATGGCTGCTACGGTAAATAGGTCCGAATAGTAACCAATGTCTCACATGCTTGTAGCGGATGAGCTTCAATCACCTAAGTGGATGCGATTTAGGGTCAACAATGCTGTCTTAATTTGATCTTTGCGCGTGACTCGACCGTTCGGCTGTCGCATGACGACGTGCGGAGAACGCGCACATGGCTGGAATGCTGAGTTTCCCGTCGGTCGGGCAGGATTATCCGGAGAAGCGTGCGGCCGGCGAGCGGGCAGGCGACTTCGCCGAGATTTCGCACGTCTACGCGGCCGCCAAGGCGGAAGAGCAGTCCTCGCGCTGTTCGCAATGCGGCGTGCCCTATTGCGCCACGCACTGCCCGCTCCACAACCACATTCCCGACTGGTTGCGGCTGACCGCGGAAGGGCGCCTCCGCGAAGCCTACGAGCTGTCCAACGCCACCTCGACCATGCCCGAGATTTGCGGCCGGATCTGTCCGCAGGACAGGCTGTGCGAGGGCAATTGCGTCATCGAATTTTCGGGTCATGGCGCAGTCACGATCGGGTCGGTCGAGAAGTTCATCACCGACACCGCCTGGGAGCAGGGCTGGGTCGAGCCGCTGACACCGGGTTCGGCGCGCGGCCAGTCGGTCGGCGTGATCGGCGCGGGACCGGCGGGGCTGACCGTGGCCGACCTGATGCGCAGCCGCGGCTATGAGGTGCACGTCTACGACCGCTACGATCGCATGGGCGGGCTGCTGACCTACGGCATTCCCGGCTTCAAGCTGGAGAAGGCAGCTCGATGCCGGCATGCTTGCCGGCGGCGCGACGGCGGCGTCTTCTTCCCCCACATGTTCGAGGGGGGGCGCGACGCCACGCTGGAGGAGCGGCGCGCGCGCCACGACGCGGTCGTGATCGCGACCGGCGTCTACAAGCCGCGCGCGATCAAGGCGCCGGGCGTCGGCACCGCCGGCGTGGTCGAGGCGATCGATTATCTGACCGCGTCCAACCGCAAGAGCTTCGGCGACGAGGTGCCGACGTTCGAGGACGGCACGCACAATGCGCTTGGCAAGCATGTCGTCGTGGTCGGCGGCGGCGACACGGCGATGGACTGCGTGCGCACCGCGGTGCGGCAGGGCGCGGCGTCGGTCCGCTGCCTCTACCGCCGCGACCGCGCCAACATGCCCGGCTCGCAGCGTGAGGTCCGGAACGCCGAGGAGGAGGGCGTCGAGTTCGTCTGGCTCTCCGCGCCGGAAGCGTTCCACGGCACCGACCGTATCGCCGGCGTGCAGGTCGCGAAGATGCGACTGGGCGAGCCCGATGCCTCCGGCCGGCGCGCGCCCGAGCCCGATCCCGGCAGCGAGTTCCGGCTGGAGGCCGACCTCGTCATCAAGGCGCTCGGCTTCGATCCCGAGGAGCTGCCGCGCCTGTTCGACGCACCGGAACTGTCGGTCACGCGCTGGGGCACGGTCAGGGTCGATCACCGGACGATG
Organism: uncultured Sphingomonadaceae bacterium; assembly: GCA_964247375.1. Taxonomy (GTDB): domain Bacteria; phylum Pseudomonadota; class Alphaproteobacteria; order Sphingomonadales; family Sphingomonadaceae; genus Sphingomonas_I. The sequence goes on from CAXTUG010000211.1 coordinate 2,577, forward strand.
ATGACCAGCCTCGACGGCGTGTTCGCCGCCGGCGACATCGTCCGCGGCGCCAGCCTGGTCGTATGGGCGGTCCGCGACGGCCGCGACGTGAGCGAGCGGATGCACGAATTCCTCAAGACCAAGGCGAAGGCCGAGAAGGTGGCGGCATGACTAGGGCGGTCGCTCTGATCCCGTCATCCCGGCGTAGGCCGGGATCCACCACGAGGGCTGGGCTGACTTCCTGGTGGATCCCGGCCTGCAGCCGAAGGCTGCAGTTTATTCTGAGCGCCTGCCCTGCAGGCAGTCGAAGGGCCGGGAAGACGGAAGAGGGAGATCGGCGATGACGTTTGCGTCCGAACGCGACCGCCTCGCCCGAGAAGGCATGTACCGGCCCGAGTTCGAGGGCGATGCGTGCGGCGTCGGCCTGGTCGCGGCGACCGACGGCAAGGCGTCGCGGCGGGTGGTCACGGCGGCGATCGACGCGCTGAAGGCGGTGTGGCACCGCGGCGCGGTGGATGCGGACGGTAAGACCGGGGACGGGGCGGGCATCCATCTCGACCTGCCGGCGCGCTTCTTCGACGATGCGATCGAGGCGGCGGGGCATCGCCCACGCGCCAACCGGCTGGCGGTCGGCATGATGTTCCTGCCGCGCACCGACCTCGGCGCGCAGGAGACGTGCCGCACGATTGTCGAGAGCGAGATCATCGATTTCGGCTACACCATCTATGGCTGGCGGCAGGTGCCGGTCGACGTGTCGGTCATCGGCGACAAGGCGATGCTGACCCGGCCGGAGATCGAGCAGATCATGATCGCCGGCCCGATGCCGGACGAGGAGAGCGCGGCCGAGTTCGAGAAGAAACTGTACCTCGTCCGCCGCCGCATCGAGAAGAAGCTGATCGAGGCGCAGGTGCAGGGCTGCTACATCTGCTCGCTCTCGTGCCGGTCGATCATATACAAGGGCCTGTTCCTCGCCGAGGAGCTATCCGTCTTCTATCCCGACCTGAAGGACGAGCGGTTCGTCAGCCGGGTCGCCATCTTCCACCAGCGCTACTCGACCAACACCTTCCCGCAATGGTGGCTGGCGCAGCCCTTCCGCTGCCTGGCGCATAATGGCGAGATCAACACGATCCGCGGCAACAAGAACTGGATGAAGAGCCACGAGATCAAGATGGCGTCGCTGGCGTTCGGCATGCACTCGGAGGACGTGAAGCCGGTCATTCCGGCGGGCGCGTCCGATACCGCCGCGCTGGACGCCGTGTTCGAGACGATCTGCCGCTCCGGCCGCGACGCGCCGACCGCCAAGCTGATGCTGGTGCCGGAGGCGTGGCAGGATGCCGACCTGCCGCAGCCGGTGGAAGACATGTACAATTACTTCGCCAGCGTGATGGAGCCGTGGGACGGTCCGGCCGCGCTGGCGATGACCGACGGGCGCTGGGTGGTGGCGGGCGTCGACCGCAATGCGCTGCGGCCGCTCAGGACGCTGCGCACCGCCGACAACCTGCTGATCGTCGGCTCCGAGGCGGGCATGGTGGTGGTGCCGGAGAGCTCGGCGATCGCTAAGGGACGGATGGGCCCGGGGCAGATGATCGCGGTCGACCTGGAGGAGGGCCGCTTCTACGACGATGCCGCAGTCAAGACGCGGATCGCCGGCGAGGCGCCCTATGGCGACTGGGTCGCGGGTTTCCGTACGCTGGCCGAGCTGGAGGTGCCCGCGGGCGAGCATTTGCCGCAGTGGAGCCGCGCCGAGCTGGTCCGCCGCCAGATCGCCGCCGGGCAGACGATGGAGGATATGGAGCTCATCCTGGCGCCGCAGGTCGAGCAGGCCAAGGAGGCGATCGGATCGATGGGCGACGACACGCCGCTCGCGGTCATCTCCGACAAACCGCGGCTGATCAGCCACTTCTTCCGCCAGAATTTCAGCCAGGTCACCAACCCGCCGATCGACTCCCTGCGCGAGACCCGCGTGATGAGCCTGAAGACGCGGTTCGGCAATCTCGCCAACATCCTCGACACCGAAGCGCAGCAGTCGGGCGTGCTGGTGCTGGACTCGCCGGTGCTGACCAGCCGCCACTGGGCGACGCTGAAGGCCTATTTCGGGTCGGCCCACGCCACGATCGACTGCAGCTATCCGGCCGACGACAGCCCCGACGCGCTGCGCCAGGCGATCACGCGGGTGCGGCGCGAGGCGGAGCAGGCGGTGCGCGAGGGCAAGAGCGAGCTGTTCCTGACCGACGAGAACGTCTCGGAGGACCGCATCTCGATCGCGATGGTGCTGGCCGCCGCCGCGGTGCACACGCACCTTGTTCGCCAAGGCTTGCGCTCCTACGCGTCGATCAACGTGCGCTCGGCCGAGTGCCTCGACACGCACTATTATGCGGTGCTGATCGGAGTGGGCGCGACCACGGTGAACGCCTATGTCGCCGAGGCCGCGGTGGCGGACCGGCATGCGCGCGGGCTGTTCGGCGACCTGAGCCTCGCCGACTGCTTCAAACGCTGGCGCAAGGCGGTGGACGACGGGCTGCTCAAGATCATGAGCAAGATGGGGATCGCCGTGATCTCCTCCTATCGCGGCGGCTATAATTTCGAGGCGGTGGGCCTCTCCCGTGCGCTGGTGAACGACCTGTTTCCGGGCATGCCTGCCAAGATCTCCGGCGAGGGCTATGCCTCGCTGCAGCTGTCGGCGAAGATGCGGCACCAGAAGGCTTATGGCGAGGGCGCGTCGGTGCTGCCGATCGGCGGCTTCTACCGCCAGCGTGCCGGCGGCGAGAGCCATGCTTACTCGGCGCAGCTGATGCACCTGCTGCAGACCTCGGTCGCGACCGACAGCTACAGCCAGTATCTCCAGTTCAGCCGCGGCGTCGCCGACCTGCCGCCGGTCTATTTGCGCGACCTGCTCCAGTTCAACTTTCCCGCCGACAGCCTGCCAGTCGATCAGGTCGAGGCGATCACCGAGATCAGGAAGCGCTTCGTCACCCCCGGCATGTCGCTCGGCGCGCTCAGCCCCGAGGCGCACGAGACGCTGGCGATCGCGATGAACCGGATCGGCGCCAAGGCGGTGTCGGGCGAGGGCGGCGAGGACAGCGCGCGTTACCAGCCCTACGCCAATGGCGACAACGCCAACTCCTCGATCAAACAGATCGCCTCCGGCCGCTTCGGCGTGACGGCGGAGTATCTCGGCGCCGCTGAGGAGCTCGAGATCAAGGTCGCGCAGGGCGCCAAGCCCGGCGAGGGCGGGCAGCTGCCCGGCT
>CAXTUG010000212.1:0-5780 GCA_964247375.1 uncultured Sphingomonadaceae bacterium
GCATCAGCCGCGCGAAGGTCGCGCCGGCGCGGGGCGAGTGGAGGAGGGGGATCGCCCCTGTCGCGAGCGCCACTGCGGCAGGGGACGGCAGGCTGCTCGCCGCCTCGGCCGCGTAGACGATGCGGCGATCGATCGTCAGACCGGGCCGGTCCACCGCCCGATGCTCCCGCCCGGTGAGATGCAGCGGCCGGCGAATGCCGGCGCCCAGCATCATGTCGCTCAACGCCGCCGCATCGCTGACGCCGGAACGCACGTCGGGGAAACCGGCTGCCGAGGCCGCCCGCGCGGTCTCCCCGCCCACTGCGAAGACCGGCAAGGCTGTGTAGCGGAGCAGCGCGGAACCGGCGTTACGCACCGCATTGGCGCTGGTCAGCATCAGCGCGTCATGCAGGTCCGGGTCGGGCGGCTCCCAGCCGACCGGCACGACCGTGAAGATCGGCGCCACGACGACATCCCAGCCCAACTCCGCCGCCCGCGCCCTCGTCCGATCCGCACCCGGCTGCGGCCGCACGATCAGGAGCGGCCTCACGGCGCGAACAGCGCCCGAAGCGACGGAGATGCGCGATCGAGCAGCGTCCGCGCCAGGCGTGCCGGTCCGTCGTCATCGTCGAAGGCGAACGTCGCCTCGCCGGCCTCGCACATCGAGCCATCCTCGCTCAAAATCTCGGCGCGGAGCCGCACGGCGCCAGCCTCGATGCCGGCCAGCGCAGCGACGGGCGAGCGGCAGTCCGCACCCAGTGCGGCGAGGAAGGCGCGCTCGGCACGGATGCAGCCGTGGGTCGGCGCATGGTCGACGGCGCGCAGCAGCGCCAGCCCGTGCGCATCGCCGGCGCGCGCCTCTATCCCGACCGCGCCCTGTGCGGGCGCGGGCAGCATCGCATCGAGAGGGGTGCCGACCTCGCTGCGGCCCAGCCGTTCCAGGCCGGCGGCCGCCAGCAGGGTCGCGTCCGCCGCACCCTGCGCGAGCTTGGCCAGGCGTGTGTCGACATTGCCGCGAAACAGCAGGATGTGGACGTCGGGACGCGCGCGGCGGACCTGCGCGGACCTGCGCGGCGAGGAGGTGCCGACCCGTGCGCCCTCGGGCAGGGCGGCGAGGCTGTCGGCGCCGATCAGCTTGTCGCGGGTATCGGCGCGCGGCGGCACCGCGGCGATCACGATTTCGGGCGGTCGGATCGTCTCGACGTCCTTCATCGAGTGAACCGCGCAGTCGATCTCGCCCGCGAGCAGGGCGCGGTCGAGCTCCTTGGTCCACAGCGCCTTGCCGCCGATCTCCGCCAATGCGCGATCCTGGACCTTGTCGCCGGTCGTCTTGATCGTGACGATCTCGACCCGCTCGCGCGTCCAGCCATGGGCGGCACACAGCGCATCCGCGACCATGTTCGCCTGCCACAGGGCGAGTGGCGAGCCGCGCGTGCCGATCCGGAGGGGCAGGGTCATCAGCGGCGTTCTAGCCGATTGTTTCGGAAAGCCAATGTCGTCGGTTCCCCACGATCATGAGGCGGATGCGCGACGCGCGTCGAAGGCGGTGCGCGCTTCCTCGATCTCGCCGAGATGGCGCTCCGCCCAGGTCCACACGCCGCAGAATGCCTCGCTCAGGCTGTTGCCGAGGCTGGTGAGGCGGTACTCGACATGCGGCGGCACCACCGGATGAACGGTGCGCACGACCAGCCCGTCGCGTTCCATCTGGCGCAGCGTCTGCGTCAGCATCTTCTGGCTGATGCCCGGCACCTTCCCGCCGATGCGGGTGAAGCGCAGCTCGCCATGCTCCTCCAGCACCTCGAGCACCAGCATCGTCCACTTGTCGGCGACCCGGCCGATCACCTCGGTGACGAGCGCTTCCACCTTGGGATCGAGTTCGGGCGGGCATCGTTCGGCTTCGGCGCGCGTCATCGTCTCTTTCGCGTAAGTATGACACTTCAAGGTGCCTACTTTCCATTGGAGAGTGTGACGCTAGATGGACCGTCTGCGCAAATCATTTCGCAAGGGAGCAGACCGATGCAGATCAGCGGCAACACCATCCTCGTCACCGGCGGCAACCAGGGTCTGGGCCGACGCTTCGCCGAGGAGTTCGCCAGGCGCGGCAACAAGGTCATCATCACCGGCCGCAAGCAGGCAACCATCGACGCGGTCGTGCAGGAAAACCCGGACATCGCCGGCTACGTGCTCGACGTGCAGGACGCGGCGGCGATCAAGGACTTCGCGGCACGGGTCGTCGCGGACCATCCCGATATCAATGGCGTCATCAACAATGCCGGCATCATGGTCGCGGAGGACGTGAAGGCGCAGGACCTGGACGTCGTCGAGGCAACGATCGCGACCAACCTGCTGGGCCCGATCCGACTGACGTCCGCGCTGCTGCCGCACCTGCTGGCGCAGCCGGCCGCCACGATCATGACCGTGTCGTCCGGCCTGGCTTTCGTACCGATGGTGGCGACGCCGACCTATAGCGCGACCAAGGCGGCGATCCACTCCTACTCGCTGTCGCTCCGCGAGCAGTTGAAGGACACGTCGGTCGAGGTAATCGAGATCGTGCCGCCCGGCGTGCAGACCGACCTCATGCCCGGCCACGCCACCAACCCGCAGATGATGCCGCTGGAGGAGTATATCGCCGAGACGATGGCGATCTTCGAGCAGCAGCCGACGCCGCAGGAGAATGCGGTCGGCCGCGTCCAGTTTCTCTACAGGGCGGCCGAGGAGGGCCGGTTCGACGCCGCCTTCGCCGCGGTGAACGGCCGCGCCGGCTGATTATCAGGCAAGCTCGGGCAGGCGCCAGTCGATCGGCCTCTGCCCGTGCGCCTGCAGGAAGGCGTTGGCTTTCGAGAAGTGGCCGCTGCCGAAGAAGCCGTTGTGCGCCGAGAGTGGGGAGGGGTGCGCCGCCTTGAGCACGAGGTGGCGTCCGCCCTTGTCGACGCTGTCGACGAACGCGGCCTTCTTCTGGGCATAGGATCCCCACAGCATGAACACGACCGGCTCCGGCTTGGCGTTGACCAGCCGGATGATTGCGTCGGTGAACCGCTCCCAGCCGCGGCCCTGATGCGAGGCGGCGCGCGCCATCTCCACCGTCAGCACCGCGTTCAGCAGCAGCACGCCCTGCTCGGCCCAATGCTCCAGGAAGCCGTGGCGCGACGGCGGGATGCCGAGGTCGCGCTCCATCTCCTTGTAGATGTTGACCAGGCTCGGCGGCGTCCGCACGCCGGGCTGGACCGAGAAGCACAGGCCGTGCGCCTGGCCCTCGCCATGATAGGGATCCTGTCCCAGGATCACCACGCGCACCTGATCCAGCGGCGTCAGGTCGAGCGCGCGGAACCAGTTGCCCGGCGCGGGGAAGATGCGCTTGCCCTTCTGCCGCTCGCCGACCAGGTAGCTGCGCAGCGCCTGCATGTAATCGCTGGCAAACTCGCCTCGCAGCGGCTCGAGCCAAGCGGGATTCAGCTTTACGTCGCTCATGCCCACCCTGCATGTCGGACGGTTTCCAGCCGGTCAATGGATCATACGCGGTTTCTGGACGGGCAGTCCCGAGCCAGCGGGCAGGCCGTGCAATGCGGTGCGACAGGACGGCACACGCGTTGGCCGAGCCGCTTGGTCATGCGGTGGAATTCCAGGAAGTCGTCGCCGCTCCAGTCCGGCGCACCCGCGGTCACCTGCTCGCTGGCTATGCGGTAATCGCCGTGCCTATCGATGAAGTGGAGGCGTTGCAGCACACGCACGATGTGGGTGTCGGCGATGAAGATCGGCCGGTTGAGCCGGCTGGCGTTGAGGGTCGAGGCGGCAACCTTTCGGCCGACGCCGCGCAGCCGTTCGAGCCATGCCACCGCCGCATCGAGCGGCAGGCTCCCGAGGAAGTCGAGATCGAAGTCCGGACGCTCGCAACCGATCCGGCCCATCGTTTCCGCCAGATGCGCCGCTTTGGCCTCCGCGTGGTTCACGTCGGCGATGATCCGCAGAATCATGGCAGGTCGGCTTCGGGCAAGCGCGATCGGCGTACGGAAGTGCCAGCACAGCCGATGGTAGGCGGCCAGCGATACGGCATCGTATGTCTCAGCGCTGATCTGCGACTTGATCAGTGCGCCTAATGGCCGCCGTCGCGGCATTGGGCTGGTCGTCGCCAGCAGCGGCTGCAGCGCGACCCGCCATCGTTCCAGATCAGCGCAGGCAAAGGCGAATCGCTGTTGCATTGTCGGCGCAGAATAGAACATAATGGGAACATTGTTAAGCCGGTTGGAAGGACCGAAGCATGTTTCACCGTCCGATCGATCCTGTGCCTGCCGGCCTGCACAACCTGTTCTTCGCGGTTCGCCCGCCGCCCGACATCTGCCGGCGCATGGCCGAGCTGACCACCTCCTTCCCGACAGGTGGCCGTCCGATGCGCCGGGACCGCCTGCACGTCACCCTGCTGCAGCTGGTCTGCGGGAACCTGCTGCCGCCGGGCCTCGCCGCGGCGGCGGCGGACGTGGCGGGCTCGCTCCGGGCGCCGCCCTTCACCGTCATGTTCGACCGGCTGGTGGCGGGGGAGAAGTCCACCTTGCTGATGCCGAGCGAGCCGCTGCCGGCGCTCTGCGCGTTGCGGGAGCGGCTCGGCCTGTTGCTGCGGCAGGCGGGGCTCGATGTCCGGATCGACGGCCGGTTTAGCCCGCACGTGACGCTGCTCTACGGCAATACGCGCAAGTTCGTGACGCAGGACGAGCCGATCATCTGGACGGTGGAGAATTTCGTCCTGATCGACAGCCATGTCGGCCGGACCCGGCACGAGGAGGTGGGGCGCTGGCGGTTGGCGGGCTAGCCGCGCCTGCGCCTGCGCAACTCGCGGCGGACGAACCAGATTGCTCCCCCGATCAGCACCGCGACGACGGCCACGTCGGCACCGTGCAGGACGTGGGACAGGCGCGGATCGGTACGCCAGGCGGCGCCCAGCTTCATGCCGACCCAGGCGAGGCCGAAGCACCACGGCCAGGAACCGACGAACGTGTAGATGTGAAAGCGCAGCAGCGGCATGCGCGCGACGCCGGCCGGGAAAGCGATGAAGGACCGGACGAATGGCAGCAGCCTGCAGACCAGCACGGTGATGCTGCCCCAGCGGGCGAAGAACGCCTCCGCCTGCGCCAGGTGGTGAAGGTTGAGCAGCACGTAACGGCCGTAGCGCTCCACCAGCGGCCGGCCGCCGCGCTTGCCCGCCTCATAGGCCACGATCGATCCCAGATTGCAGCCGATCGCTCCGGCGGTCGCGACCGCGATAAGATCGAACCGGCCGACCGACACCAGATAGCCCGAGAAGGGCATGATGATCTCGGACGGCAGCGGAATGCACGCGCTCTCGATCGCCATCAGGAAGACGATGCCGAGATAGCCGCTCGCCGAGATGACGGCGATGATCCAGGCGGCGATGGGGGCGAGCAGGCGTTCGGTGAAGGACATGCCTGCCCTCTGCCGCGTTGCAGCATGGTTGTCGAGCGATCGAGTGTTATACCTGTTTTCCCGGCATTGGCCTTTATGCGATCCACGCATTGGGATGTGCGGGGTCAGCCTAACCCTCGCTGCTTTTCGGGCTACAGCGAGGTTCCTTTCTCCCGTCATCCCGGCGAAGGCCGGGATCCATCGTGAGGCGCGCGCTGGTGGAGAGATGGACCCCGGCCGTCGCCGGGGGGCGCGGGGCCGAAGCAGGATAAGATCCACGACCCGGTCCGGCTCCCGTAGTACGAGGACGGGCAGTTGGCCCCCGCGAACACCGCGTCGCCGTTGGTCGACAGCCCGACCGGCGCGTCGAAGGTGCGCGCGTTGCGGAT
>CAXTUG010000213.1:0-5746 GCA_964247375.1 uncultured Sphingomonadaceae bacterium
CGCGCTGGAAGAGCTGCCCGTACTGCGAGACGGAGGTCGGCGGGTCCGTCGAGCGGCGCGAGCCGGGCGGCGGATATGCGCGCCGTCGTCTCGCGGATCATGTCGGCCATCTCGCCGAGTTGGAAGTCGAGCGGTTCGGCTGTCATTGCATCCTCAATCGTGTGTCTGATTCTGAAACATGGCTATGCCGGTTTGTCCGTCGGAAAGCTACGGCCGGCCGAAGCGCACCCCTTCGAGCGAGGCGTTCGACCTGCCGCGGAATAAGTCATCTTTCAGCAGCCCGTTCGTGCCGGCGGCGAGCCACGTGTGGGAACGTACCTCCTGAAACTTCTTTTGACGTTCAGGTCAAGCCGGATCGGGAGAGCAGGATGCAGGTCGAGGTGGCGGTGATCGGTGCGGGCGCCGCCGGGATTTCGGCGGCGCGGCGGCTGCGCGATCACGGCCGGGACGTGCTGCTGGTCGAGGCGATGGATCGCGTCGGCGGCCGCGCGCACACCGTCGCGACGACGAGCATGCCGCTCGACCTGGGCTGCGGCTGGTTCCACTCGGCGGAGCGCAACCCGCTGGTGCAACTGGCCGAGAGCCAGGGCAGGATCGTCGACCGGTCGGCGGCGGCGTGGCGCAAGCAGCTCCGCAATCTCGGCTTCGCCGCCGGGGAGCAGGAGGAGGCTTGGGCGGCTTACACGTCGTTCGAGCGACGGCTGCACGACGACCCTCCTCCCGGCGACGTCGCGGGAAAGGCGGTTGCGGCCGACGAGCGCTGGCGCGGCTATCTCGATGTGATCAGCGGCGCGCTCAACGGCGCGGAGCTGGACCGGGTATCGGCCAAGGACCTGCTCGCCTATGACGACCATGCGTCGGAGACGAACTGGCGGGCGCCCGATGGGCTCGGCACGGTGATCGGCACGGCCGCCGACGCGATCCGCGTGACACTCGGCACGCCGGTGCGCGCGGTCTCTTCAGGCGGGGAGCGGATGCGGGTCGAGACCGATGCGGGCATCATCATCGCCGATGCGGTGATCGTCACCGCGTCGACGACAGCGCTGGCGCGCGGCGATATCCGCTTCGATCCTCAGGTCGACGACCACCTGCACGCCGCCGCGTGCCTGCCGCTCGGCCGCGTCGACAAGCTGTTCGTGGCGATAAGCGAGCCGGACGCCGTGCCTCCCGAGACGCACCTGATCGGCGATCCGCACCGGGCGCTCACCGGCAGCTACTACATGCGGCCGTTCGGACATCCGGTGATCGAATGCTTCTTCGGCGGCATTGCCGCGCGCGCGATGGAGGAAGCGGGCGATGCCGGCCGCCTCGCCTTCGCACGGGAAGAACTTGGCAGGCTGCTCGGCACCAAGTTCGCGCGCGGGTTGCAGCCGATCGCCGGCAGCTGGTGGAGCCGCGAACCGACGATCGGCGGCGCCTACAGCCATGCCCTGCCCGGCCGGGCCGATCAGCGCGCCGCGCTGGCGAGACCGGTCGACGAACGGCTCTGCTTCGCGGGCGAAGCCTGCTCGCCGCACGACTTCTCGACCGCACATGGAGCATGGGCGAGCGGCATCGAAGCAGCCCGCCACGTCGAAGCGGTCCTCTCGCCCATCTGAGCGCGACGCGACCGGTCCGCCCGGCACTCGCCTCAGGCGACAGTGTCCGCCATGCCCTTCCGCCGCGCCCGTAGCACGTAGCCGATCACGCCCAGCCCGAGCGACATCATCGCCCAGCTGCCAAGCTCGGGAACGGCCGCAGCCTTGACCGTCACGTCCTGCGTGAAGCTGTAGCCGCTGCCCGCCGTCTGTGCCTGAAAGGCGCTGCCCTGCGTCGTTCGCGGCGAGCCGAAGAGGAGCGTGAAGCTCAGACTGAAGTCGTTCTGGCTCGGATTGGTCGCCACGGGCGAGATCTGGATGCTGAGCCCGCTCGGCGCGCCGCCGATCATGTAGTAAACGCCGCTCCCGACATAGGAGCTGGACAAGACCAGGTCGGACAGCGTCCAGACGCGGCCGCCCTGCACGAAGTCGACCGCTACCAGCGTATCGCTGAGGGTATCCAGACCGAAGCTGCCAGAATAGCCGCTACCCGCCTGGAACGAGAGATTGTAGACCTGGGCGGCGGACGCCGGTGCCGCCATCAATCCCGAAGCACAAACAAACGAGACGATTTTGTTCATGGTCCCCTCTCCAAGTTTCCGTGTAGCTGAAAACACGGCGTGGATACACGTCTTTGTTTTGAACAGATGTGCAGAGTAATTGCCGGATGCCCGATCGTCGGCGAGAGAGCTGAAGATTCGAGCTCGTTCGGTGATGGCGGCGGTTGAAACCGGTCCGGAACGAATTGGTAGGCCGGGCTTTGTGCTGCGATGCACAACCTCTCCGCTGCACTGTGATCCATGGCTGACGAGAAAAATGAAGGCTCGGATCAGGACGATCGCAAGCCGTCCGACGACAAGGCGGAAGACGGTGAGAAAGGCCGGTCCGACGAGGATCATGGCGACGACCAGCAGGCCGAAGACAAGGACGATTCATCCGATCAGGATGAGGACAAAGACAAAGACAAGGACGACGGGCCGCCGATCTACAAGCGGCCGATCTTCTGGATCATCGCCGCGATCGTTGCCGCCGTCCTGATCATCGGCGGGCTGTTATACTGGCTGCACGCACGCAAATATACGTCGACCGACGATGCCTTCGTCGATACGCATATCGTGCGGATCGCGGCGCAGACGTCGGGACAGCTTACCCGCGTGATCGACCTCGACAATCGCGAGGTGCGGCCCGGCCAGCTGCTTGCCGTCATCCAGCCGGGGGAGCCCGAAGCCCAGCTGGCGGAGGCCGAGGCCGGCGTGAAGCAGGCGGATGCGGCGATCGAGCAGGCCGAAGCCAAGGTGATCTCGGCCCGCGCGACGGAGCGACAGGCGGCGGCCAACGCGATCGCGCCAGCGGCGCTGGCCGTGCGCGCCGCGGACGATTACCGGCGCTACGCCCTGCTGAAGCAGCTGGACGCCGCCGCCGCCGCCGCCAGCCAGGTCGAGCAGGCGCGGGCGGACTCACGGGCGCAAGCGGCACAGGCGGAGGCGGCGCAGCGCCAGGTCGACACCGCTCATGCCGATCTGCTCGCGGCGCGTAAGGACGTGAAGGCGGCGCGGGCGCAGCGGGCAGCCGCCATGGCGCGGGTGCAGCAGTCACAGGTGATCAATTCCTACCTGCGCATCGTCTCGCCGATCAGCGGCCAGGTGGTGAACCGGCAGGTCGAGGTCGGGTCCTACGTGGCGCCGGGACAGCAGCTGCTGGCGATCGTTCCGCGCGAGATGTGGGTCACCGCCAATTTCAAGGAAACGCAGCTCAAGCATATGCGGCCGGGCCAGCCGGTCGAGATCCGGGTCGACGCCTACCCGGACGTGAAGTTCCGCGGACACGTCGATTCGATCCAGCGCGGCGCGGGTCAGGCCTTCGCCCTGCTGCCGGCGCAGAACGCTACGGGCAATTACGTGAAGGTGGTGCAGCGCGTGCCCGTGCGGATCGCGTTCGACGGGGCAGAGTGGCGGCAGCACCCGATCGGGCCGGGCATGTCGGTCGTGCCAACGGTGAAGGTGCGGTGACCGAGGCTTTTGCAGCCCCACCCACGATCTCGTGGAGAGTGGGACCGCGCGACGCGTGGTGGAGGGGCATCGACGGCTTGATAGGCCCCCTCCACCATTGCTGCGCAATGGTCCCTCTCCCCGGCAAATGCCGGGGAGGAGAAGGATAATGCCCGCTTCGTCAAAAGGCTGGTCGGACGTGCGGTCGGCGGCGGGCAAGCATAATCCGTGGCTGATCGTGGCGATCATCTCGATGGCGACGTTCATGGAGGTGCTGGACACGTCGATCGCCAACGTGTCGCTGAGCCACATTGCGGGCGGCCTCTCGGCCAGCCAGGACGAGGCGGCGTGGGTGCTGACGTCCTACCTGGTCGCCAACGCGATCATCATCCCGATCTCCGGCTGGCTGGCCGACGTGATCGGGCGCAAGCGCTATTACATGATCTCGGTCGGGCTGTTCACGCTGTCGTCGCTGCTGTGCGGCCTCGCCCCCAATCTCGGCACGCTGATCCTCGCGCGCATATTCCAGGGCATGGGCGGCGGCGGTCTCGCGCCCTCCGAACAATCGATCCTGGCGGACACCTTTCCACCCGAGAAGCGCGGTCAGGCGTTCGCCGCCTATGGCGTCGTCGTGGTGTGCGGCCCGGTGCTCGGGCCGACGCTGGGCGGGTGGATCACGGACAATATCGGATGGCACTGGATCTTCCTGATCAACGTGCCGGTCGGCATCCTCTCGCTGGTGCTGGTGCAGATCTTCCTGTGCGAACCCAAGGCGATCCGGGAGGAACGGAAGAAGAAGCTGAAGGGCGGGCTGAAGGTCGATTATGTCGGGTTCGCGCTGGTGGCGCTGGGGCTGGGCTGCCTGGAGCTGACGCTGGATCGGGGCGAGCGCGACGACTGGTTCAGCAGCGGGTTCATCACCGCCACGGCGATCATCTCCGGCCTGTCGCTGATCGGGCTGGTCGTGTGGGAGCTGTCGCGCAAGGACCCGATCGTCAACCTGAAGCTGCTCGGCAACCGCAATTTCGCGATCACGACCCTGTTCATGATGGCGACCGGGGTGGTCCTGTTCGGCACGACGCAGCTCATCCCGCAATTCGCGCAGCAGGTGCTGGGATACACCGCGACCAATGCGGGTCTGGCGCTCACCACCGGCGGTATCGCCACGCTGGTGATGATGCCGCTGACGGGCGTTTTCACCGGCAAGGTCGACACGCGCCTGCTGCTGGCGCCCGCTTTGCTGCTGCAGGTGCTCGCTCTCTACGTCATGACCGGATGGAACAGCGGGATCTCCTACGGCGACGTGGCCCAGGGCCGCCTGATCTCCGCAATCGGACTGCCGTTCATCTTCATCCCGATCAACACGGCGGCCTATGTCGGGCTGAAGCCGGAACAGATCAACCAGGCCTCGGCGCTGCTGAACGTCGCGCGCAACCTGGGCGGATCGATCGGCATCTCGGTGGCGCAGGCGCTCCTGATCGTGCGGGGACAGGTGAATCAGAGCCGCATCGTCGAGGGTCTCAATCCGTTGAACCCCAGCTATACCGAAGGACTGAACCAGATCGGAAATCAGATCGGCGAGACCGTAACCGACACGAACGGATCCTACGGCGTATTGCTGCAGCAGGTACAGCAGCAGGCGGTGACGCTCTCCTACATCGAAGTGTTCTACGTGCTGATGATCTTCGTGCTGGTCGTAACGCCGCTGACTATCTTCCTGAAGCAAGGCAAGAATGCGGAGCAGGCGGGATGAGGCGGCTGCTGCCCGCAATCGCGCTGGCGCTCGGCGGCTGCACGGTCGGCCCGAACTATCGCACGCCCGACCTGCCGACGCCGCAGCGCTTCGGCGAGGCGGCCCCCGACCAGGCCGGTCTGCCGGCCGGCCGGCTCGACGGCTGGTGGCATGCCTACGGCGATCCGGAGCTCGACCGACTGGTCGACATGGCACTGGCGAACAGTCTCGACGTCAAGACCGCGGCGGCGCGGATCGCGGAAGCGCGCGCGCAGGAGCGGATCGCGCGCGCCGACCTGTTCCCGCAGGTCAATGCCAGCGGGCAGGTGGAGAGCCAGCGTTTCAGCAAGAATTCCGGCTTCTCCTCGCTGGCGGGTGCGTTCGGCGGCGGGGGACAAGGCGGTGCCGGTGGCGCGGGCAGCGGCGGCCACGGCGGATGGGGTCAAGGG
>CAXTUG010000214.1:0-5732 GCA_964247375.1 uncultured Sphingomonadaceae bacterium
CGCCTGCTCGGCGCGCTGGTCGACCTGCCGTTCGCGCTGCCGACGGCGGTCGCCGGCATCGCGCTCACCGCCGTCTACGCCGATACCGGCTGGGTCGGACGACCGGCCTCGCTGTTCGGGCTCCAGCTCGCCTACAATCCCGTGGGCGTGGTCATCGCGCTGACCTTCATCGGCCTGCCGTTCGTGGTGCGCACGGTCGAGCCGGTGCTGGCAGACCTCGGCAAGGGGATCGAGGAGGCGGCGGCCACGCTCGGCGCGGGACGCTGGACCATCTTCCGGCGGGTCATCCTGCCGGAGATATTGCCGTCGGTGATCACCGGCTTCGCGCTCGCCTTCGCGCGCGGCGTGGGCGAATATGGCTCGGTGATCTTCATCGCCGGCAACATGCCCTTCAGGTCGGAGATCGCGCCGCTGCTGATCGTCACCAGGCTGGAGGAGTATGATTATGCCGGCGCGACCGCGATCGCGACCGTGCTGCTGCTCACCAGCCTCGCGCTGCTGCTGGCGATCAACCTGTGGCAGGGCCGCGAGCTGCAGAGGCGATCGGCATGAGCGCGAAGAACAAGGCCGTCTCCGAAGGCATCGTCACCAGAACGTTGCTGATCCTGGTGGCGGTGGCCTATGTCTGCCTGATCCTGCTCCTGCCGCTCGCCTCGGTCTTCTCGGAGGCGTTCGGGCACGGCATCACCGCCTTCAAGGCGGCGATCGTCGATCCGGACGCGCTCGCCGCGATCCGGCTGACGCTCACCGTCGCCGCCATCTCCGTGCCGATCAACATGGTCTGCGGAGTCGCCGCCGCCTGGGCGATCACCAAGCATGATTTCCGTGGGCGGAACCTGCTGATCAGCGTGATCGACGTACCATTCTCCATCTCGCCGGTGGTCGCCGGCCTCATGTACCTGCTGCTGTTCGGCGCACAGGGCTGGTTCGGCGACTGGCTGCTGGCGCATGACATCCACATCGCCTTCGCCAAGCCCGGCATCGTGCTCGCGACCCTGATCGTCACGCTGCCGTTCGTCGCGCGCGAGCTGATCCCGCTGATGCACGCGCAGGGACGGGAGGAAGAGGAGGCGGCGCTCACCCTCGGCGCGCCCGGCTGGCGCATCTTCCTGTGGGTGACGCTCCCCAATATCCGCTGGGGGCTGCTCTACGGCGTGCTGCTCACCAACGCCCGCGCGATGGGCGAGTTCGGGGCGGTGTCGGTCATCTCCGGGCACATCCGCGGCGAGACCAACACGATGCCGCTGCAGGTCGAGGTGCTCTACAACGAGTATAATTTCACCGCGGCGTTCGCGGTGGCGTCGCTGCTGGCGGGGCTGGCCCTGGTCACGCTCGTGATCAAGACCCTGCTCGAATGGCGCCACGGCGACCAGCTGGCGGCAGCGGGGCATTGATGGCGCTGCGCCGCCATAGCCTCGTTCATCCCGAGCCTTTCGACTGCCTGCCAAGGCAGGCGCTCAGGACAGGCTGGCCGCAACGGTGCGGGTGTTTGGAGAAGAAATGACCATCACCGTCCGCAACATCGTCAAGGGCTTCGGCCACTACCCGGCGCTCCGCGACGTCTCGCTGAAAATCCAGGATGGCGCCTTCGTTGCGCTGCTGGGGCCGTCGGGATCGGGCAAGACCACGCTGCTGCGGATCATCGCCGGGCTGGAGAGTGCCGAGAGCGGGCAGATCCTGTTCGGCGACGAGGACGTGACCGATCGCGCGCCGCAGGACCGCGGCATCGGCTTCGTCTTTCAGAACTACGCGCTGTTCCGCCACATGACGGTGGAGCACAACATTGCCTTCGGACTGGACGTCATGAAGCGTGGCCAGCGCCCCGACAAGGCGGCGATCAGGGCACGCGTCGAGGAGCTGCTGGAGCTCGTGCAGCTGCCCGGCTACGGCAAGCGCTATCCCGCCCAACTGTCCGGGGGCCAGCGTCAGCGCGTCGCGCTCGCCCGCGCGCTCGCGCGCGAACCGCGCATCCTGCTGCTGGACGAGCCGTTCGGCGCGCTCGACGCCAAGGTCCGGCGCGAGTTGCGGGGCGCGCTGCGCGAGATCCACGATCGCGTCGGCCTCACCTCCATCTTCGTCACCCACGATTACGAGGAGGCGTTCGCACTCGCCGACCAGGTCGCGATCCTGGGGCAGGGACGAATCGAGCAGTTCGACACGCCGGAGGCGGTGCGCACCCGGCCGGCCTCGGACTACGTGCGCGAATTCCTGAGCTGACTTGCCCCGCCGCGGCGGGATCGGCATAATCGGGGGCGGGAATGGGGTCTCCCATATAACCGCGCGACGCTGATGACTCCTGCCAATCGCGGCCCGCGGGCCGCATCGCAGGAGCATGCCCATGGGATTTCTGGTCGTCTTCATCGGCGCGGGGCTTGGCGGTATGCTGCGTCACGCGATCGGCCTCCTCTCGCTGCGCTGGCTG
Source organism: uncultured Sphingomonadaceae bacterium (assembly GCA_964247375.1). Classification (GTDB taxonomy): domain Bacteria; phylum Pseudomonadota; class Alphaproteobacteria; order Sphingomonadales; family Sphingomonadaceae; genus Sphingomonas_I. The sequence goes on from CAXTUG010000214.1 coordinate 2,423, forward strand.
GGGCCGGGCTTTCCCTACGGCACCCTGTTCATCAACATCGCCGGTTCGGCCGCGATGGGCCTGGTGGTCGGCCTGCTCGCGCTGCACAACCTGCCCAACCAGAATTTGCGCCTGTTCCTGGCGACCGGGATCCTGGGCGGCTTCACCACCTTCTCGACCTTCTCGCTCGACAGCATCGCGCTGTGGCAGCGCGGCCAGATGCTCGCCGCGGCAGTCTACGTGGTGAGCAGCGTGGCGGTGTCGTTCCTGGCTCTGTGGGGTGCGATGGCGTTTCTGCGCCGCTGATGCGGGTAGACTTGTCAGCAGACCGTTCGCCCCGAGCCCTTCGACTGCCTGCCAAGGCAGGCGCTCAGGACAGGCTGGCCGCACGCGGCCAGTCGAGGGGCGCTGCTGAGCGAAGCCGAAGCATGTTCTCGGCTTCGCTCGAACATGTGTCTCGACTGCGCTCGACACGAACGGAATTCAAGGAACAGGCCAAACACATCGTGTCCTCACGCCGGCAGCAACGCCGCCGAAGCGTTGATCTGCGCGATCAGGTCGCGGTGCGTCGGCAGTTCGGCGGTGGCGCGCTCCCCGAAGCTGCGGATCTTGCGAAACAGCGCGTCGGCCACGCGCGCGTCGGGGAGGTCGGCGCGGCCGGCCGACAGGTCGGTGCGGAAGTCCATGCCGTAGAGGATGTACTGATAGTTGAAGAAGGCGAAGCTCTCGAGGTCGAGGATGAAGTCGAATCGGTTGGGCGGCCGATAGCGCCACTGCTCGAGCAATTCGCGCAATCGCCCGGGGATCGAGTCCGCCGCGCGATTGTCGCGCCAGAACGGCTCGTCCCGCCGGCTGAGGCAGTAATGCAGCTTCAGGAAGTTGATGATGGCGTCGTAGCGCGCGGTCATCAGCGCGTTGAAGCGGGCAGCCGGCGCGTCGATCGGCCCGCCGTGGGGAAACAGTTCGGCGATCATCGCGACCGCCGCCTCGATCAGGACGATGCCGGTCGATTCCAGCGGCTCCAGGAACCCGCCCGCCAGACCCACCGCGACGCAGTTGCCGACCCACTGCTGCGCACGGTAGCCGGGCGCGAACGGCAGCAGGCGGGTCCGGACGGTCTCGACGCCGTCGCCCGCATAGGCGTGCAGCACCGCCGCCGCCGCGTCATCCGTCATGTGCGCGCTGGAATAGACCGTGCCGATTCCGCGGGCGCCGGCCAGGCCGATGTCCCAGGTCCACCCGGCCGGATGCGCGGTGGCGATCGTCAGGCTCTGCAGCGGCCCGTCCGGCCGCGCGTACGGCAGCTTGCAGGCGATCGCGCGATCGGTGAACAGATACCCGGCGGCCGAGGTGAACGGCACGCCGAGCGCGCCGCCGATCAGTTCGGCGCGGAAGCCCGAGCAGTCGATGAACAGGTCGGCGCACAGGCGATCGCCACCCGGCGTCACGACGTGGCTGATCCGGCCGTCGGCGCCGACCGCCACCTCCGCCAGCCGGTCGCGTACATGCCGCACGCCCAGTTCGACGGCGCGCTCCGCCAGCAACTGCCCCAGCAGGGCCGCATCGAAGTGGTAGGCATAGTTGAGCGGACCCTCGAACCCTTCCTCGGTCGGCCGCTTGGGTCCGCGCTGCGCCTCCGCCACGCGATTCTGGATCGTCACCGCCGCGGCGAAGGGCGGGCGCGTCTCCGCGTCCTGCAGCAGCCAGTAGGGCACGACGCTGCCGCCTTCGGTGTAGAAGGGCGCTTCGAACGGGTGCAGGTACTGATGGCGACACCCGTCGACCGGCGTATGCAGCCAGTCGTCGAAGCGGATACCCTGCTTGAACGTGGCCGCGGTCGCACGGATGAAATGCGTCTCGTCGATCCCCAGGAACTGCAGCGTCGTCCGGATCGTGGGGAAGGCGCCTTCGCCGACGCCGATCGTGCCGATCTCCGGCGACTCCAGCAGCGTGATCTCCAGCTGCGGATTGTCGTGCAAGCTCAGGAATTTGGCGAGGTAGGCCGCGGTCAGCCAACCGGCCGTGCCGCCGCCGACGATCAGGATCGAGCGCCCGGCCACCGTCACGCCCGCACGAACAGGTTCTTGAGCCACAGCGGTCCGCTGCGCCCCGCCTGCCGCCAGTCGCCGTCGTCCGGATCGTCCGCCTCCGGACGATAGCCGACCGGGTTGAACAGCTTCACGCGGGCGCCCTTGAAGGCGGCCGTCTGCCGCGTGACCAGCGTCAGGCCATGCTCGATCGCGGTTGCGGCGAGCAGCGCGTCGCGCGTGTCCGTCAGCCCAATCTGCGCCCGCCGGCTTACCACCGCGGTGTCGACCGGCAGCATGCGTCCCTCGAACGCGCGCAGCACCTGGTCGTCGATCCACGTCCGCAATCGGGCACCCACGGCCTTGTCCTCCCGTGCCGCCTGCAGGACGCCGTTCTCCAGTTCCAGCAGCGACAATGTCGACAGGAACAGGGTCTGGCGCGCGACCCCCGTCGCCCACTGGGTGAGCCCGGGATCGGCGCGGCCGCTCTTGGCCTTGCGCAGTTCGAGCACGATCGGGGTGTCGAGCAGGAACATCAGCGCGCCGCGCGCTTCCACGCGTCGGTCGTGCGGGGTGCATCCCCGTCCGGCGCGCCCGCCATCGCCAGCATGTCGACCACCGTCTCGCTGTGCCCGGTCAGCTGCCGAAAATTGTCGATGCTCATCAGCACGTGGGTCGGCTTGCCCCGGTCGGTGACGAACACCGGCTCGATTCGCGCCGCGCGCTTGGCCTGGCTCACGTCTTGGTTGAATTCGCGGCTGGTGACGACCTTCATGCCTGCCCTCGAAAGATCCTACGTACCTATGAACGGCACATTGTATGTGTAGGTATGTTACTACGTTGTAGCCGTGCCGCAACAGAAATGCGGTACCGCCAGAAAATCGTGCCGGCCGGTCGTTCTCGGCGATTGCATCCCGTGAGCGCCGGCGCTTCCCTGTGCCGACAAGACGTACCAGCGGGAGGGATTAGTGGATATCGGAACGAGTTTCTGGGCGACGGTGGGCGGCATGCTGTCGCCGCACGGGCCGGCGACGGTCGCGGCGGCGAAGAGCTACGCGCCGGGCGACTATAGCGTGCACTTCTTCCTGCAGCTGGCGGTGATCATCCTCGCCTGCCGCGTGGTCGGCTGGCTGGGCAAGAAGTTCCTGGCGCAGCCGCAGGTCGTGGGCGAGATGATCGCCGGCGTGATCCTGGGTCCGTCGCTGATCGGCCTGATCTGGCCCGACGCGCAGCTCGCTTTGTTTCCCAAGGAGACCAAGAACGTCCTCTACGTCGGCGCGCAGTTCGGCGTCGGCCTCTACATG
>CAXTUG010000215.1:0-5713 GCA_964247375.1 uncultured Sphingomonadaceae bacterium
CCCTGAAGGGGCGGGGCTTAGCGAGGCCGAACACCATCCTTCCCGTCTGCATCACCGGCGTCGACGGTGACGCTCTGCTCGGTATCCCCGCATGAGCACGTCGTGGAGCGAGCGGCTGCTGGGCGGGTTCCGGCGCACATCCGACAAGCTCGGCGAGAACCTGTCGGGCCTGTTTGGCAAGGCTGCGCTGGACGAGGACACGCTCGACCAGATCGAGGAGGCGCTGATCGCGTCCGACCTGGGGCCGGCGACGGCGCGGCGCGTGCGCGAGCGGCTGACGGGCGAGCGGTTCGCGCTGGGCCTGACCGAGGCGCGGCTGCGCGAAGAGGTCGCCGCGATTCTCACCCCGGTCGCCAGGCCGCTGGAGATCGAGGCCTTCCCGCGCCCGCAGGTGATCCTGGTGATCGGCGTCAACGGATCGGGCAAGACCACCACCATCGCCAAGCTGGCGCACCTGCTGACCGAGCAGGACTATTCGGTGATGCTGGTCGCTGGCGACACCTTCCGTGCCGCGGCGATCGGCCAGCTCAAGGTCTGGGCCGACCGGATCGGGGTGCCGATCATCTCCGGCAAGGAGGGCGGCGACGCGGCCGGCCTGGTGTTCGAGGGGGTGAAGCGCGGCACCGCCGAGGGCATCGACGTGCTGATCGTCGATACCGCCGGCCGGCTGCAGAACAAGGCCGGGCTGATGGACGAGCTCGCCAAGATCCGGCGCGTGCTCGGCCGGCTCAATCCGGCGGCACCGCACGACGTGGTGCTCGTGCTCGACGCCACCACCGGGCAGAACGGGCTCAACCAGATCGAGGTGTTCGGCAAGGAGGCCGGCGTGACCGGGCTCGTCATGACCAAGCTCGACGGCACCGCGCGCGGCGGCGTGCTGGTGGCGGCGGCGGAGCAATTCGGCCTGCCGATCCACGCGATCGGCGTCGGCGAGACGATCGACGATTTGAGGCCGTTCGACGCCAGGGAGGTGGCCCGTGCCATCGCCGGCATCGAGCGGCTTGCCCCGGAGAAGACCCGATGAGCGCCGCCCCAACCCCGTCGGATCCCGGCATCGGCATGCGGCTGGCGCTCGACCTGGGTCCGCTCGCCTTCTACTTCGCCGCCTTCGCCTTCGGCCACAACATCTACCTGGCGACCGGCCTGTTCATGGGCGTGACCGCGATCGCCATGGTGATCTCGCTGGTGCGGTTCGGCACGGTGTCGCCGATCCAGATCTTCTCGGCCTGCATGGTGCTGGTGCTGGGCGGGCTCACCATCTGGCTGCACAAGGACTGGATCATCAAGATCAAGCCGACCGTCTATTACGTGACGGTCTCGGCGATCCTGCTGTGGGGTATCGCCACCGGCCGGCCGACGCTGCAGATGGTGCTGGGGCAGGCCTATCCGGGACTGGACGCCGAGGGCTGGCGGCTGCTGACCCGCAACTGGGCCTGGTTCTTCCTGGCGCTGGCGGTCGCCAACGAGGTCGTGTGGCGCAATACGAGCACCGCCTTCTGGCTGTCCTATAAGCTCTGGGGATCGATGCCGGCGACCCTGATCTTCGCGGCGTGCAACGTGCCGATGCTGATGCGGCACGGGTTGGCGGCGGACGACAACAAGATCGCCCTGCCGCCGGAGGAATAGTCCGTCTCCTCCCCGCGTTTTCACGGGGAGGAGACTTACATCACTGCTGCTGATCGGCGCGGCTGGCGCCCTGGCCGTCGAGGTTCTGGGAGACGAAGTCCCAGTTGATCACGTTGGCCAGGATGGTCTCGGCGAACTTGGGCCGGGCGTTGCGATAATCGATGTAATAGGCATGCTCCCACACATCGAGCGTGAGGAGCGGGGTCGCGCCGTAGGCTACCGGCGTGTCGGCGTCGTGGTAGGAGGTGACCTTCAGCGCGTCACCCTCCAGCACCAGCCACGCCCAGCCGCTGGCGAAATGGTTGACCGCCTCGGTCGCGAGCGCCTTCAACAGCGCCTCCTGCCCGCCGAAGCCGTCGATCAGGCCCGCGAGCTTCTCCGAGGGTTTGGTCTGTCCGGCCGGCGCCAGGCAGTTCCAGAAGAAGGTGTGGTTCCACACCTGCGCGGAGTTGTTGAACAGGCCCTTGTCGCTGGTCGCCTTGGCCTTGTCGATCACCTGCAGCAGGCTGAGGCCGGCGAGGCCCTTCTCGTCGATCCAGCCGTTGGTCTTGTCGACATAGGCCTTGTGGTGCTTGCCCCAGTGATAGTCGAACGTCTCGGCCGACATGTGCGGCTCCAGCGCGGACTTGTCGAACGGAAGCGGGGGGAGTTCGAAGGCCATCCTAAATCCTCCTTGAGAGCGTTGGCGGGGTCAGGCGACGCCCTAACGGCGCAAGCAACGCCGGGTCACGCGAAAAGGCCCTATTGCGAGTCGTTTTCGGCAGCCTGCACGATCGGCACGAACGTGTCCGCCGCCAAGCTGGCCCCGCCGATCAGCGCGCCATTGACCTCCTCGCAGGCGAGGATGCGCGCGGCATTGTCCGGCGTGACCGAGCCGCCGTAGAGCAGCCGCACGCGGGCACCCTCCTCCCCCAGCAGCTGGATCAGCTTGGCGCGGATGATGCGGTGCATCTCGCCGATCTCCTGCTCGGTCGGCGTGCGGCCGGTGCCGATCGCCCAGGCGGGTTCGTAGGAGATGACGAGGTTGGCGGCGGTGGCGCCGGGCGGCACCGATCCGTCGAGCTCGCCCGCCACCACCGTCAATGCGCGGCCCTCGTTCCGCTCCGCCTCATCCTCGCCGACGCAGACGATCGCGATCAGCCCGGCCGCCTGCGCGGCGGCCGCCTTGGCCTGGATCAGCGCGTCGCTCTCGCCGAACTCCGCCCGCCGCTCGCTGTGGCCGCAGATGACGAAGGCGGCACCGGTTTCCACCAGCATGTCGGCGGAGATGCAGCCGGTATGCGCGCCCTTCGCCGCCTGGTGGCAGTCCTGCCCGCCGATCAGCACCCGGCCGGCACGCGCGCGCGCCTCCGCCAGCAGGGTGAAGGGCGGCGCGATCGCCACGTCCACGCCTGCCGCAGCCTCCGCCGCCGCGGCGATCCGGTCCAGCTCGGCCAGCATGGCGCGCGAGCCGTTCATCTTCCAGTTGCCGGCGATCAGCGGGCGCAAGACGTCATTCTCCAACTGCGTATCAACCGGGTAGCGCCGCCGCGCGTTCGCGCCAAGCGCAGCCGCTTGAAGCAGTGACGGCGGACCTCTAATGAGCGCAACTCCTTCTCGGCCGTACCGGATCCCCCATGCTCGCCTTCTTCCGCCGTGCTCTCTCCTCCTGGCTGGCGGTCGGCCTGCTCGCTCTGATCATGATCGCGTTCATCGTGACCGGGGTCGGCACGCCCGGCGGCGGCCTGGTCGGCGGCCCGGGATCGGATGCGGTGGCGACGGTCGGCGGCAAGCCGGTGCAGACCGCCGCGATCGCCGATCGCGCGCAGAGCACGCTGCGCCAGGCGCGGCAGCAGCAGCCGGCGCTCACCATGGCGCAGTTCCTCAACGCGGTCGGCGGGCTCGGGCCGCTGGTGGAGCAATATATCGGCGCGACGGTGCTCACCGCCTGGGCCGAGAAGCACGGGCTGGTCGCGAGCGAGCGCCTGATCGGCGGCGAAATCGCCTCCATCCCTGCATTCCGCAGCACCACCGGCCAGTTCGACCAGAACGTCATGCAGGCAGCGCTCAGCCAGCGGCGCATGACCTTCGCACGGCTGCACGACGACGTGCGCGACGACCTGCTGCGCCGCCAGCTGCTGAGCCCGATCATCAGCGGCACGCGTGCGCCCGACGGGCTGCTGCGCGCCTACGCGCAGGTGGTGATCGACCGGCGCGAGGGCCTGATCGCGCTGGTGCCGGCCAAGCCCGACGGCATCGCCGTGCCGAGCGAGCAGGAGATCGCGGCCTTCTACAAAACGCACCTCCCCCGCTACTCGGTGCCGGAGCGGCGCGCGCTGCGCTATGCCCTGATCAGCGCGGATACGGTCGGCACCACGCCGCCGAGCGAGGCGGAGATCGCCGCCCAGTACAAGACCGACGCCGCCAAATACGGGGCGAGCGAGACGCGGACGATCCAGCGGGTGGTGCTGCCGAGCGAGGGTGCCGCCAGGGCGTTCGCCGCCAAGCTCGCCAAGGGCACCACCTTCGCGCAGGCCGCGACCGAGGCCGGCCTGTCCGCCGCCGACATCAACGTCGGTGCGGTGACGCGCGACGCCTTCGCCGGGACGGACGGCAAGCCGCTCGCCGATGCCGTCTTCGCGCTGCCCGGCAAGGGCGACACCGCGCCGATCAAGTCGGCGCTCGGCTGGGCAGTCGCGCACGTCGACGCGGTCACGCGCAATGCGGCGCGCTCACTGGACGAGGCGCGGCCGGAGATCGCCGCCGCGCTGGCCAAGAAGAAGGGCACGGACGCGCTCGCGACCGCGGTGGCGCAGGCGCAGGACCAGATCAACGACGGCGCGAGCTGCGACGAGGTCGCCGCGAAGCACAAGCTGCAGGTGGTGACCACGCCGCCGCTGCTGCCGAACGGCACCGCGCCGAGCGTGCCGGGCTACGCGCCGGACGCGACCGTCACCGCGCTGTTGAAGGCGGCGGCCGACGCGACGGCGGACGACGAGCCCACGATCGAGACGGTGGATCCCGAGCATTTCGCGTTGCTGGGCGTCGCCAGCGTGGTGCCCGCGGCCGCGCAGCCGCTGGCCGACGTGAAGGCCCGCATCGCGCAGGACCTGCTGGCGCAGCGCGCGGCCGACCGCGCGCGCGGCGTCGCGCAGGCGATCCTGGCCAAGGCCAATGGCGGTCAGCCGCTGGCGGCGGCGACCGCGGCAGCGGGTGTGGAGGCGCCGAAGCCGATCGCCCTCACCCAGCTGGAGCTGTCGCGCGCCACCGGGGAGGTGCCGGCGCCGATCCGCACCCTGTTCCGGCTGGCGCCGGGCAGGGCCGAGCTGGTGGCGGGTCCCGGCGGCAGCTGGTTCATCGTCCGCCTGGAACGGATCACGCCCGGCGATCCCAGGCTGCTGCCGATGGTGGTGGGCGCGACCCGCAGCGAGCTGCAGCGCAGCCTGGGCGACGAATATGCCCAGCAATTCGCCAATGCCGCGCGCGACGAGGTGAAGGTGAAGCGCAATCCCGCCGCCATCGCCAAGCTCGACCAGCAGTTGCGCACCGGCCAGTGAGGTGATGGCGAGCCGTTTCGCCCTTTCACACCGACTTGGCCACAATTCGTTTCCGTCATCCCGGCGAAGGCCGGGATCCATCGTGAGGCAGGCACTGGTGGAGAGATGGACCCCGGCCTTCGCCGGGGTGACGGCTGATTGGTTGCGCGGCGGCACAGGCAAATGACGGAGGACGACACCCGCGCGCTGCACAGCCTCGCCGCAGGCCGTCCGGCGCTGGTGTGGCGGCAGCAGCTCGCCGATACCGAGACGCCGATCGCGGCGGCGCTGAAGCTGATCGAGCCGGAGCGCGGCGACTTCCTGCTGGAGTCGGTCGAGGACGGGGCCACGCGCGGGCGGTACCGCCTGCTCGGGCTCGCGCCCGACCTGGTGTTCCGCGCGCGCGGCAGCGGGGCCGAGATCAACCGACGGTGGCTGCACGACCGCGCGGCCTTCCAGCCGCTGGAGGCCGATCCGCTGACGGCGCTGCGCCGCCTGGTCGGCGAGTGCCGCGCCGAGGTGCCGGACGGCCTGCCGCCGGCGCTCGCCTGCCTGGTCGGCTACTTCGCCTA
>CAXTUG010000216.1:0-5696 GCA_964247375.1 uncultured Sphingomonadaceae bacterium
ATCGTCATGCGATCGTTACCGTAAGGCCGAGACGTGCGCCAGCGCGGCTCGGCGGAGCGTCAGCGACGTAGAGCACGGTCGGGCGCGATACGCGCACGAGACGCCGGACCGGTCATTGTATGAGGGTAAGTGACTGTTAACGTTCGAGAATGACTAAGACCCCGTCCGTCAATGCATTCTTGATGTCGGTCACGCCCGCGGGATGCGGCTCGAAGACGCGTTCAGTGACTTGCTGAGAGGTGCGCGACACTTATCTAACGTCACCTGCGTATCCTACCTCTGGCCGTTTGCGGCTCCCGTGCGCGTTCCCGCGAGCATTCATTCCCGCAGACCACCCGTGATCGATCCTTCGCGATTTAAATCCGTTCACCGTGAGCCGGTAACTGAAACCTGAACACACTGCCCGAAGGATGAGCGCGACAAGCGGTCAGTCCGCCACCGTGCGCGAGCGCGATTTGGCGGGCGAGCGTGAGGCCGATGCCGGCTCCACCGGCTTTGGTCGTGAAAAAGGGTACGAAGATATCGTCGAACAGGTCATCTTCAACTCCGTGACCATTGTCGCTGACCTGCATGATCAGGGCATCCCCATCACAGATCGCAGCCAATTCTATGACCGGCTCCGCGATATGCTCGACCGCGTCAGCGGCATTCTTGATCAGGTTGATGACAGCTTGCTCGACCAGAGCGCGGTCGAGGCAGGCCAAAGCATCCTGCGGCGTGTGTACCTTGAGAAGGATCGCTCGCTGCCTCAACGCAGGCCCGATCAGCTGGTCCAAGCCCGCCAGGAAGTCGATGACGCGAACCTCTTGGAGAGCGGGGCGCGGCAGATCGACGATCGCGCGATAGCGCTCTACGAAGTCCATCAGGTGCCGGCTTCGGCGGCCGATCGTGGCGATGGCGTTTGCGATCTTCGGATCCTGATCGCCCGCTGCGGCGAGCCTTTCGACGCTCTCCGCCATCGACGCGATCGGTGTAAGCGAGTTCATCATTTCATGCGCCAGCACCCGCGTCATCGCGTGCCACGCGCTGACCTGGACTGCGTCCAGCTCACCCACCACCGATTGGAGCGACAGCAGCCGCTGCTGCTCGGCCCCGGCGTGACGGATCGCGCCGATCCATGCCAACAGCGAACGGCCGTCCTCGCTGGTGATCAGCTGCCGGCCGCCGACGGGAAGATTTAGGATCGCCGCGGCACCGTTCCCGGCCAATACCGGTATGTCCTGGAGCCGCCCGACTTCAAACCCGGCGAGCTGGCGAGCGGCGCGGTTCATGAAATGGACGCGGTTGTCCGCGCCGAGCACAAACAAAGCGACAGTGACGGTATCGATCAGCGCCAGCATGGCCTCGAGCTGCCCGGGGGCCTGGATGATCGCAGCGTCGATGGGCCCGTCCGGGTTTTCAGGCCGGCGCCTGAGGAGCCGCCAGAGATCGAACAGGAGCAGTGCCGAAACCAGGATGGTCGTCAACACCGCAAGATAATGATGTGCCGTCCACAGACGTATAAGCGCTGCCAGCAGAATGAGGATGAAGAGCAGGCGCCAGCCAACCGCCGAAACCAGCGCAAGCCGTGCTTCCGATCTAGAGGCCATGCTTGGCCATGCGACGGTAAAGCGCCGGCCGGCTCAAACCCAGCGAACGCGCTGCCTGCGTGAGATTGCCCTCGTGGCGCTGAAGCGTTGCGATCAGCGCCGAACGCTCGAGCGCATCGAGCGTGGTCGGAGCCCGCATCGCCCGCGTTCGCATCGCAGCATTGGTCACCGCCGAAACCAGGGCGTCGTTCTTCCACGGCTTCAGCAGAAAGTCGTGCGCGCCGGCTTTCAGGCTCGCGACCGCCAAAGTGACCGCGCCATAGGCCGTCATCATCACGACCGAGACCATCGGATCGATCGCGCCGATCCGCTCCAGCGCGTCGATGCCTTCGGCGCCGCTGCGCCGGCCGGCGGCGAAGTTCATGTCGAGCAGCACGCAATCATAAGCGGTCTGCCGCACATGGTCTTCGGCGGCGTCGAGGGAGGACGCGGCGTCGATGCGCACCGCATGGTTCCACAAGGCGAGCTGTGCCGCCTCCAGCACATCGGCGTCATCGTCGACGATCAGCAGGCACGGCATGGGTTCCATACCGCTCAGGGTAGCGGGCGCAGGGGCGCCGTCAAACCCGTCCGAAATCGGACGCCCGCCGCCGCATCCACCCGCGGCAGTCGGTGTAACTATCTGTCCGAGCTCGTTTTTTCCTGATGGCTTCTTGAGTTATCCTGATGCGATGCCTTCTCTCGAAACGCCGATGCTGAGCCTGACCGAAATCACCAAATCCTATAGCACGCTGGAGATTGAGACGCGCGCGCTGGACGCCGTCTCGCTGGAGGTGGCCGAGGGGGAGTTCGTGGCGGTGATGGGTCCGTCCGGCTGCGGCAAGTCGACGCTGCTGAACGTGCTCGGATTGCTCGATCGGCCCAACGCGGGGTCCTATCAACTGGCCGGCACCGAGGTGATTGGTCTGCCCGCCGCGAAGCTGGCGCGGCTGCGTGGCGCGCACGTCGCTTTCGTCTTCCAGAACTTCAATCTGATCGATGATCTGACGGTGGCGGAGAATGTCGAGGTCGCGCTGCTCTACCGCGGTGGGGAGGCGGCGCGCATGGATCGGATCGCCGAAGTGCTGGACCAAGTCGGCATGACGCATCGCGCCAGCCATCGTCCGCAGCAATTGTCGGGCGGGCAGCAGCAGCGTGTGGCGATTGCCCGCGCGCTCGCCGGCAAGCCAGGCCTGATCCTGGCGGACGAGCCGACCGGCAATCTCGACAGCGCGAACGGCGAGCAGGTGATGGAGTTGCTCCAGCACGTGGCCAGATCGGGAACCACGGTGATCATGGTCACTCATTCGCATCGTGATGCCGCCGCCGCACAGCGGATCGTGGAGATGCTCGATGGGCGCATCGTTGGGGAGACCCGGCTGTGAGCCAGCGGATCGGCGTCTGGAGTCGGAGCCGCCACTTTGCGACGGCCTACGCCCGCAATCTCCACGCGACACGGTTGCTGTCCGTAATCGCGGTCGGGGGGCTCGCGATCGGGCTTGCCGGCGCGCTGATGCTGGCGCTCGTCGCGCGGGATGCGCTGGGGTTCAACGGCTTCGTGCCGGACCATGAGCGCACCTATCTTGGAATTTCGAGGCTGGGCCCGCCCGGCGCGGCCCCCGTCATCAACGACACGACCAATGGCCGCGTGGCAGCGCTGATCCAAGCGAACATGCCCGATGTCGAAGCGGTCGGCCGGCTGCACGAAGCCGAGGCGGCGTTGCGCCATAATGGCGATACGATCCGTGCCAATATCTATTGGGCGGATCCGGAGATTTTCGACGTCCTGCGGCTGCCGGTGATCGCGGGTCGACCCAAGGAGGCGCTTAGCCTTCCAGATGGTCTGGTCATGACCCAAAGCGAGGCGATCCGACATTTCGGACGGGCGAACGCGCTTGGCGCCGTGATCGAGGTGGACGGCGAGCCAATGGTCCTGCGCGCGGTGATCGCCGATCTGCCAGCCGGGGCGACCGATCTCGACAGGGGCATCTTCGCGTCTGGCAAGTCTGCGAAGTCTCTGTTCGGCTGGGGAGCGGACGCCGTCGGCACCTTCTCGATCGGCGCGCGCACCTATTTGCGGCTACGGCCGGGGGTCTCTCCCGCGGCGGCGGAGCGGCGGCTGAAACCCCTTATCGATGGCCTTTTGCCAGCGGGCATGCGGGGCATCTACACGCAGCGGCTCTTGCCGATCGGCGCGCTCGCGCTGGATCCCGGACTTCATCCCGGGCGCGTGAGAGGCTGGAAGTCGGCAGTCTGGTCGCGGCCCTGATCCTGTTCATCGCCGTCGCCAATTATGTGAACCTGAGCACCGCATTGTCGGCGCGCCGCTGGCGGGAGATCGGCGTCCGCGCGGCGTGCGGCGCCACCCGTCGCCAGATTGCGGGCCAATTCCTGGGCGAGGCCGTGGCGACGGTGCTGATCGCGGCTTTGCTCGGTGCAGCGCTGGTTGAGCTTACGCTGCCCAGCCTCAATGCTTTGTTCCAGACGCAGGCACGGTTCGATTACCTCACGCATCCGATGTTGCTGCTGTGGCTCATCACCGGCGGGGTGGCGCTTGGTCTTGCAGCTGGTGCCTATCCGGCCATCGTCCTGTCCGGCCTGTCGCCCGCAGCTTTGCTGCGGGACCGCGGCGTCCGCATGAAGGGGCGGTCGGTGATGGCCGACCTGCTCGTCACCGCGCAGTTCGCGATCCTGATCGGGCTGATGGTCGCGCTGGCGGTGGTCTATCAGCAACGCCGCTTCGCGATGACCGGGGCATTGCGGTTCGATGCGGATCAGCTGCTCACTGTGGATGCGGCTTGTCCGGCGAGCTTCCGCCAGGAAGTCGCGAAGCTGCCCGGCGTGCGCGGCACGTCCTGCGTCGGGGACGGGCTGCTGCAATACCCGATGTTTTTCTTCGCGCCGATCGGCAACGATCAGATCCCGACCGATATTATCGGCATGCTGCCGTCAGGCTTCGCGCTGTTCGGTATTGCGCCGATCGCGGGATCGCTGGCCGTGCTTCCGCCGGACGGCGAGGAGGAGACCCAGCGCATCGTCGTTAACCAGACGGCGGTGCGGCGCTTCGGCCTCGCCAACGCCCGCGCCGCGATCGGCAAGATCGTACCGGTTCAATCCAAGCGGCCCGGTGTATACGACCGCGCGCGGGTCGTTGCGGTCGTGCCTGACTTCAGTCTCCTGTCAGTCGAAACCCCGATCAAGCCCACCATCTATCCTGATCGGCCGACCGACATCAACGGCCTTGGCCTGGTGGTGATCAAGCTGGCCGGCCGCGACGTTCCCGAGACGTTGACAGCGATCGACCGGTTGTGGCGCAAAACCGGCCAGCAACAGCCGATTCAGCGGAGATTTGTCTCCGATCACATCGAGGAGTTGTATCGCGACCTGGAGCGCGGCGCCTGGATATTTGAGCTTTTCTCCGGCGTCGCGGCTTTGCTTGCCGCAACTGGCATTGCCGGCATGGCGATCGCCACCGCAGAACGGCGCACCAAGGAGATCGGGATCCGCAAGGCGCTCGGCGCGCGGACCGGCCAAGTGCTGATCCTGTTGCTCGTCCGGCTGAGCCGCCCAGTGCTCTGGGCGAACCTCATCGCCTGGCCCTGCGCATGGTGGATGATGCGAAACTGGCTGAACGGCTTCGCCTACCGCGTGCCGCTTCACCTATGGCTCTTTCCCACCGCGGCATTGGCGGCTCTAGCGATCACTTTGTGCAGCGCGGGTTTGCAGGCACTGAATGTCGCGCGGCGGCGCCCGATTGAAGCCCTGCGTTACGAGTGATGGAACCATTGCTTTTGTGATGATATCGTCGAAAGCAGCGCGTCCGTTATCGCCCCATTCCGGCCACGTCGCTTTAGGCCTGCCTACGGAACTTGCCCTTCAGCACCTTGCCCCCGATGCGTAACTGGTCGAGATGATCGGACCACCACTGTGCCATGCGGACACGCTCCGCCCAGTGGCTGCCGCGCGCGTAGGCCGTGCGCACCCGGTCTTTCTCGCCATGCGCCAACGCCCGCTCGATCGCATCAGGGTGCCACAGCCCTGACTCGTTGAGCAGTGTGCTCGCCATCGCACGGAAGCCGTGGCTGGTCATCTCGTCCGGACCATAGCCCATGCGCCGGAGCGCGACAT
>CAXTUG010000217.1:0-2733 GCA_964247375.1 uncultured Sphingomonadaceae bacterium
TGTCGGCGCGGGTGCAGAAGCAGGGATAGAGCAGGCCCTGCTCCCGCAATCGATCGAGCGCGTCCGCATAGATCGGCATCCGTCCCGACTGCCGCACTACCTCTCCATCCCACGTCAACCCCAGCCAGCGCAGATCCTCTTCGATCCCGGCAACGAACGCCTCCCGGCTGCGGGTCGTGTCGATGTCCTCGATCCGCAGCAGGAAGGTGCCGCCACCGGCGCGCGCCAGGTCATGCGCCCGCACCGCCGAGTAAGCGTGCCCCAGGTGCAGCCGCCCGGTCGGGCTCGGCGCGAAACGCGATATTATCCCCATCTATCTGGACTCTGCCGAAAACGGCTCTTGACCGCGAGTCGCGAGAATGTTGTCATGCTGCCGTCACGCCGCTCTGGCAGGCGGTGGGACGACGGAGACGCGGCGGCAGCGGCCTCGCCTTCCGAGTGCGACGGGACCGAGTGACGATCCCTGGCCGATGCGCTCCGCCGATGCGGAGGGCCTCGTCGTTCCATGTACCATCCCGATCTTATCCGACACCCGGATTCCTGTCCTGCTTTGGTCCTGAATGCCGACTACACGCCCTTGTCCTATTATCCGCTGTCGATCTGGCCGTGGCAGACGGCGATCAAGGCGGTGTTCCTGGAACGCGTCGACATCGTCTCCCACTACGAACGCGAGGTGCGCAGCCCCACCCACCGGCTGAAGCTGCCGTCGGTCATCGCGCTCCGGCAATATGTCAGACCGTCGGCGCATCCCGCCTTCACCCGCTTCAACCTGTTCCTGCGCGACCGCTTCTCCTGCCAGTATTGCGGGCGCCTGAGCGACCTCACCTTCGATCACGTCATCCCGCGTGCCCAGGGCGGCCGCACGACCTGGGAGAATGTGTCGACGGCGTGCGCGCCCTGCAACCTGCGCAAGGGCGGCCGGACGCCGCGCCAGGCCAGCATGAAGCTTACCGAGTGGCCCTACCGGCCGACGAGCTGGCAGCTGCAGGAGAATGGCCGCAGCTTCCCGCCCAACTATCTGCACGACTCTTGGCGCGACTGGCTCTACTGGGACATCGAATTGGAGGCCTAGCCCTTTCCTTCCTCGTTCCCCGGTGAAAGCCGGGGCCCAGATAGGGTGAGGGACTGGACCCCGGCTTTCGCCGGGGAACGGGCAATAGATGGAGCACGACGTGAGCGCCGGAAGCGCATTTCAATGGGACGATCCGCTGCTGCTGGCAGACCAGCTCGGCGACGAGGAGATCATGATCCGCGACACCGCCCGCGCCTATGCGCAGGACCGGCTCGCGCCACGGATCCGCGAGGCCTACCAGCACGAGCGTACCGATCGCGCCATCTTCAACGAGATGGGCGAGCTCGGCCTGCTCGGCGCAACGCTGCCGGAGCAATATGGCGGCGTCGGCGCCTCCTACGTCAGTTATGGCCTGGTCGCGCGCGAGATCGAGCGGGTCGACAGCGGCTACCGCTCGATGATGAGCGTGCAGTCGAGCCTCGTAATGTATCCGATCCACGCTTACGGCTCCGAGGAGCAGCGGATGCGCTGGCTGCCCGGTCTCGCGCGCGGCGAGCTGGTCGGCTGCTTCGGCCTGACCGAGCCCGAGGCCGGCTCCGACCCCGGCGGCATGCGCACGCGCGCCGAGCGGATCGACGGCGGCTATCGTCTCACCGGCGAGAAGATCTGGATCACCAATTCGCCGATCGCCGACGTGTTCGTGGTGTGGGCGAAGTCGGACGCGCATGACGGCAAGATCCGCGGTTTCGTGCTCGAGAAGGGCATGAAGGGCCTGTCCGCGCCGAAGATCGAGGAGAAGCTCTCGCTGCGCGCCTCGGTCACCGGCGGGATCGTGATGGAGGGCGTGGAGGTTTCCGACGATCATCTCCTGCCGAACGCGCAGGGATTGGGCGGTCCGTTCGGCTGCCTCAACCGCGCGCGCTACGGCATCGCCTGGGGCGTGATGGGCGCTGCGGAAGACTGCTGGCACCGTGCGCGCCAGTACACGCTCGATCGCCGCCAGTTCGGCCGCCCGCTTGCCGCCACGCAGCTGGTGCAGAAGAAGCTCGCCGACATGCAGACCGAGATCGCGCTCGGGCTGCAGGCGGCGTTTCGCGTCGGTCAGCTCTTCGATGCGGGGCAGATCGCGCCGGAGATGATCAGCCTGATCAAGCGCAACAATTGCGGCAAGGCCTTGGACATCGCCCGGGTCGCACGCGACATGCACGGCGGCAACGGCATCACCGGCGAGTTCCACGTCATCCGTCACGCGCAGAACCTCGAGACGGTGAACACCTACGAAGGCACGCACGACATCCACGCGCTGATCCTCGGCCGCGCACAGACCGGGCTGCAGGCGTTCGGCTGATGGCGGACGACCCGCTCGCGCTGTTCGACGCCTGGCTGGCCGAGGCGGAGGTGTCGGAGCCGAACGATCCGAACGCGATGGCGGTGGCGAGCGTGGATGCCGACGGGCAACCGTCCATCCGCATGGTGCTGCTCAAGGGGCATGATGCACGCGGCTTCGTCTTCTACACCAACCTGCACAGCCGCAAGGCGCGCGCGCTGATCGACCGGGCCCGCGCCGCGCTGCTGTTCCACTGGAAGACGCTGCGGCGGCAGGTGCGGATCGAAGGTCCGGTCAGCGGCGTGTCGATGGACGAGGCGGACGCCTATTTCGCGACGCGCGGGCGGGATTCGCAGCTGGGCGCCTGGGCGTCCGACCAATCGCAGCCGCTGCC
>CAXTUG010000217.1:2743-5683 GCA_964247375.1 uncultured Sphingomonadaceae bacterium
CGGTCTTCGAAGAGCGGTTCGACGAGATGCAGCGGCGCTTCGAAGGCATGGACGTGCCCGTCCGCCGCACTGGTCGGGCTTTCGCGTCGCACCGGAGCGGATCGAGCTCTGGCAGGACCGCCCGCACCGTCTGCACGAGCGGCGTCTGTTCACGCGCACGGCCGACGGCTGGGACGAGGGGCTGCTTTACCCCTGACCTGCTCCTCCCCGCGAGATCGCGGCCGAAAGCGGAGCCGGTGACGATCGCCCGCACCCCCCCTCGCATCCCGGGCCCACTCCCTCTAAGGCAGCGCCCGCCATGACCATCGACAAGACCTTCGATCCGGCCGCCATTGAGTCCCGCTGGTATGCCCATTGGGAAGAAAGCGGCCTGTTTCGCCCGGCGCGCGATACGGCCGAGCCGTTCACCATCGTCATCCCGCCGCCGAACGTCACCGGGTCGCTCCACATCGGCCACGCGCTCGACAATACGTTGCAGGACATCCTGATCCGTCACGCCCGTCTGCAGGGCAAGGATGCCCTGTGGGTGGTCGGCACCGATCATGCCGGGATCGCCACCCAGATGGTGGTCGAGCGCAACCTGGCGAAGGAGGGCGTCACCCGCGCCGAGCTCGGCCGAGAGGCGTTCATCGACAAGGTATGGGCGTGGAAGGCGGAGAGCGGCGGCCAGATCACGCGCCAGCTCCGCCGGCTCGGCGCCTCGTGCGACTGGGCGAACGAGCGCTTCACCATGGACGAGGGGTTCAGCCGCGCGGTGCTGCGCGTCTTCGTCGACCTCTATCGCCAGGGTCTGCTCTACCGCGACAAGCGCCTGGTCAACTGGGACCCGCATTTCCGCACGGCGATCTCAGACCTGGAGGTCGAGACCCGGGAGCGCCACGGCCAGTTCTGGCATCTGCGCTACCCGCTGGCGGACGGATCGGGCCATGTCTCGGTCGCCACCACCCGGCCGGAGACGATGCTCGCCGACATGGCGGTCGCAGTGAACCCCGCCGACGAGCGCTACACCGCAATGATCGGCCGGCAGATCCGCCTGCCGATCACCGGCCGGCTGGTGCCGATAGTCGCCGACGAGCATGCCGATCCGGAGCTCGGCTCGGGTGCGGTCAAGATTACGCCCGGTCACGACTTCAACGATTTCGAGGTCGGCCGCCGCGCCGGCTTCAAGCCCGCCGACATGCTCAACATGCTCGATGCCGACGCCCGCGTGGTGCAGACCGCCGACGGCCTTGTCCCGGCGAACCTCATCGGTCTGGACCGGTTCGAGGCGCGTGACGAGGTGATCGCGCTGCTGCAGGAGGAAGGCGCGCTGGAGAAGGTCGAGGATCGCGTCATCCAGACGCCCCACGGCGACCGCTCCGGCGTGGTGATCGAGCCCTGGCTGACCGACCAATGGTATGTCGACGCCGCAACGCTCGCCAGGCCGGCGCTGGAGGCGGTCCGCTCCGGCGACATCCGCGTCGTGCCGGAGACGTGGAAGAAGACCTGGTACAATTGGCTGGAGAATATCCAGCCCTGGTGCGTCAGCCGCCAGCTCTGGTGGGGCCACCAGATCCCGGCCTGGTACGACGACGAGGGCCGGGTCTACGTTGCCGAGACGGAGGCCGAGGCGCGGGCTCAGGCCGGCAACCGCCCGCTCCGCCGCGACACCGACGTGCTCGACACCTGGTTCTCCTCCGCGCTGTGGCCGTTCGCGACGCTGGGATGGCCCGACCGGACCGAGACGCTGCGGCGCCACTACCCCAACGACGTGCTCGTCTCCGGCTTCGACATCCTGTTCTTCTGGGATGCGCGCATGGCGATGCAGGGGCTGCACTTCATGGGCGAGAAGCCGTGGAAGACGCTCTACCTGCACGGCCTCGTGCGCGACGCGCAGGGCCAGAAGATGTCCAAGTCGAAGGGCAACACCGTCGACCCGCTCGGCCTGATCGATCGCTACGGCGCCGACGCGCTGCGCTTCACGCTGGCGGCGATGGAGAGCCAGGGCCGCGACATCAAGCTCGATGAGAAGCGCGTCGAGGGCTATCGCAACTTCGCGACCAAGCTGTGGAACGCCGCCCGCTTCGCCCAGGCCAACGGCATCGGCGGCTCGACCACGCCGGAGCCGCCCGCCGCCGACCTCGCGGTCAACCGCTGGATCGTCGCGGAGACGGTGAAGACCGTCCAGGCGCTGGACCTGGCGCTCGCCGACCTGCGCTTCGACGAGGCCGCCAACACCGTCTACCAGTTCGTCTGGAACAGGTTCTGCGACTGGTATCTGGAGTTGATCAAGCCGGTCTTGAGCAGGGTCGAAGGGCCCATCCTAAGCCGCGGTGAGACATCGCCAAGCTCCATATCTCCGTTCGCCCTGAGCGAAGTCGAAGGGCGGTCTGTTGCGGAGCGTGCTTCGACTGCGCTCAGCACGAACGGGGAGGAAGCGGCCGAAACCCGCGCCGTCGCCGGCTGGGTGCTCGACCAGATCCTGGCGATGCTGTACCCCTTCATGCCTTTCATCACCGAAGAGCTGTGGCACGCGCTCGCCGACCGCCCGCACGACCTGATCGTCGGCCGCTGGCCGATGGCGGATGCCCGCAGGATCGACCCGGACGCTTCCGCCGAGGTCGATTGGCTGATCCGACTGATCGGCGAGATCCGCGCGGCGAGGACCGAACTCAACGTGCCGCCGGGTGCCAGGCTGCAGCTGTTTGCTGCCGATGCATCCGATCAGACGGCCGCGCGTCTCGACCGCAACCATGGCGTGCTGTCGCGGCTCGCCCGGCTGGAATCGATCCAGCTGTTGACCTTCCCCGGCTCCGGCGCGGCCCAGGTGGTGGTGGACGAGACGACCTTCGCGCTGCCGCTGGAGGGCGTGATCGATCTCGCTGCCGAACGCGCCCGCCTCGCCAAGGCGGCCGAGGCGGCGGAGAAGGAGCGCGACGGCCTGGCCGGCCGGCTCGGCAA
>CAXTUG010000218.1:0-5678 GCA_964247375.1 uncultured Sphingomonadaceae bacterium
CCCCCAACACCCCCCCCCCCGCGGGGCGCCGCGCCGGCGTCCCCCCCCCCCCCCCCCCCCCGGGTCCCCCCGGGGGAACGGCCGTACGATGCCTCTGCTTCAGGCCGGCGTCCTCGACTGGGCGATGAAGCGCTCCAGCGCCGTATAGGCATCGTCGTCCGTCATCTGTTCCGGCGGATGCTTGCAGAAGTAGGCGGACGCCGGCAGCACCGGACCCGCCTGCCCGCGGTCGAGCGCCAGCTTCACGCAGCGGATCGCGTCCACCACCACCGCGGCGGAGTTGGGGCTGTCCTCCACCGACAGGCGCAGTTCCAGGTTCATCGGCACGCCGCCGAACAGCTGGCCCTCCATGCGGATGAAGGCGACCTTGTTGTCGTTCTGCCACGGCACGTAATCGCTCGGCCCGATATGGACGTTGGTGTCCGAGAGCCGCTCCGCCGCGACCGCCTGTACCGCCTCGGTCTTGCTGATCTTCTTGGATTTGAGCCGGGTGCGGTTGGACATGTTGAGGAAGTCGGTATTGCCGCCGGTATTGAGCTGGTAGGTCCGGTCGAGCTTCACGCCGCGTTTCTTGAACAAGTCGGTCAGCACGCGGTGAACGATCGTGGCGCCGACCTGCGCCTTGATGTCGTCGCCGACGATCGGCACGCCGGCGGCGCGGAAGCGCTCGGCCCAGCGCTCGTCGGACGCGATGAAGACCGGGATGTTGTTGACGAAGGCCACGCCCGCTTCCAGCGCGCATTCCGCGTAGAATTCGGTCGCTTCCTGGCTGCCGACCGGCAGGTAGTTCATCATCACGTCGACCTCGGCATCGCGCAGGGCGGCGACCACCTCGTCGCGGCTCGGCTCGGCGGCGTCGGCCAGCAGGAAGGTGCGATCGTCGTCATGATAGTCGAGCATATGCTCGGCCACGCCGTCCTTGATCACGCCCATCCGTACCCTGGCACCGGTCGGCTTGACCTCCGGACAGAAGACCGCCGTCGAGTTGGGCCTGGCGAAGATCGCCTCGGCCACGTCGCGCCCGACCTTGCGCCGGTCGACGTCCCACGCCGCGACGAAGCGGATGTCGGACGGGTAATAGCCGCCGACCTCCTCGTGCATCAGGCCGGTCAGGTCGTTGGCGCCTTCCCGATAATGGCTGATGCCCTGGACGAGCGAGCTGGCGCAATTGCCGACGCCGACCAGCGCCACGTTGATCGGCTTGGAGGAGCGGGCGAGCATCAGGCGGCATTCCTTTCGGCGGCGAGCCGTTCGTCACGGTCGAAATTCAGGGTTCCGAGTTCGGGCGCCAGCGGCACCACCCCGTCCGGCACGGTCGGCGCGGCGATGCGTGTGTCGGCGCTCTGCCCCGGCGCATATCGATCGATCATCCAGGCGCAGAAGTCCGCAAACGCCTGCGGATCGCGCGCGGGGCTGGTGTGATGCGGTTCGATGCCGAGATGCTGCGGCGTGAAGCAGAAGGTGACGGTCACGTCGAAGTCGGCCAGCGCCTCCATCTGCCGGTCGAACCAGTCGATCGCATTGGGGCGGAAGCTGTCGGCCCACGACAGGCCGGTGCGCAGCCGCCGGGTGCCGAGCCGCTTCATCCATGCGACCGCATCGTCCAGCCGCGGATCGTGGAAGTGGAACCACTGCATCAGGCCGACCTCGGCCGCAACCTGGGCATAGGTCTCCAGCGCCGGCTTGGGCGTGCCGTCCTCGCGGATCAGCCCGAGGTAGAAGTGGCGATAGTAGGACGATCCCTCCGCCTCGCGGTGGCGCGTCTCCGCCCCCCAGCTCACCGGCAGGTCGAACAGGCTGTACCAGAAGATGCGCGGCACCAGCCCCTTCAGCAGCGCGGCGGTACGCTCCAGGCCGAACTGCTGCACCTCCTCGGCGCCGAACGAGCTCACGCCGACCTCGGTCACCCAAACCGGCTTGTCGGTGATGGCCTTGATCTCGGCGACCTTGTCCGGCCACGCGGCGAGCGGCCATAAATTCCAGTCCAGCGGAAAGCCGTGCACCGCAACCGCGTCGACCGCGTTCAGCGCGCCATGCCCCTCCATCCGCCGCAGCCACTGCTGGTCGATCGGCGACATGCCGCCCAGCACGCGCGTGACCGCCGGATTGATCGCGCAGATCGCCGCGCCTGCCCGGATCACGTGATCGGCGAACATGCGCCAATCGGGATCAATGTTCGGATCCCAGTGCGACTTGTTGTTGGGCTCGTTCCAGATCATCGCCGCTTCGATCATGCGCGCGCCTCCCCCGCCGCCTGGGCCGGGTAGACCGCATGTTTGCCCCACTTGGCATAGGGGATATCGGCCACGCGGCAGAGATAGACCTCGTCCTCCGGATGCGCCTCGATCGTGAAGCCGGCGGCGCGCAGCATCGCTTCGGAGCAGGCGCGGTTGGGCGCCCACCAGTTGGTCCAGTCGTGCGCATATTCGCGCTCGATAAAGTGCATCTTGGGATAGGCCTCCGCATCGAAGAAAGCGGGCACGGTGCAGGTCCCGGGCTCGAAGAAGGGATAGTCGGCCGGCACGTCCATCGCGTCGTTGGACCCGCGCTGCATCGTCTGGAACAGCATGAGGTCGCAGGCGACATGCTCGCGGATGAGGTCGAGCGCGAGCAGCGGATGGCGCAGGTGGTAGAGCACGCCCATGAAGATCACGAGGTCGAACCGCTCGCCGAGCGCCGCCACGTCGTAGACCGACAGGTTGCGGAACTCGACGTCGCCGAAACCCAGCGCCGCGGTCGCGAGCCGCGCCTGCGCCAGGTAGCGGTCGTCGCTGTCGATCCCGACCACCCGCGCGGCGCCGCGCCGCTTCATCTCGACCGAGTAGAAGCCGGCATTGCAGCCGATGTCGAGCACGCTCTTGCCGGTAAGGTCCGTCGGCAGCGCATGCGCAAAGCCCGCGAACTTGGTGGCCGGATAATCCCCGAGGAAGTGATCGGGGGCGGTCTGGACGCCGTTGAGGTTCAGGTTGTGGAACCAGGGAGCGAGCGCCCTGATCCGATCGTGCAGCCCGTCGGCATCGATCCGATCGTCGCTGCGATCGATAACGTCCATTCGCCTCCCCTCCAGCTTCTACATCACTGCGCGGCAAGGCCGCACCACGGGCATTTCGTTACGCTAACGTGCTACATAGCTTGCTGTTCCCTGGCGATGTCGCCGAACTGCAATGGCGGCGCAGCGGATCGTCGGCCACACCGTTACGACCATGGAACAAGCTTTGTAGCACGGCATTCTCGCCATCGATGCCGGATACGATGCAGCAATGGGTAGCCGCGATGCGCGCCGACCGCTTCGACGCTGCCTGGGCCATCGCCGAGCGGACGCTGAGCGCGCGCGATCCGTCCACCCGCGACGATCCGTCGCTGCCCTATCACCTGCGCTGGGTGTGGGACGGCGGGACGTTCGATGGCAGACACGTGCTGGTGCGCTGCTACCACGGCCTGGGCGACACCATTCAGTTCGCCCGCTACCTGGCGCCGCTGGCCCGGCGGGCCGCATCGGTGACGGTCGAGGTGCAGCCGCAACTCGTCGCGCTGCTCGCGCAAATTCCCGGACTGGCCTTGATGCCGTTCGATCCCGCGCATCCGCTTGCGCCGGGCGAATGCGACATCGAGATCATGGAGCTGGCATTCGCATTGCGGCTGCGGCCGGGAGAGGTTGCAGCACCGTATCTGACAGCGCCCGCAGACCCGCGCGGCGCGAGCGGGATCGGCCTGTGCTGCACCACCGGCAGTTGGGACGTCGAGCGGCGCATTCCGGCCGACCTCCTGCGGACGATCTGTCGTGATTACCGGTGCGTGTCGCTCATGCCCGAGCCGTCCACGCTGCCCGT
Source organism: uncultured Sphingomonadaceae bacterium (assembly GCA_964247375.1). Classification (GTDB taxonomy): domain Bacteria; phylum Pseudomonadota; class Alphaproteobacteria; order Sphingomonadales; family Sphingomonadaceae; genus Sphingomonas_I. The sequence continues at coordinate 3,831 of CAXTUG010000218.1, forward strand.
GATCAATCCGGACGGCTGTTCCGCCGACGTGGAGGCCACGGCGGCCGTGATCGCGTCGCTGGCGCTGGTGATCACGGTCGATACGATGGTGGCTCATCTCGCCGGCGCGCTGGGCGTGCCCGCCTGGATGCTGCTCAAGGCCGAGCCGGACTGGCGCTGGTCGGCGGGACGAACGAGCAGCTGGTATCCGACGGCCCGCCTGTATCGTCAGCGGCAGGCCGGCGCGTGGGCGCCCGTCATCGCCGAGGTGGAGCGCGACCTTTCCTCTGCGCGCGGCGCCGTCGGGTCGGCACGGCATCACATCCTCAGCGGCGAGGCATATCCCGTGAGCTCCAGATATCCCTTGCCGCCATCGGTCCTGACGGCGCCCTCCCAGTAGACGGGCGAGCCGCCCCGCCGGCCGTCCAGTTCCTGCGCCGCAAAGAGCGGCACGAGGCGGAAGCGGCGGACGCCTTGCGGCAGGCGAACGGACAATTCCTGCTCGACGGGATAGGTGGCGCCCGTCTGCGGGCTCCTCCACCACCGCAATGCGCGAAAGGTGACGTCGCCCGGCGCGAACCGGACGATCCGGCCGGTGCGGTCGCGCAAGGAGCCGCCCGCCCACACCGTGCCGCCGTTCCGCCGCCGGATCCGGAAGGCCATCAATGCAGAGCCGTCGTCGAGGTTGAGGCCGGTCCAGTCCCAGCCCCGCGCCCCCGGCGCGAGATAGTCGGACGACCATTCACGATCGAGCCACGCCTCGCCCGAGACCGGCGTGCGGACGCCGCCCCGAACGACGGTGCCGGATACTTTGAGGTGCGGCATGGAATAGTAACGGCTCGCCTGCTCGGCGCGCGGCCCCTTGCGGCTGTAGCCATTCTCGCCCTGCAGGAACGGGAGCTGGGTGGGGCGGAACGCGAGGTCCAGCGCGAAACCGCCGCCCGCAACGTAGGTAAGGAAACGCCCGTCCGGCAACCGCCGGAAGCGCCAGCCGCGAAGGCGTATGTCGGCGTCGCCGACCCGCGCCTCGGCCAGGCCGAAACCGGCGCGCGCCGCCTGCTCGGCATGGGTCAGCTTGCCCGTGACCGGATCGGACAGGGCGGCGTGCGCGAACAGCACCTGCCGGGGTGCGAACCTACTGGGATTGGCATTGTCGGCTGGCGGGCGCGTGCGGAAGAAGGTGACCTGAAAGCCGAGATCGCGGCCGTCGGCGGTGCGAAGCCAGCCGGTGACGTACCACCATTCGGTCCGGTACTCCGGATGCGCGCCGTGATCGGCCGGAAAGCGCAGCGCGACCCCCGGCGCGACCGAGGGGTAGGTCGGCGGCGAGGCGCTGCCGATCGCGCCGGCCAGGCACAGAAGGAGCAGCGGTCGCCTCACCAATCCTCCCGCACCGCCAGCACCGCACCGACCGCCGTCGCCTGGCGGCCGGCCAGCACGGCGGTGACGGTCGCCGCTCCCGCGAGCGCCGCGACCACGCCGCCCAGCGTCGTCCAGGGAACGCGCGTCGCCATCGTCCAGTTGAACGACTGCGGATTGATGACGTGGATCAGTACCTGGCTCAGCGCGAGGCCGAGCGCCACGCCGGCCAGGCCGCCGATCGATCCCAGGATCGTCCCTTCCAGCGCCGCCGTGCCCGCAATCTCCCGCTTGGTCACGCCGAGGTGGCGCAGCATGCCGAACTCGCGGGTGCGGGCGACCGTCTGCGCCGACATGGTCGCCGCCACTCCGGCGAGCCCGACGAGGATCGCCACGATCTCCAGCACGTAGGTCACGGCGAAGCTGCGGTCGAACAGCGTGAGCGCGAAGCGGCGCAGCACGGCCGGTTCGGCGACGGCTACCCCGACGCCTCGCAACTGACCAGCGAAG
>CAXTUG010000219.1:0-5597 GCA_964247375.1 uncultured Sphingomonadaceae bacterium
GGCCGGGCTTCGGCGTCTCGCCGCGGGCGAGCGCGTCCAGGATCGCGGTCGTGCTCTCGAAGGTGAGGTCCTCGTAATTGTCGTCGTTGATCTGCACTATCGGTGCGTTGACACACGCGCCCAGGCACTCGACCTCGGTCAGCGTGAACAGGCCGTCGGGCGTGGTATGCCCCTTCTTCAGCCCCTTCTTGTAGCACGCGTCGAGCACGTCGTCGGAGCCGCGCAGCATGCACGGCGTCGTGCCGCACACCTGCACGTGATAGCGGCCGACCGGCACCATGTTGTACATGGTGTAGAAACTGACGACCTCCAGCGCGCGGATGTACGGCATGTTCACCGCGCGGGCGACATATTCGATCACCGGCACGGGCAGCCAGCCCTGAGTCTGCGTCTCGGCTCCGACTTGGCGCTGGGCAAGGTCGAGCAGCGGCATGATCGCCGAATGCTCGCGGCCCTTGGGGTAGCGTGCGATGACGTCCTTGGCTGCGGCGGCATTCGCGTCCGTCCAGGCGAAATCGCCCCAGCGCGCGCGGGTCTCGGCTTCGTCGGGGATGTGGGCGGCGTCAGCCATCAACGCGCCTCCGACAAATCGAGGCGGCGCTCCACGCGAGAAAGCCGTTCCTCTACGCGGTCCAGCCGGCGATTGACGCCAGTTAGAGACATCAAAATGCCGCCAAGATGCTCGTCCGTCGCCGTGGCACGCGATTTCAGTTCCGACACATCGAACCGAAGTTCGACCATATCGCTCTGAAGCTTCTGCAGCACCGAATAGATCAGCTCGTTAGTGACTTCGCTCACCGGTCGCACTCCCCGAATACGACGTCGATCGCCGAGAGGACGGCAGTGGTGTCGGCCAGCATGTGGCCCTTCATCATGAAATCCATCGCCTGCAGGTGGCTGAAGGCGGTCGGCCGGATCTTGCAGCGATAGGGCTTGTTGCTGCCGTCGGAGACCAGGAACACGCCGAACTCGCCCTTGGGGCTCTCGGTCGCGACATAGACCTCGCCCGCCGGCACGTGGAAGCCCTCGGTGTAGAGCTTGAAGTGGTGGATCAGGGCTTCCATCGACTGCTTCATCTCGCCGCGCTTGGGCGGCACGACCTTGCGGTCGAGGCTGGCGATCGGACCGGCCGGCATCTCGGCCAGGCACTGCTTGATGATGCGCGCCGACTGGCGGACCTCTTCCACCCGCACCATGAAGCGGTCGTAGCAGTCGCCCTTGGTGCCGACCGGCACCTCGAAGTTCATGCGATCGTAGACGTCGTAGGGCTGCGACTTGCGGATATCCCACGGAATGCCCGCGGCGCGGATCATCGGGCCGGAGAAGCCCCAGGCGATCGCGTCGTCGCGGCTGACCAGCCCGATGTCGACGTTGCGCTGCTTGAAGATGCGGTTGTCGGCGACCAGGCTGATCGCATCCTCGAACAATTTGGGCAGGCGGGTATCGACCCACTCGCCAATGTCAGCCAGCAGCTTCAGCGGCACATCCTGGTGCACGCCGCCGGGGCGGAACCACGCCATGTGCATGCGCGCGCCCGACGCGCGCTCGAAAAAGCCGTACGTATCCTCGCGCACCTCGAACAGCCACAGGTTGGGCGTCATCGCGCCCACGTCCATGACGTGGCTGCCGAGGTTCAGCATGTGGTTCGAGATGCGGGTCAGCTCGGCGAACAGCACGCGCAGATATTGCGCGCGCAGCGGAACCTCGATTCCGAGCAATTTCTCGATCGCGAGCACGTAGCTGTGCTCCATGCAGAGCGGCGAGCAGTAATCGAGCCGGTCGAAATAGGGCAACGCCTGCAGGTAGGTCTTATACTCGATCAGCTTCTCGGTGCCGCGATGGAGCAGGCCGACATGCGGATCGACCCGCTCGACGATCTCGCCGTCCAGCTCCATGACCAGGCGCAGCACGCCGTGCGCGGCCGGATGCTGCGGACCGAAATTGATCGTGTAATTGTCGATGCCGCCGTCTTCGGTGTCGCGCACCGGAGCATCGGTGGTGCCGACGGTGATGGTGCGCGTACTCACTTCTTCACCTCGTCCGCCTTCAACGGAGTCTGGGCGCCGGGCTCCTGTGGGAGCTTCGCCTTCTCGTCGCCGGGAAGGACGTATTCCGCGCCTTCCCACGGGCTCATGAAGTCGAAGTTGCGGAAGTCCTGCGCCAGCTTGACCGGCTGGTAGACGACGCGCTTCTCCTCTTCCGAGTAGCGGAGCTCGACGAAGCCGGAGAGCGGGAAATCCTTGCGCTGCGGATGCCCCTGGAAGCCGTAGTCGGTCAGGATGCGGCGCAGGTCCGGATTGCCGTCGAACAGCACGCCGTACATGTCGTAGACTTCGCGCTCGAGCCAGCCGGCGACCGGCCACAATGACGTGACCGACGGCACGGTGCTGGTCTCGTCGGTCGAAACATGCACCCGCAGGCGGTGGTTCTTGGTCAGCGATAGCAGGCAGTAGACCACTTCGAACCGCTCCGGACGATCCGGATAGTCGACGCCGGCAATCTCCATCAGCTGCTGATAGGACAGCTCGTCCCGCAACGTCAGCAGCGCATCGACCACGCCGTCGCGCTTCACGTCGAGCCGGATTTCGCCGACCGCCTCGGACGCACGCACGAGCATGTCGCCGAGTGCCGCGGTCGCCGCCTCGATCACGCCTTCGTTGGACGCGTATTTGGGAACGGGGCCCGTCCCCGCCCACCCCCACCCCGTGCGTGCGGCGCCAAGGCGACACACGCTCCCGAGCCCAGCCGAGGGTGTCTCGCTGACGCTCGACGGCGGTGCCCGACTTGGCTCGAACCGAACGGAGGAGAGAGCAAGTTGATCACCGCTCGATCGTTCCGACGCGGCGGATCTTACGCTGCAGCTGCATCACGCCGTAGAGCAGCGCCTCGGCGGTCGGCGGACAGCCGGGCACGTAGATGTCGATCGGCACGATCCGGTCGCAGCCGCGCACCACGCTGTAGCTGTAGTGATAGTAGCCGCCGCCGTTGGCGCACGAGCCCATCGAGATGACGTATTTCGGCTCCGACATCTGGTCGTAGACGCGGCGCAGCGCCGGCGCCATCTTGTTGCAGAGCGTGCCGGCGACGATCATCACGTCCGACTGGCGGGGCGATGCGCGCGGGGCGACGCCGAACCGCTCCAGGTCGTAGCGCGGCATGTTGACGTGGATCATCTCGACCGCACAGCAGGCGAGCCCGAACGTCATCCACCACAGCGAGCCGGTGCGGGCCCACTGGAACAGCTCTTCCGCCGAAGTGACGAGGAAGCCCTTGTCCTGAACCTCCGAATTCAAACTGCTGAAGAAGTCGGGATCGGGAAGGCGGCTCTCCTGCGGATGCGGGTCGAGCGACGGCGGCAGGATCACTCCCATTCCAGCGCCCCCTTCTTCCACGCATAGGCGAAGCCGATGCCGAGCTCGACCAGGAAGATCATCATCGCCGCCCAGCCCGCGAAGCCGATGCCGCCTAGCGCCACCGCCCATGGATAGAGGAACGCCGCCTCCAGGTCGAAGACGATGAACAGGATGGCGATCAGGTAGAAGCGCACGTCGAACTGCGCACGGCTGTCCTCGAAGGCGGGAAAGCCGCACTCATATTCGGTCAGCTTCTCCGGCGTCGGCTTCGACGATCCGGTAAACCTCGACGCCAGCATCGGCAGCACGACGAACGCGGTCGACAATCCGACCGCCACGACGAGGAACATCAGGATCGGCAAATAGCCTGCGGCGACCGTCGCCATCGTTCCGAAATACTCCAAGGAGGAAGCGCCGACCGCGGCGTCCGAAGTCGGGCTCCAAGTAGGCGCGCCGCACCTGCGAAGCAAGCCGCGGAGGGGTGAGAATGATTCGCAGTTAGTGCCGAGTTCCGAGTAGCTTAGGTTACTTCCGCAGCGCGCCCGCCACCAGCTTGTGCAGCTTGGAATGCAGGCTGTCATTGGCCGCGAGGAATTGGTTGCGTTCCAGCGCCTGATCACCGCCGCGGTAGTCGGTGACGAAGCCGCCCGCTTCTTTGACCAGCAGCAGGCCGGCCGACACGTCCCACGCGCCCAGGTCGCTCTCCCAGTAGCCGTCGAAGCGGCCGGCCGCGACCCACGCCAGATCGAGTGCGGCGGAGCCGAAGCGGCGGATACCCGCTACTTCCGGCGCGACCGCCGCGAAGATCCTGGTCCACTCGTCGAAATTGCCGTGACCCAGGAAGGGAATGCCGGTCGCGATCAGCGCATCGGCGAGGTCGCGCCGCGCCGAGACGCGCAGCCGCCGGTCGTGCAGCCACGCACCCCGCCCCTTCTCCGCCCAGAAGCTCTCGTCGGTGACGGGCTGGTAGACCAGGCCTTGCGTGATCTCGCCGCGGCCGTTCGGCTTCGGCTCTTCCACCGCGATCGAGATCGAGAAGTGCGGGATGCCGTGGAGGAAGTTGGAGGTACCGTCGAGCGGGTCGACGATCCAGCGCGGCTTGCTCGGGTCGCCCTCGCGGGTGCCGCCCTCCTCGCCCAGGAAGCCCCAGTCGGGGCGGCCCTTCTTGAGTTCCTCGTAGAGGGTCTGCTCGGCGCGCTGGTCGGCCTGGCTGACGAAGTCGGCCGGCCCCTTGCGGGACACCTGCAGCTGCTGCACCTCGCCGAAGTCGCGGCGCAGGCGCGGCCCGGCCTTGCGCGCGGCGCGCTCCATGACGGTGATCAGGCCGGAATGGGCAACCAAGGCAGATCTCCGCCCCTCCCATGATAGGGACGGGCCAAATGCGGTCAATCCGCGCGGCGGACATATTCCTGGCTGTAGACGTCGACGACGATCCGGGTGCCGCTGCCGATATGCGGCGGCACCATCACCCGCACGCCGTTGTCGAGCATCGCCGGCTTGTAGCTCGACGACGCCGTCTGGCCCTTCACCACCGCATCGGCCTCGACGATCATCGCCTCGATCGTGTCGGGCAGCTGCACCGAGATCGGCCGTTCGTCGTAGAGTTCCATCACGACGTCCATGCCGTCCTGCAGGAAGGCCGCGGCGTCGCCGAGGATGCCCGCATCGAGCGTGATCTGCTCGTAATTTTCCTTGTCCATGAACGTCAGCGCATCGCCGTCCCGGAACAGGAACTGGAAGTCCTTGGTGTCCAGCCGGACGCGCTCGACCGTCTCGGCGGATCGGAAGCGGACGTTGTTCTTGCGGCCGTCGATAAGGTTCTTCATCTCGACCTGCATGTAGGCGCCACCCTTGCCGGGCTGGGTGTGCTGGATCTTGACCGCCTTCCAGATGCCGCCTTCATATTCGATGATGTTGCCGGGACGAATGTCCACGCCGCTGATCTTCATGTCCGTCTCACGATCTTGAAAGAGCCGGCGCGGGCTTTAGCGGGGGGCGGCTTTGCCGGCAAGCAGCGGGTAGGGATTGATCGGCTCGCCCTGGTGCCAGGCGTCCGCCAGGCCCATCCGCTTGATCTCGAAATGGAGATGCGGCGCCTCCGGACTGGCATCGCCGGTCGCGCCGACGGTAGCGATCCGCTGACCCCGGACGACCTGCCCGCCCTCGCGCAGGTCGGGCGCATAGGTGTCGAGGTGCGCGTAATAGTAGACGAAGCGCCGGTCCGGCGAACGCACGTAGACGGTG
>CAXTUG010000220.1:0-4200 GCA_964247375.1 uncultured Sphingomonadaceae bacterium
CACGGACATTGACGGGGGCGGCTGCGGTGCGGCCGCGGCGCCCTTTCCCGTTGGTAGACCTTGGGTGTTGGTGCCGACGGGATCAGGCTTTCGCCGGGATGACCGAGTAGGTAAGCGTGTCATCCCGACGAACGTCGGGATCCAGGTAGCCCGTCGGTGCGAGGAGCGGAATGGCGCGAGAAACGTTCCAGCCCGCGGTCTACATTCTCGCCAGCAAGCCGCGCGGCACGCTCTACATCGGCAGCTCTTCCAATCTGATGCAGCGGGTGCACCAGCACCGTGCAGGCCTGATCGCCGGCTTCACGCGCCAGTATGGCGTAAAGCACCTCGTCCATTATGAAATGTTTGACGCGATCGATGCGGCGATCGCGCGCGAGCGACAGCTTAAGGAATGGCGCCGCTCTTGGAAGATCGAACTGATCGAGGCCTCGAACCTACACTGGACTGATTTGGCGGTGGGCCTCGGCTTCAAGCCTCTCGCCCATCCGTTAAATGGATCCCGACTTACGTCGGGATGACCATCATTCTTGTATCCCGTCATCTCGACGTATGTCGAACTCCAGGTATGACATCGGTTGGAGATATCCGTCCGGCACCCGCTGTCACAGCGTATCGATCACCCCGCCGTCCACCCGCAGCGCCGCGCCGGTAGTGGCCGAGGCCTGCGGAGAGGCGGCGTAGACGATCATGTTGGCAACCTCCTCGACCGAGGCGGCCCGGCGAATGATGGAACTGGGCCGTTGCGCCTCGACGAAGGCCTTGGCCGCGTCTTCCAGCGATTGCCCGCTCCTGGCGACCTCATCCTTCAGCATCTCGGCCACACCGTCGGATAAAGTGGGGCCGGGCAGGACCGAATTCACGGTCACGCCCGTGCCCGCCAGCCGCTTGGCGAGGCCCCGCGCGACCGCGACGTCGGCGGTCTTGCTGACGCCGTAGTGGATCATCTCGACGGGGATGTTGAACGCGCTCTCGGAGCCCAGGAAGATGATGCGGCCCCAGCCCTTGTCGATCATGCCGGGCGCGTAGGCGCGCGCCAGCCGCACGCCGGCCATGACGTTCACCGTCCAGTGCCGATCCCACGTCGCATCGTCGGTTTCGAAGAAGTCGGACGGCTGGAAGATGCCGGCATTGTTCACCAGGATATCGACCGCCGGAACCGCGGAGACCAGCGCCGCGCAACCATCGGCCGTGCCGACGTCGGCGACGATCCCGCGCACCTTGGCATGGCGCGCGACCTGTTCGACCGCGGCGACCGCTTCGGCGGGATCGGACCGCCCGTTGACGATCACGTCCGCTCCGGCCGCGGCCAGTCCCTTCGCGGCCGCGAGGCCGATGCCGCCGGTCGATCCGGTGACCAGCGCCGTCTTTCCTGAGAGATCGATCTGCATGGTTGCGCCTCCGCTGGTGGATGCGTCTCTATCGAACGGCGACGATGGGGGTTCCGATGAGCGCGTCGACTCATCCACTCGTCATTCCCGCGCAGGCGGGAATCCATTAAGCGAAGAGCATGAAGAAGCAGCCCGCCGTATACATCTGCGCGAGTGGCCGTGCCGGTACATTGTATGTCGGCGCTACTTCGAATTTGCCGGCGCGCGCCTATCAGCACCGATCCGGCTTGATCGAAGGCTTCACCTCCCGCTACGGCGTCGGCCGTCTGGTCTGGTTCGAGATGCACGACGATATGGCATCCGCCATTCGCCGCGAGAAACAGCTCAAGAAATGGCGACGGGATTGGAAGCTCAATTTGATTGAGCAGGCCAATCCCGATTGGCGTGACCTCGCACTCTCCTTGGGGCTCGTTGCCCCGGACGTGTGAACTAAATGGATCCCCGCCTTCGCGGGGATGACGAGTAAGAGAATGAGCGAGCTGGATACACAAAGAAGCGAACTGCTGACCGCGATCGCCGGTGCCGATGCCGCGGCGCTGGAGGCGATCCGCGTCGGTGCGCTGGGCAAGAGCGGCAGCATTACCGCGCTGCTCAAGACGCTGGGCGGCATGGCGCCTGAGGAGCGGCAGGCGAAGGCGCCCGCGATCCAGGGTCTGCGCAGCGCGGTGACCGACGCCATTGCGGAGCGCAAGGCCGCGCTCGACGCTGCCGCGCTCGACGCGAAGCTGGCGGCCGAGACGCTCGACATGACGCTGCCGGTCGCGGTGGGACGGCAGGGGTCGGTTCATCCCGTCAGCCAGGTCATGGACGAACTCGCCGAGATCTTCGCCGACCTGGGCTTCGCGGTCGCGACCGGGCCGGAGATCGAGGACGAGTGGCATAATTTCAGCGCGCTCAACATTCCCGACACGCATCCGGCGCGCGCGATGCACGATACCTTCTACTTCCCCGACGTGGACGGCGCCGATCAGCGCATGCTGCTGCGGACCCACACCTCGCCGGTGCAGATCCGCACCATGACCGGCCAGCAGCCGCCGATCCGCATCATCGCGCCCGGCCGCGTCTATCGCTCCGACAGCGACGCGACCCACACGCCGATGTTCCACCAGATCGAGGGGCTGGTGATCGACAAGGGCATCCATCTGGGTCACCTGCGCTGGACGCTGGAGACCTTTCTCAAGGCGTTCTTCGAGCGCGACGATATCGTCCTGCGGCTGCGGCCGTCCTACTTCCCCTTCACCGAGCCGTCGGTGGAGGTCGACGTCGGCTACTCGCTCGACAGGGGCCGTCGCGTGATCGGCGGATCGGAGGGCTGGATGGAGGTGCTGGGCTCCGGCATGGTCCACCCCAACGTCATCGCCGCCTGCGGGCTCGATCCGGCGGAGTATCAGGGCTTCGCCTTCGGTACCGGCGTCGACCGGCTGGCAATGCTGAAATACGGCATGGACGACCTGCGCGCCTTCTTCGACGGCGACCTGCGCTGGCTTCGGCACTACGGCTTCCGTGCCCTGGACGTGCCGACGCTGAGTGGGGGAGTGGGCGCATGAAGTTCACCTTGTCCTGGCTGAAGCAGCATCTCGCGACCGAGGCGGGCCTCGACGAGCTGGTCGTGGCGCTCACCCGCCTGGGGCTTGAGGTCGAGCATGTCGACGATCCCGCGGCGAAGCTTGAAGGCTTCACCGTCGCCAAGGTGCTGACCGCTGCGCCGCATCCGCAGGCCGACAAGCTGCAGGTGTTGACCGTCGATGCGGGCGACGGCCGAGGCTTGCAGGTGGTGTGCGGGGCGCCGAATGCGCGCGCCGGCCTGGTCGGCGTGTTCGGCCGCCCGGGTGCGGTTGTCCCGGCCAACGGCATGGTGCTGAAGGTCGCCGCGATCCGCGGCGTCGAATCGAACGGCATGATGTGCTCAACGCGCGAGCTGGAGCTGGGCGACGATCATGACGGCATCATCGAGCTGCCGGCCGACGCGCCGGTCGGCACCGTCTTCGCGGACTATGCCGGCCTGTCCGATCCGGTGATCGACGTCGCGATCACCCCCAACCGGCAGGACTGTATGGGCGTGCGCGGCATCGCGCGCGATCTGGCCGCGGGCGGCTACGGCACGCTCAGGCCGCTCGCCGAAACCTATCGCATGGCGATCGAGCCGGTGGCGGGCGACGATCCCGCGCCCGACGTGCGCACCGACGATCCGGACGGTTGCCCGGCTTTCTACGCGCAGGCGGTGGCGGGCGTGACCAACGGCACGTCGCCTCCCTGGATGCGCCGCAGGCTGGCGGCGATCGGCCAGAAGCCGATCTCGGCCCTGGTCGACATCACCAACTTCGTGTCGATCGATCTCGGCCGGCCGCTGCACGTCTACGATCGCGCCAGGCTCTCGGGCACGCTGGTCGCACGCCGCGCGCGTGAAGGCGAGCAGGTCGCGGCGCTGAACGGCAAGACCTACACGCTCGACGCGACGATGACCGTCATCGCCGACGACGCGATGGTCCACGATATCGGCGGCATCATGGGCGGCGAGCATTCCGGCGTGTCCGACATGACCACCGACGTGCTGATCGAGTGCGCCTATTTCGATCCGGCGCATATCGCCCGCACCGGGCAGAAGCTGGGGCTGACGAGCGACGCGCGCCAGCGCTTCGAGCGCGGGGTCGACCCGGCCTTCCTCGACGACGGACTCGCCATCGCCACCCGGCTGGTGCTGGAACATTGCGGCGGACGACCGAGCGCGATCACGCGCAGCGGCCAGTCGCCGGTCGGGGGCCCGCGGAAGACCTATTCTACGCCCGCGGGCGGGGGGGGGGGGGGGGGGGGG
>CAXTUG010000220.1:4210-5580 GCA_964247375.1 uncultured Sphingomonadaceae bacterium
CCCGACCTTCAAATATGATCCGCAGGCGGTCGTGCGGCTGGGCGGCATGGAGGTCGCGCCGGAGCGCCAGCGCGAGATCCTGGCGGGGCTCGGGTTCGGCGTCGACAGCGCCTGGACGATCCGCGTGCCGAGCTGGCGCCGCGACGTCGACGGCATCGCCGACATCGTCGAGGAGATCGTGCGGATCGAGGGCATCGATGCCGTGCCGGCCGTGCCCTTGCCGCGGCCGGACGGCGTCGCCCGCCCGACGGCTACGCCCGAGCAGAGGCTGGAGCGCGCGCTTCGCCGCGCCGCTGCCGCGCGCGGCTTCAACGAGGCGGTGACGTGGAGCTTCCTGCCGGTCGCGGAGGCGGAGCGCTTCGGCGGTGCGGCGTGGACGCTGGCCAACCCGATCAGCGAGGACATGAAGGCGATGCGTCCCTCGCTGCTGCCGGGGCTGCTCTCGGCCGCGCGGCGCAACATCGATCGCGGCGCGGGCGAGGTGCGGCTGTTCGAGGTCGGACGGCGTTACCTTGCCACCGACGAGCGGCCGACGCTCGGCCTGCTGATGGCGGGCGAAGCTGTCCGCGACTGGCGGGCCGGCAGAGCTTCAATCGACGCCTATGATGCCAAGGCGGCGGCACTCGCGCTGATCGCGGCGGCAGGTGGTCCGGTCGATCGGCTGCAGGTGATGGAGACGCTGTCCGATGTCTGGCATCCCGGCCGGTCGGGATCGCTGCGGCTCGGGCCCAAGACGGTGCTGGCGGAGTTCGGCGCGCTGCATCCCGCGACGCTGAAGGCGTTCGGCCTGGATGGTCCGGTGATGGCCGCCGAAATCTACCTCGATGCCATTCCGGCCAGGCGCGAGTCCGGCCGCATGCGCACCGCCTACGCGCCGCCCGCACTGCAGGCGGTCACCCGCGATTTCGCTTTCGTCGTCGACCAGGGCGTGGCCGCCGATACGCTGCTGCGCGCGGTGCGTGGCGCCGACAAGGCGGCGATCGTCGACGTCAGCTTGTTCGACGTGTTCACCGGCACCGGCCTCGGCGCCGACGAGAAGAGCCTGGCGGTGGCGGTCACGCTGCAGCCGGCGGACAAGAGCTTCACCGACGCCGAACTGCAGGCCATCTCCGACCGCATCGTCGCCGCGGCGAGGAAGGCGGGCGCGCGGCTGCGGGGATAAACAAGAAGAAACTGTTAATTGCCGTTCCCCGGCGCAGGCCGGGGTCCAGCATTGACGATCTTCCGCGCGGTAGCGCGGGCGATGTTCTTGTCGCCCATCGAGCGAATGGCGCTGGGCGGCGGGCCGATGAACTTGATGTTGCAGCTCGCGCACACCTCGGCGAAATGCGCGTTCTCGGCGAGAAATCCATAGCCGGGATGGATGGCAT
>CAXTUG010000221.1:0-5572 GCA_964247375.1 uncultured Sphingomonadaceae bacterium
CGAGCAGCGCTTCGGCATCTCCATCCCGCTGCTGGCGCTGTCGGAAGGTGCGACGCTGACCGCGATGGCCGGCAGAATCGTGCGCGGGCTGACCAGCGACGGCGATCCGGCAGATGATGGCAAGGCGCTGATGCAGGAACGGCTGGCCCGCTACGAAGGGCAGGACTTTACCGGACCGGCCGATCACGCGACCGCACCCAGCGAACCTGCGATGGCTGCCGCCGCCGCCACTTCGCCTTAGTCTGACTTCAGTTCGTCATTCCGCTTAACGCAGCCACGGACATGGTCCTGCCTTGATCCTGCCTTGGCCGCGTGCCACCGCTGCCGGTACGATGACGGATGATTTCGGCCTCAGCGGCGATGCCAAGGCACGGTTGCTCGCGCGGCTGTCCAAGCGAACCACTCCCCACGAGGAGAGTCCCGCCCGGCGCAAGCCGCCGCTCGGCCGGCCGGAGGTGCAGGCCGACCTGGCGATGGTGAAGCGTGCGGGCGACGCGCTCGGCATCCGCAATCCCTACTTCCGCCCGCACGATGCGATCGCCGGCGCGACCACGCTGATCGATGGCCGCGCCTACGACAATTTCGTGTCCTACAATTATCTGGGCCTCAACGGCGATCCGCGCGTGTCGCAGGCGGCCAAGGACGCGATCGACCTGTACGGCACGTCGGTGTCGGCCAGCCGGATCGTATCGGGCGAGCGGCCGATCCATCGCGCGTTCGAAGAGGCGCTGGCGGAGGTCTACGCGGCCGAGGACGCGGTGGTGCTGGTGTCGGGCCACGCCACCAACGTCACCGTCATCGGCCATCTGGTCGGCCGCGGCGACCTGATCCTGCATGATTCGCTCAGCCACAACAGCATCGTCCAGGGCGCGCTGGCGAGCGGCGCGCAGCGGATCGCCTTTCCGCACAACGACATGGCGGAACTTGATCGGCTGCTCGGCGCGTCGCGCGGCAGCGTCGAGCGGGCGCTGATCGTGGTCGAAGGCCATTACAGCATGGACGGCGACGTGCCCGACCTCGCCCGGCTGGTGGCGATCGCCAGGGCGCACGGCGCGCACCTGATGGTCGACGAGGCCCATTCGCTGGGCGTACTGGGCGCGCGCGGCCACGGCATCTTCGAACATGCCGGCGTCGATCCCCGCGACGTCGACATCTGGATGGGCACGCTCAGCAAGACGCTGTCCGGCTGCGGCGGCTATATCGCCGGATCGGCCGCGCTGATCGACTATCTCAAGAGCAGCGCCCCCGGCTTCGTCTACTCGGTCGGCCTGCCGCCGCCGCTGGCTGCAGCGGGTCTGGAGAGCCTGCGCGTCATGCACGCCGAGCCGGAGCGCGTAACCCAACTCCAGGCCAACGGACGCCTGTTCCTGGAGGCGGCGCGGGCCTGCGGGCTCGACACCGGGCCGTCGATCGGCGCCGCGATCGTCCCGATCATGACCGGCAGCTCGATCGTCGCCGCCCGCGCCGCCGACCGGCTGTTCGATCGCGGCATCAATGTGCAGCCGATCATCTATCCGGCCGTCCCGGAACAGGCGGCACGGCTGCGCTTCTTCCTGTCGTCGCTGCATGCACCGGACCAGCTCACGCGGGTGGCGCACGTCGTGGCGGAGGTGCTCGCGCAGGTCCGCGCCGAACCGGTCGACCTGGGTGCGCTGGCGAGCCGGCTGGCCGCCGGGTGACCGAGATCATCCTCGACATCACGCGGCTGCTCTCCCGCGTGCTGCACCCGACTCCGACCGGCGTGGACCGCGTGGAGATGGCCTATGCGCGCGGCCTGCTCGCGACCGAGCCGGAGCGGCTGCGCTTCGCCGCCGTCCATCCGAGCGGCCTGTACGGGCGACTGCCGATCGACGCCGTCACGCGCTTCCTCGACATCACCGAGCAGCGTTGGCGCGACGAAGGGCTCGGCCGCCAGTCGCTCCGTATCTTCGCGGCCAAGGCGCTGCTGTCGCTCCGGCCGCGCATCGCCAAGGCGAGCGCCAGGAGCCTCTACCTGCAGCCGTCGCCCAACAACCTGATCAAGCCGGCGCTGATGCGCCAGTTCCTGCGGCGGGAGAATGCGCGGCTCATCTGCCTGGTGCACGACCTGATCCCGATCGAATTTCCGGAATATGCGAGACCTGGCGGGGCCGACCTCCACGCGCGCCGCATGTGGACGATGGCGTCGCTAGCGGACGGCATCATTGCCAACTCGCACGCCACGCTGCGCGCGCTGCAGCCCTGGCTGGAGCGCGCCGGCCGCGATCCGGTGACCGCGGTGGCGCATCTCGGCACGGACATCGATCTCCCCGACGTGCCTTACCGGAGCGCGCGGCCTTATTTCGTGTGCGTCGGCACGATCGAGCCGCGCAAGAATCACCTGCTGCTGCTGCATCTGTGGCGCGCGATGGTCGAGCAGAGGGGCGCGGACGCCGTGCCCAAACTGGTGCTGATCGGCCGGCGCGGCTGGGAGAATGAGCAGGTGATCGACCTGCTGGAACGCTCCCCGGCGCTCAGGACCTGCGTGGAGGAGCATGCCGGCCTGCCCGACCGGCAGGTGCGGGCGATGATCGCGGGCGCGCAGGCGCTGCTGCTGCCCTCCTTCGCCGAAGGCTACGGCATGCCCGTGACCGAGGCGCTGGCGCTCGGCGTGCCGGTCGTGTGCAGCGATCTGCCGGCGCTGCGCGAGGCTGGCGGCGACGTCCCTCTGTTTCTCGACCCGCTCGACGGACCGGCTTGGCGGCAGGCGGTCGACGACCTGATCCTGCCGGAGTCCGCCGAACGGGCAGCGCAGGCGGAGCGCCGGGCGGGCTGGACGGCGCAGCGCTGGCCGGACCATATCGCCATCGTGCGCAACTTGTTGCATAGGCTCGCCGAATGAGCACCGCGCCGATTGCCGCACGACCGCCCCGATCCTCGTTCTGGGCCGCCTTACAGATCCAGATGCGCGTGATCAGCGCGCTGATCCTGCGCGAACTGCACACCCGCTATGGCCGGGAAAATGTCGGCTATCTGTGGATGTTTCTGGAGCCGATGCTGCTCGCCTCGGTCATCGGCCTGCTCCACTACGAGACCGGCCACACCGAATACGGCAACGACATCAAGCCGCTGCCGTTCGGCGTCCTGGGCTATACGACCTTCATCCTGTTTCGCGGCATCGTGAACCGGGCCGAGGGAGCTCTGGAGGCGAACGCCCCGCTCCTCTACCACCGGTCAGTCACGGTGCTGGACATCATCTTCGCGCGCGCCGTGCTGGAATTCTTCTCGGTATTCGCGACGTTCGCTATCATCATGACGTTGCTGGTATGCGTCGGCCTGGCCGATCCGCCGGCACGGCCGCTCTACGTCATGCTCGGCTGGTTCTTCATGTGGTGGTATTGTCTCGGCCATTCGCTGATCATCACCGCGATAACATATGAGAATCGCACGGTCGGCCGTCTCGTTCACCCTTATACCTACTTCATGACCGGCCTCTCGGGCGCCTTCTACCAGGTCAAATGGCTGCCGGAGACGGTGCGTTACTATGCCGGCTGGCTGCCCACCACGACGATCTTCGAGACGGTGCGCTACGGATACTTCCAATCGGCCAGCGACGAATATGCCTATTATGGTTACGTCGTCGCCGTCTGCCTTGTTTCCACCTGGATGGGACTGATCCTGCTGCGCCGCATGCGCGACAAGATCCATCTTTCGTGAAGGTCGGGATGGTGCGCAATGCGGTTCTATCCGCCGCACGGATCGGCTAGGATACCTTTATGAACATGCATGGCTTTATAACCCCCGCCGACCCCACGCAGGATCAGGAGGAGAGCAGAGCGGAGCGGGTTCGCCGCTGGATCATGAGCCGGCGCTGGTTCCTCGGCCTCGTCGTCCTGCCGTCGCTGCTGGTCGCACTCTACCTGTTCGGCTTCGCGTCCGACCAGTACGAATCCGAGGCGCACTTCCTCGTGCGGTCGGCCAACGGCACGATGACCCCGTCGACCGGGGTGAGCGCTGCGCTCAGCATGGTGACCGGCTCCTCCGGGCAGAATGAGGCCAACGGCGTCGCCGATTACCTCACCTCGCATGATGCGGTCGCAACGCTGCGCCAGAATGATCGTCTGGTGGAGCGCTTCCACCGCCCCGGCGTGGACGTGCTGAGCCGGCTGTGGTCGGACAATCCCTCGCCCGAGCGGCTGCTGCGCTATTACCAGCAGCAGGTTCGCGTGAAGCATAATACCGAGACGGGCATCACCGTCGTCCGCGTCCGCAGCTTCGTGCCGCAGGACAGCTACGACATCGCCCGCCGCCTGCTTCAGATCGGCGAGCAGCGGGTCAACATGCTCAATCAGCGTACCTACGAGGATGAGATCGCCAGTGCCCGCCGCCAGCTGGCGGATGCGGAGGCCGCGCTGTCCGTGTCCGACTCGCAGATGACCGCCTTCCGCCGCAGCCGCGGCGACATCGATCCGCAGGCGTCGGGCGCGGCCCAGATCGGGCTCGTCTCCGGCCTCAACGCCGATCTCGCCAAGGCGCGCGCGCAGCTCAACACGATGAGCGGCATGATCAGCCCGTCCAGCCCGCAATATCAGGCGCTCGCCGCCCACGTACAGGCGCTGCAGGCGCAGGTGAACGCGCAGTCGGGCAAGCTGGCGGGCAGCAGCGGCGCGATCGCCAACGACATCAGCGGCTATCAGGCGCTGCAGCTGCGCCGCGAGTTCCTGGGCAAGCGCTACGAAGCCGCCGCCGCCAGCCTGGAGAAGGCGCGCGAGCAGGCGCAGCAGCAGCAGCTCTACCTTGTGCGGATCGTGGATGCGAACTTGCCGGTGAAGGCGATGTATCCCGAGCGCTGGCGGATTCTGGCGACGGTGGCGGTCGGGCTGCTGCTCGCCTACTCGATCGGCTGGCTGATCGTCGCGGGCGTGCGCGAGCACGCGGCCTGAGCGGGTCCGGGCGCGCGCGGGCGCTGCGCGCGCCGGCAGGCTGACCAACCATGTCCTCGCTGAAGATACCGCCGGACGGTGCGGGTGGTCCCGCCGCCTTCCTGGATCGCGACGGCGTGATCAACGTCGATCACGGTTACACCTATCGTCCGGAGGATCTGGAGTTCACCCCGACCGCGGTCGAGGGCATCCGGCTGCTCAACCAGGCCGGTTACCGGGTGCTGGTCGTCACCAACCAGTCCGGCGTCGCGCGCGGCTTGTACGGCCTGGCCGAGATCGACACCTTCCACGCGCGCATGGCGGACGCGCTCGCCGAAGCCGGCGCCCGGATCGACGCCTTCTACGCCTGTCCCTACCACCCGGAGGGCACCGTCGCCGAATTCGCGATCGAGCATGAGGATCGCAAGCCCGGCTCCGGCATGATCCGCCGCGCGATCCGCGACTGGGACGTCCGGCGCGCGGGCAGCTTCCTGATCGGCGACAAGGACAGCGACCTGCAGAGCGCCGCCGCCGCCGGGCTGCCGGCGATGCTGGTCGAGGCGAATACGGGCGATCTGGCGGCGGCGGTGCGGGAGATGCTGGCGTGGCATGGTGGAGCGGCGGCGGTTTAAGAGCGTGGTAGATTGCCCACCCCAACCCCTCCCGCAAGCGGGAGGGGCTTAGCCTTCTTC
>CAXTUG010000222.1:0-5569 GCA_964247375.1 uncultured Sphingomonadaceae bacterium
CCGTGGTCGCCGGCTGAGGCGCGGTCCGCCGCGTCCCGCCACCGCGGCCCGGCGCCGACCCGCCAGACGCGCACCGCCAGCCCGGCGAGCGCCAGCAGCGCCAGCGCGACTGCATATGGTCGCCGGACTGAAATCATCGACTATCCACCTTCATGGGCGTGGCGGCGAAAAGCTAAGGCTATAACCGTCCCCCGACGAACAACCGTCACCCCGACGGAAGTCGGGGTCCATCTCTCCACCAAGACTTGCCTGACGATGGATCCCGGCTTGCGCCGGGGTGACGGCAACAAGGCAAGAAGACAAGAAGGACAGGGTCGCGGGCCCTTGTCGCATCCGTCGCGCTGGCCCTAAGAGGGTGGCGGATGTTCCGCTCTGCTCCTCCGGTCGAGACGCCTGCCGGCTGGTGGAACAGTCGCTGGTTCCTTGTCCTCCTGGTGGCGCTGACGGCGGTGCCGCTGCTCTGGCCGACCATCCCGCCGCTGACCGACCTGCCCGAGCATATGGGACGGTACCGGATCCAGCTGTCCGATCCCGGCGATCCGCTGCTGCGCGATTATTTCAGCTTCCACTGGGCGTTCATCGCCAATCTGGGCGTGGACCTGCTGATCGTGCCGATGGCGGCGCTGTTCGGGCTGGAACTGGGCGTGAAGCTGATCGTGATCGCGATCGTGGTGCTGACCGCCACCGGGACGTTGTGGACCGCGCGCGAGGCGCACGGCCGCGTGCCGCCGACCGCCTTGTTCGCGCTGCCGCTGGCCTACAGCTTTCCGCTGATCTGGGGCTTTCTCAACTTCCTGCTGTCGATGGCGCTGGCGCTCAACGCCTATGCGCTGTGGCTGCGGCTCGGACGGCAGCGGCGCCGGCGGCTGCGCGCGGCGCTGTTCGTGCCGATCGGCCTTGTCCTCACGGTCACGCACGTCTTCGGCTGGGCGGTGCTCTGCCTGCTCGCCTTCGGTGCGGAGACGGTGCGGGCGCGGGATGCCGGCAAGAAGTTCCTGCAAAGCCTGTGGGAGGGCGGATGGGCCTGCCTGCCGCTGGCGCCGCCGCTGCTGCTGCTGATCCTGTGGCGCAGCGGCGATGCGGCGGGACAGAACACCGACTGGTTCTTCTGGCGGGCCAAATATGTCTACATGATCTCGATCCTGCGCAGCACCTCCATGCTGCTCGACCTCGGCTCGGTCTACCTGCTGTGGACGCTGATCGCGCTCGGCCTGGCGCGCGTGTGGCTGCGGATGAACCGCACGCTCGGCATCGCCGCGCTGATGCTGATCCTCGCCTATGTCCTGCTGCCGCGCATCCTGCTGGGATCGGCCTATGCCGACATGCGGCTCGCGCCCTACGTGGTGCTGATCGCGGCGATCGCCCTGGTGCTGCGCCGGCCGTCGCCGCGCGCCGCCGCGATCGTCGCGGTCTGCGCGACCGGGCTCCTGGTGGTGCGTGTCGGTGCGCTGACGCAGGATTTCGCCCGCCGCGACCGCGCCAATGCGCACCAGCTTGCCGCGCTCGACCATGTCCGGCCCGGCAGCCGGGTGTTCGTGGAAGCGCATCTCGACTGTCTCAGCCAGTGGAACACGACGCGCATGGACCATCTCGGGGCGATGGCGATCGTGCGCCGCGGCGCCTTCGCCAACGGCCAGTGGACCGACCCCGGCGCGCAGCTGGTGCGGATCAAATATGCGCCGGCCAAGGGCTATGCCGAGGACCCGACCGAAATATTGCGGCCGCGCCGCTGTGCCGACAGGCGTTCGACCACCTACCCCGACGGCCTCAACCACCTGCCGCACGCGGCCTTCGACTATGTCTGGCTGATCGACATGCCGCGTGCGCAGTGGAACAGTTTCCCGGGGCTGGAGCCGATCTGGACCGGCGGCCGCAGCGGTATCCTCTATCGCGTGCTGCCGTCCGGTTCCGCGACCAGGGCCAGCGACACGCCCAACGGCAGCAAGCCGCGCACGGCGGCGTGACGTTCCGCGCCGAACAGCCATGTCAGCAGCCGGTTCACCGGCCTGGAGGGTAGCCGGTCCTCGTCGCCGCCGGTGCGGCCGAGCAGCCGGTGGAACCAGCGGACGCCGACGATCGCGGGCAGCAGCAGGCTGTTGAAGAAAGCCCGGCGACGCGGCGTGTACCCCGCATCCCGCACCACGGCCGCCAGCGAGCTGGCAGTGTAGCGGCGCTGGTGATGATGGGCGACGTCGTGGCCGCTCCACAGCGACGGCATGGCCGGCACCGCGAGCAGCAGCCGCCCGCCCGGCGCCAGCTTGGGCCTGAGCGCCCTCAGTGCGCCGACATCATCCGGAATATGCTCCAGCACGTCGAGCAGGACGATCAGGTCGTAGTGGCCGTCCGCCAGCGGCACGTCGGGCAGGTAGCCGCCCTTCACCGCCACCCCGGTCCGCCGGGCGGCGAAAGCGCGGGCATGGTCGTCCGGCTCGATCGCGTCGACCGTGCCGAACTGCTGCAGCATGGCGATGTTCGATCCGGTGCCGCAGCCGACCTCCAGGATGCGTAGGGAGCCAGCGCGCGGCCGCCAGCGCTCGATCAGCGCGGTCAGGATCCTGCGCCGGCCGACGAACCACCAATGATCGCGGTCGATCTCGGCCATGCGGTCATAGACATGGCGTTCCATCAGGCGGGATCGTCGCCCGCATCGCCGATCCGCTCGCGCACGACGTAGATCGGCCGCCGCTTGGTTTCGACCAGGATGCGGCCGACATATTCGCCCAATATGCCGAGCGAGAGCAGCTGCACGCCGCCCAGGAACAGGACCGCCACCATCATCGAGGCATAGCCCGCCACGTCGACGCCGTAGAGGATCGTCCGCCCGATCAGGAACAGGGCGTAGAGCATGGCGATCGCGGCGATGCCGAAGCCGATATAGGACCAGATGCGCAAGGGCGCGGTCGAGGCCGAGGTGAGGCCGTCGATCGCCAGCTTCCACAATTTGACGTAGTTGAACTTGGTGCGGCCGATGGAGCGCTCCGCACGGTCGTAATAGACCGCCGCCTGGCGGAAGCCGCTCCACGCGAACAGCCCTTTCATGAAGCGGTTGCGCTCCGGCATGGCGCGGATCACGTCCACCACCTTGCGGTCGAGCAGGCGGAAGTCGCCCGCATGCTCGGGGATCTTGTCCTCGCTCATCCAGTTGTGCGCGCGGTAGTAGAGGTCGGCGGTCAGCCGCTTGGGCAGGCTGTCGGTCATGCGGTTGCGGCGCACGCCGAACACCACCTCATTGCCCAGCCGCCACTCGTCCAGCATCGCGCCGATCACCTCGGGCGGATCCTGCAGGTCGACGTCGATCGGCACCACCGTCTCGCCGCGGGCATGGTCGAGACCGGCGGACAGTGCCGCCTCCTTGCCGAAATTGCGCGACAGCGACACGCCGACCACGCGCGGATCGGCGCGGTTGGCGGCCATGATCGCGGGCAAGGTCGCGTCCGAGCTGCCGTCGTCGACGAACAATATCTCCCACAGCACCGATTCGCCCGCAGGATCGCGCAACGCGTCCAGCACCGGCGCAACCCGCGCCAGGAAGGGCTGGATCGCGGCCTCCTCGTCCTTGACCGGCACGATCACCGAGACCAGCGGCCGCTTGGCCGGCACGGCGACCGGCGTCTGCCCGGCGGACGGATTGGCGGAGGCGAGCTTCATTGAAACACCCACCAACGGTTTAGCACGAATATCATGCCCGGCGTGACCAGCCAGATCGGCAGGTAGATCGTCCAGTGCGGCAGTCTCAGCGCGACGGTCAGCAGCCAGGCCCAGAAGACGTTCAGCGCGAAGCTGGGGAGCGATGCGAGGATGAAGCGGATCTGGCTCGACCGGTCGCGCGTGCCGTGGTTGCGAAACGTCACGCGGCTGTGGAGGAAGTAGCCGAGCGTCAGCGCCGCGAGATAGCCGGCGAGATTGCACACCTGCAGCGGCAGCTTGGTGGCGCTGTCCAGCGTCACGAGTACCGCCGAGTAGAGGCCGGTCACGATCGTGCCGTTCACGCCGTAGCGCACGATCTGCCAGAACATCTCGCGCCGCGCCGCCAATGCCGTCATGCCAGAATCTTGGTCCCTCGTTGCTTGCCGCCGCGCATGCGCTTTCCCGGGCAAGAAAGTGGCTCTAGGAGGTGTGCCAATTTCCCGCAACGGCCGGGACGGCTGGTGAGGGAGCGGGAAGAGCGGTGCGCGTGCAGGCTGAGAGACCAACCTACTGGCGACGCTGGTTCTTCGCCTGCTGGGCGGCGGTGGCCGTCTATATGCTCTATTATAAATGGAACGCGATCCACTGGTTCGCTTTGTCCGACACCGACGACAATGTGCGGTTCGCACAGGTCCGGGCGCTGCTGCAGGGGCAGGGCTGGTACGACCTGCGCCAGCACCGGCTCGATCCGCCCGCCGGCATCTCGATCCACTGGTCGCGGCTGGTCGACCTGCCGCTGGCGGGCCTGATGCTGATCCTGCAGCCGCTGTTCGGTGCGCCGGCGGCCGCCCGCTGGGCGTGCGCGATCGCACCGATGCTGGCGTTCGGCGCAGCGCTCTACGGCGTGATGCTGACGGTACGGCGGCTGGTCGACCGCTGGTCCTTCCTGCTCGCCGCTGCGATCCTGGTGTGCGCCAACACGAGCATGCTGATGTGGATGCCGCTGCGCATCGACCATCATGGCTGGCAGCTGGCGAGCCTGATCGTCGCCATCGCCGGCATGGCCGACGGCCGGCGGCTGCGCGGCGGGCTCACCGCCGGTTTCGCAACCGCCTTCTCGCTGACGATCGGGCTCGAGCTGCTGCCCTACCTGGCGGTGGTCGGTGCGCTCATTCTCCTATGGTGGGTGATCGCGCTCGACCAGGCCCCGCGCCTGCGCGGCTGCGGCCTCAGCCTCGCGGCGGGCACGGCGTTCGGCTATCTGGTATTCGGCTCCTTCGACAATGCGCAGCCGCTCTGCGACGCGCTGACGCCGGTCTATCTCTCCACCTTGGTCCTCGCGGGTGCGGCGCTGTTCGGCCTGTCCGCCTTGCCGCTGGAGCAGCGCGCGCTGCGGATCGCCGGCGCGCTCGTCGCGGGTGCGGCCGTCGCGGGCCTCTTCGCGGGTGCCTTCCCGCAATGCCTCGGCCGTCCCGAGCGGCTGCCGCCGGAGGCCGAGCGGCTCTGGTTCAGCCACATCAAAGAGGCCAAGCCGCTCTACCAGCATGGCTGGCGCATCGCCTTTCCCACGCTCGCGCTGCCGGTGGTCGGCGTGGTCGGCGCGGCTTGGGCATTCGCCCGCGCACGCGGCAGCGACAAGGCGATCCCGTGGGCGCTGGTCTTCCTGCTCTCGCTCTTCGCCGCGCTGCTGCTGTTCTGGCAGACCCGCGCCGGACCCGGCTCGCAGCTGCTGGGCGTGATCGGCGCGACCGCGCTGGGCTGGCCGCTGCTCAACCGGACCTGGGCCCATCGCTGGACGGCGGTGCGCATCCTCGGTACCGCCGCGGTGCTGCTGCTGGTGACCGGCAGTTTCGCCACGATCATCGTGCGCAACGTGCCGGAGCATCGCACCGCCTACCGGCAGAAGGTCGACAAGGCCAATCGCCGCTGCCCGACTTTGCCG
>CAXTUG010000223.1:0-5523 GCA_964247375.1 uncultured Sphingomonadaceae bacterium
ACCCCAACCCCTCCCCTGAAGGGGAGGGGCTTTCGGGATCGGCCTTCACCCGCCGATGCCGCAACTCGTCATGAATGATGTCGTCCTGCAGCCACTGACGGCTGTCGAGTTCCGCATAGGCGGAATCCAGCCCGCGGCGCGCTGCCACGTCATCCCGCTCCATCAGCCCCCGCAACTCCTCCTCCACCTGCGCGACGATCTCCGCCAGCGGCGATTCCAGCCCATCTGCAAGGTCGGCATGGTGGCGCAGGGAAGGATCGAGAAAGCTCCCAATCGCACCGGCCTGGTCCTCTGCCGGCTGCCAGCCGTCACGCCCGACCAGCGCCGCCAGCCGCGTCATGGTCCTGCGCCAGTCGGCCAGCATACCGTCATAAGCGACGATCGCACGCCGCAGCCCGCGCGTATCCCGCTCGGCATCGATCATGTGCCGCAGCCAGAGTAGGCTCGCGAACGCCGGGGTGGTGCCGTCACGCAGATTCAGCGACCGGGCGATCTCGGCCGGCCGCCGCAGCATCAGCACCGCACGCGGTTCGACCGCCATCTCGCGCAGCACGTCGGCGATCACCGGCACGCAGCGGCACTGGCGCGGATCCTTGATCGCGAGCAGCGGCACGTCGCCCCAGCCCGCCTCGATCGCCTCGCGGATGCGGTCCTTGCGCGAACGCAGCCCGTCCGCGCTCAGTCGCGACAGATCGAGCGGGCGCGGGTCGAACCAGCTCGACCGCGCCACCCGCAGCAGCTGGTCGTCGGCTTTCACCAACGCCTGTGACTCCCAGTAGCCGCGCGCATTGTCGCCGCTCGCCGCGATCGCATCGCTCGGCAGCGCCGCGCCGAGCTGCCCCAGCAGCCAGGTCAGCGCGGATGTGCCCGACCGATGCATGCCGAGCACCAGCACGCCGATCCGGCTCACGCGGACACGTCCGGCACATAGACATCGATCATGCGCGCGACGTTCCACTCGATCAGGTCCGAGCGGACGTGGACCAGATCGTCCTCCCAGGCGAGCGCACGATCGGACAAGGTGACCGTCTCGTAGGAGGGGAAATAGTCGACATGGTCGAAGCGGTCGGCGGCGATCTCGGCCGCCACCCGCAACGCCGCCTTGGAGTAGCTGTTGGCGATGATCGCGTCCCGTCCGGAGAAGGATCGCTGGAACGGCACCGGCGAGACGGTCAGCAGCATCTTCTGCTGAGGGTTAAGTCGGTGCAGCGTCTCCACCAGCCGCAGCACCGCGTCGATCGTCTTCTCGACCGGCAGCGTCTCGAAGAAGAAGCGGCCGGGATGGCGCTCGATGACGGCACGCGGGACGGTGTCGTTGACGTAGACCTGCTCGGCCTCGTCCCACCACGCCTCGATCAGGCCGAGCGTGACGATGACGACGGCGCTTGCCGCAGCCGCTTCGGCATAGAGGCGGCGGATGCGGCGACGGCGCTGCAGCCCGCGCGCGCGCGTCACCGTCTCATGACTGTGCAGCTGCCCGTCCCACCACAGGCCGTCCCCTGCCTCGATCAGGAAGCGTCCGCCGTCGTCGTCCCGCCCGATCTGCTCGACCTCGTTGAGCATGGAGAAAGGCGTATATTTGTTGAGGATACCGGTGCGCAGCCCGGTGCCCTTCATCAGTTCCTCGGGCGGGAATTGCAGGTCGAGCGAGGGAATGGCGAAGCCGCGATCGCGTAGTGCGATCTCGATATTGCGGGCGAAGCAGGAGCCGATGGTGAAGACCGCGCAGCCGGCCGGCAGGGCAAAACCAGGTGCGAGCACGGGCGCGGCGACCGGCTCCAGCCGTCCGCTCGCCCGATCGGGCCACTTGGACGACTTCGACCGGATCGTGCGCCGGTAGGCTTCTTCGGCGCTGATCCGGGCGAATAGGCTCCCCATGGTGCGCCGGTAGCCGCGCCTGTCCGTCAGGTCCAGCACAGGCCGGGGCTCACGCCGCCTCGACCGCCCGGATCAGCACTTCGCCATAGGCGGCATTGCCGTGGGTCGGATCGGCCGCGAACTCCTGGCGCAGGAAACCTTCTCCATCCTGAACCTCCCCCGGCACCGGCAGGTAGCGGCAGCCCAGACGCTCCACCTCGGCCCGCACCAACCGGGAGGCGAGCCGCCACACCCGCCAGCGCAGGCCGCTGCCCGCCACGGCAAGCTGCTCGCCGGACTGCGCGCGGAACCACGCCTCCGCCCGCGCGGCGATGAACCCCTCGTCGCGTACCGGCGGCGGGCTCTCGATGTGCAGGAACGGCCCGATGAGCGCGCGAAGCGCCGCCAGCCGCGCGACATCCGCCTGCAGCCGGTCGGTCAGAACGGCGCTGACCAGCGCATGTGGGATATGCTCCGCGCCGAGATCGGGCGGCGGACCGTCCTCGCCGGGCAGCAGGAAGTCGAACGGCCGCGGGTGGCGCATCAGCGCCAGCGCGTTGTGGGCATTGCCGCCGATCACCGACACCAGGCGCGGCCGATAACGATCGACCTGATCGCGCATGGCCTCGATCAGCGCCGGCGTGAACTGCGTGCGCGCGGCGTCGGCGAACTCGCCGTCGTAGCGCGGCTCCAGCGTGTGGATCACGCGGGTACGCGGCCGATCGGCATCTGCCTCCCGCCGCACCCGCGCCGCCGCGCGGATGGCGGCGACATGGCTCTGACCGATCGCCAGGATGTTCATGCCGCCGGCCATTTCATCGGGGCGGCGTATCGCGGCGGTGCCGTCCGGTCCAGATCAGCCGGCGTCGAGCAGCGCCTCGTCGCACAAGGCCTGCGTCCACGCGTCGATCCGGTCGGTAAACGCATCTGCCGGCGGCAGGTTCGCGTGTGGCTTAGCGTCGGTGTCCACACCGGCAGCATGCTTCAGGAAGATGCGCATCACCTGCTCCACCCCTTCCTCCGTCACCTCGCGCAGATCCTCGGCGAAGAAGCGGCCGCGTGCCTGCGGCCCGGTGACGATCTCGTAGGACGGGAAATAGGCCACGCCGGGCAGGTCGTCCGCCGCTTCCTGCGCCGCCGCCCGGAGTGCGGATTTCGAGTAGATCGTCGCGGGCAGCACGTGATTGCCCGACGCGGTGGCGGCCAGCGGCACCGGCGAGACGGTGAGGATCAGCCGCGCGCGGGGGTTCACCGCCTGCAGCTGGCCGACGAAGGTGCCGAGCTGCTCACGCACGTCCGCGGTGCGCAGGTTGCGGAACTGGTGCATCGCCGGATCGAACATGCCGCCGGCGACGCCTGGGCAGAGCGGGAAGGCCGCGCCGTCGACGCGCGAGGTCCATCCTTCGGTGAGGCCGAGCGTAAAGACCATCACGTCCAGCGTCTCCAGCATCTCGCGCACGCGCGCCAGATGTTGGGCGCGATCCGCGCGCATCTCCGCCTCCGACGCGAAACCGCCCGGCTGGATCGTCGGGCGGAACGGATCGACCACGCTCCCGCCGTCGGGCGCGACCCACACGTCCTCGGCGGGCGTGAAGCGGCCATAGGCGCGGTCCACCAGCTGCACGAGCTGCAGCGTGGTGTAGATGTTGCCGAAGCGCGCGGTGTAGACGCCGTAGTGGGCGGCGCGGGCGGTCTCGGGATCGATGATCGGGTGTGCCGGCTCGGTCACCAGATAGCGGAAGCCGGCGGCGGCGAGGTGTCGGGCGACATGCTGGGCGAAGCAGCTGCCGGCAGTGGCCACCTTGTCCGTGCGCGCGATCGCCGGGAAGGCGGCACCGGCGAGCGGATCGACCGCGCTGCCCTGAAGGGCGACGGATCGGCGCCAGAAGGCGCTGTCCGGCAGATCGCGATAGGGATGGTCGGCCATCAACCAGTCTTTCCCATGTCAGCCGCCGCCGGGCAACGTTCCCTGAAGCGCATGATCGCCGCCCACCAGCGGCCGCGTGCTGCCGACGGCGGCGGCGATGAGCCGGTCAGCCCCCGCGATCAGGCCCGCGTCGATCCGCAGGGTGAAGGCGTGCCGCCCGTCGCCGATACCGGCCGTCGCCAGGTCTGGGCGCAGGCGGTCCGCCGCCGCGGTGGCGACCGGCCGGTTGCCCACCCGTGCTTCAACAGCGACGCTCGCCCCCGGCCAGTCCGGCGCCCACGCCCAGCCGTCCACCAGCATCGTGCCGCTCTCGGCCTGCACCAGATCGACGTGACCGACGATTTCGGGTCCAGGCTGATCGGGCTGGGTCGGCAGCGGCCTGCCGCCGAGCTTCACCGCCAGCGCGCACCCGGCCTGATGGACCACCGCAATGGCGAGTCCCAGCAGGCTGATCAGATCCGCATAGTCGAACCGCCGCTGCCGCAGCAGCTCCAGCAGGCGGGTGCGGTCCACATCCTCCCATAGCGGAATGTCGACGGAAGCGAACAGATCGGCGAGTGCCGCGCGCACGCCCGGCACACGGTTGACCGACCATTGCCAGCTGCCGAACAGGGCCGATCCGGGCGCCGCCAGAATCGGCGCGACCGGCGTCGCGCGGAGATCGGCATGCCAGCTCTGGTGCGCGAAGGGCAGGTCGAGCAGCTCGGGCGCGGCCGCCGCGATCAGCTTGTAGTGGGCGAGCTCCGCCCTGCGCTCCTCCGCCGTCATGAGAAAGGCGAGTCGCATCAGTGCCGGCACGCCCAGCGGCAGCACCGGCTGCCGCTCGAAAGACTTGATGCCGCGGATGCCTCCCAGCCAGTTGGGCACGCGATTGCGCCAGTAGAACAGGTCCGGCAGGTCGGCGGACGCGGCGCCGGCTAGTCTTGCCTCTTCGATCTGTGCGGCCAGCGTCTCGACCAATCGGGCGCGGGCGTCCGGTCGGATCAGGGCCATCGGATCGAACGGCGCCTGCAGCCGGACCATCGCGATCGGGTCCGGTGGCCTGTCCGGCAGGCGCTTGGCATAGGCCTTCAGCACCTCACCCAGGTGTCCGCTGATCAGCGTCTCGGTACCTGGGGCCATACCGGTGATGTTGTCCCATCCGCCCATGCCGCCGTCTGCCTGAAAGGCGATCGTCCTCAGCAGCGCCATGAAGGAGGATGGCAAGAGGTCGGCGGGCAGGTCCGATCCCAGCGGCGGCTCGCGCCGGTGCGGGAGGTTCAGATGCGCGGCGATCGACTCTCCGGCGACCACGTCGGGATGTTCGGCATAGCCACGCGTGAACAGGGTAAGTCGGTCGCGCAGCCCGGCCGCCAGAGCGATCGCCAGCACCACCCGACTGTCCTTGCCGCCGGTGATCGGCAGGTCGACCGGCCCTTCTCCGATCGCGAGCCGCACCGCCGTCTTCGCTTCCGCCAAACCCTGCTCGATCAGCATCGCGCCGCCGGCCGCGAAGCCGCGGGCGGCCGGCAGAGCCAGCGGGCGGCTGGTTATCCGGCACCCGTGCGGATCGGCCTGGAGGCGCTCGCCCTGCGCGAGCTGGCGCACTCCCTCCCACCCGCTCGCGGTGCCGCAGCGATAGCCGATGGCGGTCAGCCACAGCGCGCTCTCCCGCGCAGGTGCCCGCCCGCCGGCCAGCAGCGCGACGAACGCCGCCCGGTTGGACAGGATCGGCATGCCGCCGGCATCGTAGAACAGCT
>CAXTUG010000224.1:0-1065 GCA_964247375.1 uncultured Sphingomonadaceae bacterium
GTACAGGAGATCCTGAAGGCCGCTGCCGCGCTGCAGGCACACCACGTTTATTACACCAAGTTGAACGATTTCTTCCATGCCCGCGTATCGCGACACAAGATGTCGCGGCGAGCTCCGAAAGCGGTGATGCAGGTGGCGTTGAGCTTGCAGAACGGGCTGGCGCGGACCGGGCTGATGAGCTGGGGCAGCGTCACGATCATCTTTTTCAAGGAGGAGCCGTCGCCGGCAATGCGGGCGGCGCTGGTCGCGAGCGGCCTCAGGGCGATGAAGGTGCCGGTCAACCCCTACGTCTGACCGACACGAGCCGGCGCCCGTTTGGCGCTACGGCGCGCTTGCGTCGCGTATCGCGTCCACCAGATTGCGGCGAACAGCGCGAAGATCTGCTCGTTCCTGACCTCGTAGGAGATCGAGAAGATGGCGGTGCCAACGCAGAACGCGACCGGAAAGGACGGGAAAGGATTTTCTCTGCTCGCGCCGAGAGCGGCCGAGAAGGTCTTTAAAAATAGCAGGAGAAGAAGAGAAACGTAAGCAATCAGCCCGACATACCCCATCATCGGAAGTGCCCCATAGTACATGCTATGTATGGACATACTCCAGACCGCTTGCCGCTTCGACAAATACACGACAAGCGTCGGTTGCTGCCCCGCGGGTAGGCCGAACAGCTGATCGAATAGTGGCAATTGCGGAAACCGGCGCATCAGCTCCGCCCAGATCTCCTGCCGGGCCGCGAACGTGCCGCTGCGTCGCGACAGGTTCCAGCTGCCGCTCGCCGCGTTCGCAAAATCGTCGAAGCTGATGGTGAGCGCCACGCCCATCGCCAGAACGAGGATCAGCAGGACGAGGATCGCCCGCAGGCCGCGCAGCGCGCCGCGCTCCAGCATCGCGACGATGAGCAACATGACGATCGTGGCGATCGTGGCGGTGCCCTGGCCGCTGAACGCCTCCGCTACGAGCAACACGAACGCCATCCCGGCCTTGGCCCAGCCTCGGTTTCGTCCCTCCCGGATCGCCTCGGAGAATAGCAAAGCGACCGCCAGGCCCATGACGAACGCACCGCCCGTGGCC
>CAXTUG010000224.1:1089-5518 GCA_964247375.1 uncultured Sphingomonadaceae bacterium
GCGGACGGCCGCCGTCGTTGATGCCGACGACCGCGTCGACCGGGCCGACCGTCATGAACAAGGCGACGCCGAATATGAGCCGCAGCACGACGAGCCCGGCCATGATCGATGCGGCGGTGACGAGCGCACGGCGGAGCGTGGATTGCAGACGCGTGTTGAGGCTGCACGTGAGCCCTAACAGCAGCAGCCCGGCGATCTCCAGTGTCACGCGCGCCCAGAGCAGCGCGAGCGCGCTGTCGCTCGCCATGCCGCGGGCGAAGTTCAGCAGCAGCAGCGCGGCGATCGCCAGCGCCGGGACGACGATCAGGCCGCCGCGCGGCGGCCGCTGGAGCTGGTAGAGCCCCCACGCCAGAAAGGTCAGCACCACGGCCGGATCGACGACGTGCAACGTGTAGAAGCCGAGTTGCACCAGATCGGTCCGGCCCAGCACCTCGCGTCCGATGCCGCCCAGCATCACCGCCCAGATCGCCCACGTGGCCATCCGATCGGCCAGCCGCAGCGCGGCGGTGCCGGCTTTGCCCGGTTGCGCGCGATTGGACAGCGTCCTGCTGGGTCCGGCAGGTCGTATCGTCTTCAGGTCGACCGATTGCTCGCTCATGATCCGCCCTACCCGCGACACACATGCTTGCGGTCCCTAGCCCGTCCGCTTACGGACTCGAAAGAGATTATGCGGGGCGGGGGCCAGGTTGGTTAAATCCGTGGCCGGTGCGCCGGTGCTGCCCTCGATGGCGATCCTGCTCGTTTGCCGGAATCGCCGCGATATCACCGTCTCGGCGGTGCGTCAGCTGCGCGAACAATCGCTCGGCGCGCCGTACCGCATCGTCCTGTTCGACGACGCCTCGACCGACGGGACGGCGGAAGCGGTGCTCGCCGAGGCGCCGGACGCGGTGATCGTGCGGGGCGAGGGCGATGCTTTCTGGAACGGCGGGCTGTTCCGCGCTTGGCAACGTGCGCTGGACCTGCCCTGCGACGCCTTCCTCTGGCTCAACGACGACGTGACGCTCGATCCCGATGCGTTCCTCCGGCTGGCGGACGCCTGGGCGACGATGCGCGAGCGGCTGGGCTCGGATCGGTTCATCCTCGTCGGGTCCACGCGCGGCGAGGACGGCGTGGTGACCTACGGCGGGCTGCGTCACGTGCGGTCGCCGGTCGCCCTCCGGCTGGAATGCGTGCCGCCCGGCACGTCGCTGATCGCCGT
Source organism: uncultured Sphingomonadaceae bacterium (assembly GCA_964247375.1). GTDB lineage: Bacteria > Pseudomonadota > Alphaproteobacteria > Sphingomonadales > Sphingomonadaceae > Sphingomonas_I. Next base: position 2,288 of record CAXTUG010000224.1, read on the forward strand.
CGACACGTTCAACGGCAACATCGTGCTCGTGCCGCGCGCGGTCGTGCAGCGGATCGGGATCAACGATCCCGTATATCATCACAATTTCGGCGACATGGACTATGGCCTGCGCGCGACACGCGACGGCATTCCCGCGGTGCTGGTGCCGGGCACGCTAGGCCGATGCGAGCTCAACACCACCAAGCGCGACAAGGGCTTCGGTTCGCCCACGATTCCGCTGCGCGAACAGTGGCGTAAGGTGAATACGCATCACGGCCTGCCTTTCGCGAGCTGGTGGCGCTTCACCCGCCGGCATTCGGGCGGTTGGTGGCCGCTCCATTTTCTGATACCGTATCGCCTGCTTGTCCTGCCCGCGCGCCTTCGCCGCGCGGGGCGCTGAACGCATGGGCCGGCTTGCCGACAAGCTTCAGGGGCTCGACTGGCTGGTGTCCAGCGCGCTGGCCAAGGCGCGGCTGCCAAGCGGGGCTGCCGCAGGCGAGCGGCTGCGCTGCCTCGGCCAGCCCTTGGTTCAGCTCGCCCCCGGCGCACGCCTGGAGCTCGGCACGCGCGTCACGCTGGTCAGCCGCAGCGTCGGCACCGCGCTGGGCGTGTCGCACCGGGTCATGCTGCGCGGCCTCGCGCCGGGCGCGCGCATCGCCATCGGCGACGATTGCGGACTGAGCGGCACCTCGATCTGTGCGGCGGTTTCGGTGACGGTGGGCAAGCGCTGCCTGTTCGGCGCGGACGTGCTCGTGTTCGACACCGATTTCCACAATCATGCTCCCGAAGGCCGCCGCCACGCCACGCCCGACTGGCCCGCGATCAGCCGTTCGGTGACGATCGGCGACGACGTGTTCTTGGGCACCCGCGCGATCGTCACCAAAGGGGTGACGATCGGAGACGGCGCCATCGTCGCGGCGGGCAGCGTGGTCGTGTCCGACGTCGCACCGGGCACGGTCGTAGGCGGAAATCCCGCTCGGCTCATCAGGCCACTTCGCGACTGAAATTACGCGAGGCGGGCAGCGGCTTATGGCTGTTCCTTTAACCGGCGATCTATGCCATGCGCGAAGCGGAAACGGGACGTGACGCAAGGGGGCCGCGTGCGGGAGACTATCGCCGAACGCCTGGTGACCTGCAGCAATCGTCCATCCGGCTTCGACTATATGCGCCTCGTCTTGGCGTCGCTCGTCGTCTGGACCCACACCGTCAACATCGCGGTCGGCAATGCTGCCGTCAGCGAGCTTTGGGGCGGTCCGCTCCGGCCTTTCCTCGCCTCGATCCTCGGCATGTTTTTTTGCCTGAGCGGCTTCCTGGTCGCGGGCAGCTTGGAACGTTGTCGGACGATGATCTCCTTCCTCGGCTTGCGGGTCTTGCGCCTGGTGCCCGCGCTGGCCCTCGATACGGTACTCGCCGCGCTGATCCTCGGCCCCATCTTCACCACCCTACCGTTGACGGACTATCTTTCTCATCCCGAGTTCAGGTCCTACTTTCTGAACGTTGTTGGCGAGATCCACTTCTATCTACCCGGCGTCTTCCAGGAGAACATCCAGAAGACGGTGAACGGACAGCTGTGGACGTTGCCGTACGAGTTGATGTGCTATGCCGCGTTGACGATTTTCGCGGTGATCGGGTTCGTCCGCTATCGCTGGCTTCTGCTGCTCGCGACGATCGCGGCAATCGCGCTCTTCAGCATCTCGGAACCCTATCAGGGCAAATCTCTCGTCCGCCTCGTCATGTGGGGACGAACGCTGGTAATATGCTTCCTGATGGGCAACCTGGCCTACATGTTCCGTGACAAGATCGTGCTGTCGCGGCTGAACTTCGCGATCGCCTGCGTGGCCGATTACGCGTTGCTGATGCTGCCCGGCTGCGATTACCTTGCCACGTTGCCGATCACCTACATCACCGTCCATCTCGGCTTGCTGACGCCGCGCCGGCTGAAGATCGTGTCCTCGGGCGATTATTCCTACGGCATCTTCCTGTACGGATATCCCGTCCAGCAGGCGGTGTTCTCGCTCATCGGTCCCGGCTTCTGGAAGAACCTGCTGATCCCCTACCCGATCGTGGTCGCGCTCGCGGTGTTCTCCTGGTTCGTGATCGAGAAGCCATCGCTCAAGCTCCGCCCGAAGCTGCTCGCGCTGGAGGCGACGCTGATCCGCTGGGCGCACCTACTGCCGCTCGGGCACTGGATGGTGCAGCCGCCGGTCGGCCCGTGGCTGCGCCGGCCCCCGGCGCGCGCGATGTCGGAAGCAGCCGGGCAGGTGCGGAGCGGGAACGGTGGATGAGGCGGACAATTCGTAGGCGGCCGCCGTCTCGTTTGGAGTGGCTATTGCGTCCGGCGCGACCGTCCGGATCCGCTCGACGAATCATCGCCGACACAATCGCCGCTCGGCGGCCTCGCGGCGGCGTGGCTCATTCGAGCACACGGGCGACAACGCCGTGCACGCTGCTAGGCAGCAGCAGCCGCGACAGGTCGAGCAGTAGCGGCCGGTCGAGCAGTAGCAGGAAGATGCCCGCCGCTGCGCCGCAGGCTATAATCTGCGCTGCGAGCGTGGCGTGGATCCCCGCCTGCCCTGCAAGCAGCGCCTCCACCCCGCGCGCGGCGGCGTAACTGGCAATGCCGGCTGCCCAGCTCGGCGCTAGCCAGCGCAGCATCGTGGCTACCGGCACAGCGATGATCGCCGCGGTCAGCCGCAGATAGAGCAGGAAGAATATGAGCGCGCCCATCATAGCGCCCGCCGCAACTCCCGTCAGCCCCCAGTGGCCGCCGATCAGCAGCGCTGCGACAAGCAGCAGCGTGGAGAGCGCCTGCACACGCATCTTGTCGTTGAACCGCTGCACCGACTCGGCGAGCTGGCCGAAGACCGCGCCCATCATGTTGGCGACGACCGCAATCGACAGCAAAGGGATGATCGGCGCCGCCGCCACCCACTTGTCGCCCAGCACTACCGCAACAAACGTCCGGCCAGCGCCTGCCACACCTAGCGCCAGCGGCGTGATGACCGTGGAGACCACGCGGGTCAGTATCCGCATCGCGCCACGCCGACGCTCGGCGTCGTCGGCGACCGCGACCAGCCCTGAGATCATCACCCGGTTGACCGACGCGACCAGCAGCTGCACCGGCAGTGTGACGAGGTTATAGACCCGGTTGAATAGGCCGAGCGCCACCGCACCGAGCACGCCTGTCACCGCTACCGGCGTAATCTGGCCATTAAGCGCCTCCAGGCTGGCTACCCTGACGACGCCGAACAT
>CAXTUG010000225.1:0-489 GCA_964247375.1 uncultured Sphingomonadaceae bacterium
TTCCACACCTCCTCGCTGTCGAGCGCGGGCCGGTTCAGCAGCGCGGGCGCGACGGCGGCGGTGGGTGGTCCGGCCTCGCGAGAGAGGGAGTGGGCCATCGGGGTGCGTCCTCTTTCAGGGTTGCAGGGCGCGGCGCGAGGGGGGGGGTGCGAGGTTGTCTTCGGCCGCCGCCTGCCGATCTGGGCCGGCGGCGTCACGCTTGCGGTCGCCGGCTTCCTGATCGTTCGCTTCTCGATCGCGGCGGGGCTGTTGTCGCCGCCGGTGCGCGTCGTGCTGGGGATGATGTTCGGAAGCGCGCTGATCGTATCGGCCGAGGCGGCCCTGCGCTTCGATGGCGTCGTCCGCGACGGCCGTGTAAGGCAGGCGCTGGCCGGAGCGGGGATCGCCACGCTCTATGCGATGATCCTGGCGGCCGCGAACCTCTATCACCTGATCGGGGCCGGGACGGCGTTCGCGGGCATGACCCTGGTTACCATGCTAGCCGGTGGC
>CAXTUG010000225.1:500-5486 GCA_964247375.1 uncultured Sphingomonadaceae bacterium
GGACTGGTCGGTGGACTTGCCGCGCCTGCTTTGGTCGGCTCGGCCGAGCCGGCCGTGCCGCTGCTCACGCTTTATCTGGCGCTGACGATCGGCGGCCTCTGCACGCTCGGCCGGCAACAACGCTGGTGGTGGCTGGGCGCGACCGCTCTGGCCGGCGGGTTCGGTTGGGGAGCCTGGCTGATCCTGCATGGCACGCTCGATCGCGCATCGGCGATGTCCGTGGGGCTTTACACGCTGGCTCTTGCGATCGGCCTCCCGCTGTTGCTGACCGGAGAGCGCGCGAGCCTCCTGCGACTGGCGGGGGCACTGGTCGGCTGCGCGCAACTCGCCGCGCTGGTGGCGATCGGTGGGTTCGCGCCGCTGCACTGGGGCTTGTTCGGGCTGATCTCGATCGCGATCATCTGGCTTTCCAGACGCGAAGCCCTGTTCGTCGAAGTGCCGGCGCTGGGCGTCGGCGTGGCGATACTGCTCGCCATCGTTTGGCCACACCCGGCCGCCTGCGATCTCACTGTCAGGCTGATTGTGCTCACGGCGGTCTAGGGGGGTCCTGCGATCAGGCGGGTGTGGCGCGCCGATGCGGGTCGGACCGATGCGCCGTCCGTCGCGGCCGTTGCGCTGGCGATCGGCTTCGTACCAGCTATCCATTTCCCAGTCGCCGATACCGCCGTCGCGGCGCTGATCGGCGCCGGGCTGGCGAGCGGCGTCGCGACACTGGGCTTGGCTCATGGGCGGCGTGGCGAGGATACGCGCTTCGCGACGCTGGCGATCACCGCCGCGATCCTGCTGGGTTTTGCCGGATTGAAGGCGTGCGCCGAATGGCTCTGGCCGCCGGTCATCGCCACCCTGACCTTCGCTCTTTTCCATCTCGGCTGGCGAGCGCGAGATGAACGGATCGTTCGCGCCAGCTGGGCCTTTGGGGCGGCTACTTTGGGTTTCCTGATGGTCAGCAGCGGTATCTTCCGGCTGATCGGCGGACTGGAAGCGGGTGATCTCACTGCGCTGGCAACATGGGGCGTACCCACCTTGCTGGCCGCCGTCCTCGCATGGCGTGCCGATCCGTCGACCGGTCGTGTGCTGCAGCCTGCCGCCGTCCTGATCGGCTACGGGACTGCCGCGCAAATCCTGCCGACCACCTGTATCCCGCTGGCGCCAGTGGCGATCGTCGCAGGGCTGACTGCGGTAAGCCGGTCCGGGCTTCTGCCGGGCGTAATCGCAGCAGTCGTGCTGATGGCGGGGTGGGCGGTCGCTCCGCTCGGCCAGTGGCTGGTCGAGGGCGTGGCGAGTGCTGTCGGGCAGCCGGTCGTGCTGCGCGACTGGCCGACTTTGACCGACATCGCGCTTCGCATCGTCTTTCCGGCGGGGGCGCTGCTGATGGCCGCACTGTGCATGCCAATGCCGCCGCGCCTGCGTGACAGTGCGGCTGCCGCTGCCGGCCTCTTGCTGACGATCGCGACCCATGTCGGTTACAAGCATCTGTTCGCGATCGATGGGTCGGCCACGTTCGTCGCTTACGCCTTCGCCGAACGCACCTTGTGGGAGATGCTGCTTGCCACTGGTGCAATTGTGGCGTGGCGCTTTCGGGTTCGCGCGGCCTGCCTCGCCTTTGCCTGCGCGGCGCTGCTGCACTTCGCTTGGTACACCGGCGTGATCGCAAACCCGCTTTTGGTCCGACAGGATGTCGGCCCCTGGCTTATCCCGGCCTATGCGACGGCGAGCGGCCTGCTGTGGCTAGTTCCGCGCGCGCATCCGGGAACGGAGCGTCAGCGTGACTGGTCGTTGATCGCTCTCATCGTGCTCGGTGCCTTCACGCTGCTGCGCCAGATGATGCACTCGCCGATGCTGCTCGGCAATGGGACCAACCCGAGCGAACAGATCGGGCGATCGATGCTGGCGATCGCGTTGGCTGGCGGGTTCCTGTGGACCGGCATCACGCGGCGCCTGCGCGACTGGCGGATTGCCAGCCTCGGCCTGATGCTGGCGGCGGTGACCAAGGTGTTCCTGTTCGATGCCGCCGGGCTGGATGGCCTCGCCCGGATCGGGTCTTTTGCCGCGCTTGGCTTCAGTCTGATCGGCGTGGGCTGGCTCTACAGCCGTTATCTCCCCGACGAAAATCGTTAAGACATAGATCTTATCCACCGAGATCGGGGGTATTCATGTCCGCACCTGATGTCTCGTTGCTCGGCAAGCGCCGGTTCGGCCCGCTGTTCGTCGTTCAGTTCCTGGGCGCCTTCAACGACAATCTGCTGAAGTTCGCGTTGCTGTTTCTCGCCAGTTTCGGACTCTATGCGGCAGCCCCCGCTAAGGCCGAGATGCTGGCGACAATCGCCACCGGCCTTTTCATTCTGCCCTATTTCCTGCTGTCGGCGCTGGCTGGCCAGCTTGCGGACAGGTACAACAAGGCGCGGCTGATCCGCATGGTCAAGGCGGCCGAGATCGGGATCATGCTGCTCGCGCTTGTTGGTTTCTGGCTGCAGTCAGTGCCGATCCTGTTGACGTGCCTGTTCCTGATGGGCGTGCATTCCACCATCTTCGGGCCGGTCAAATATTCGATCCTGCCGCAGCAACTGGGTCCGCATGAGGTGATGGGCGGCACCGGTCTGATCGAGGCGGGCACGTTCCTGGCGATCCTCTCAGGCCAGTTGCTCGGCAGCATTATCCTGCCCTGGGAAGCAGGCCTGGTAGCGACCGGAGTGGCCGGGATCGGCCTCGTCGCGAGCCTCGCCATTCCGGCGGCGGCACCGGCCGCGGCACCCGGTCTGCGAATCCAAGCGAACATCCTTAAGGGCACGTCGGATATCCTGTCGGTCGCCAAGGCGAGGCGCGGCGTTTGGCTGGCAATTCTCGGAATCAGCTGGTTCTTCTCAGTCGGCGCGATCCTGCTGTCGGAGTTCGCCCCGCTGGTCAGCGGAACGCTCCACGCCGGCGCCGGCGTCGTGACCCTGTTCCTGCTAGTTTTCTCGGTGTCGGTCGCGATCGGTTCAGTCGTCGTCAACAAGCTGCTGGGTGGTGAGGTCTCGGCGCGCTACGTGCCCGTCGCCGCGCTAGGCATGGCGGTGTTCCTGATCGACCTGTGGATCGCGACCCGCACTTTCTCAGGCACGATGCCGAGCCGGAATGTCGCCGCCTTTGTGGCCGCGAGCGGAAGCTGGCATATCCTTGTCGCGCTGGCCGGGCTGGCCTTTTGCGGTGGAATCTTCGTCGTGCCGCTCTACGCGATTCTGCAAGTGCGCAGCGCGTCTGCCGAGCGCTCGCGCATCATCGCCGCCAACAACATCGTCAACGCCTTCGTCACGGTGCTGATGGTCGCGGTGGTGTCCGCACTGCTCGCCACGGGCACGAGCGTGCCCGGCGTGATCGGCGCGCTCGGTTTCGCGACGCTGGCGATTGCGCTCATCTCCTGCTGGCTGCTGCCCGAAACCGTATTTAAGGCCGCAATCCGCTGGCTGCTGGTGACGCTCTATCAGGTGGAGGTGCATGGCACGGAGCACATGCCCAGGCCGGGGGAACGCGCGGTGGTGGTAGTAAACCACGTCTCCTTCCTCGATGGGCTGCTGTTGGCGGCTTTCCTGCCGGGCAGGCCGACCTTTGCGATCGCCACCAGCATCGCCCGGGCTTGGTGGGTAAAGCCGTTCCTCGGCCTCTTCGACGCCTTCCCGGTGGACCCGACCAATCCGATGGCCGCCAAGGCGATGGTCAAGGCAGTTCGCGAAGGGCGGACGCTGGTGATCTTTCCGGAAGGGCGGATCACCGTGACCGGTGCGCTGATGAAGGTGTTCGACGGCCCGGGCATGGTCGCAGACAAGGCCGACGCACCGATCATCCCCGTTCGCATCTCCGGCGCGCAATATACGCCTTTCTCGCGCCTGCGCGGCAAGGTGCGATTGCGAGCTTTCCCCAAGATCGATCTCACCATCCTGCCGCCGCGCCGCTTCGTGGTGGAAGGCGACACCGCCCGCCAGCGCCGCGCCGCCGCCGGTGCCAAGCTCTATGACGTGATGAGCGAGATGATCTTCGCCACCTCCAACGTCGATCGGACGCTCTATCAGGCGCTGCTGGATGCGAAGGACATTCACGGCTCTAAGGCCGGCATCGTCGAGGATGTAAAGCGCGAGCCGATGACCTACGGCCGGCTCATAATCGGCAGCCTCGCCCTCGGCCGCGTCTTCGCCCGCACGACGGCGCAGGGCGAGGCGGTCGGCGTGCTGTTGCCCAACGTCAACGCCGTTGCGGCAACTTTCTTCGCGCTGCAGGGGATCGGCCGCGTGCCGGCGATGCTAAACTACACGGCCGGTCTCACCAATTTGAAGGCGGCCTGCACGGCGGCCGAGATCAGGAGGGTCGTCACCGCCAAAGCCTTCGTCACCCAGGCGAAGCTGGGCGATGCGATTGTGGGGCTGGAGGCGGCAGGCATCCGCATCCTCTATCTGGAAGACGTCGGTTCGGGGATCGGCGTGCTGGCGAAGCTGCGCGCGCTCGTCGCGACACGCTGGGCCGGCCGCCTGCACCGCCGCCACAGGGTGTCGCCGGATGCGCCGGCGGTGATCCTGTTCACCAGCGGCTCTGAAGGCCTGCCCAAGGGCGTCGCGCTCAGTCATCGCAACCTGCTGACCAATTGCCTGCAACTGTCGGCGCGGATCGATTTCAACTCGGCCGATGTGGTGCTGAACGCGCTGCCCGTCTTCCACAGTTTTGGGCTGACCGGAGGCACCCTGCTGCCGATCCTGTCGGGGGTGAAGACGCTGCTCTACCCGAGCCCGCTCCACTATCGGATCGTGCCGGCGCTGGCCTATGACGCCAATGCGACGATCCTGTTCGGCACCGACACCTTCCTGTCGGGCTATGCGCGGATGGCGCACGGCTACGATTTCTACTCACTGCGCTACATCTTCGCCGGTGCCGAGCGCGTGCGCGACGAGACCCACCGCACATATTCAGAGAAGTACGGCCTACGCATCCTCGAAGGCTATGGCGCACCCGCGGCGGCGC